>CABZHO010000040.1 GCA_902525595.1 uncultured Pelagibacteraceae bacterium | reverse complement strand
GCACTAACTTAGGTTTATCATTTCTAGACCCTAATAATTTTATTAAATCATCAATTGAGACCTTGACTTTTGAGCCACCTTGACTTGCAATACCTCCCCATTTATTTAAAATAAGAAAATTACGGTCTTTGAAAACTATCGAATCTTTTATTTTTTTTTTTAGTGAGAATGAAATATTTTTTTGCTCAAAATCATCATTAATATACAGCTTAAATTCCCGGTATAAATATACCTTATCATTTTTTAGTAACCTATAATTTCCAGCTACTTTTTTATTATTAATAAGTATATTTTTTTTTCTTAACTCCTTATGTAGAAGTGAAAAAGGTAAATTTAATTTATCTTTTAAATACTTATCAATTCTTAAACCTTCTGAGGAATCATCAACTAGAATTATGTTTTTGGGTTTCACAATCCTAAATGGCTGTTTTATTTACTAAAATGGTAAGGCTAGCTCTCTTGATCTAGCAATTGGATAAATGCCATGGGTGCATTATCTCCTGAACGAAAGCCAGCTTTGACTATTCTACAATAACCGCCACTTCTTTCTTTAAATCTCTCAGATAAATCATTAAAAACTTTTCCTACAGCTTCTTTATCACGTAGAATACTAAAAGCATTAATCCTTGACGATTGTTTATTTTTTTTACCCATTGTAATAATTTTTTCAACAAATGGTCGTAGCTCTTTTGCTTTTGGTAAGGTTGTTTTTATAGTTTCATGCTTTATCAATGAAACTGCCATATTTTCCAACATGGCAATCCTGTGAGAAGAAGTCTTGTTTAACTTTCTTTTTGCAATGCCGTGTCTCATTATTAGTTATATGGATCCTCAATTTTTCTTGCAAGTTCCTCAATATTTTCTGGAGGCCAGTTTGGCACCTCCATTCCAAGATACAGTGACATTGTTCCTAAAACTTCTTTAATTTCATTTAATGATTTACGACCAAAATTTGGAGTTCTGAGCATTTCAATCTCACTTTTTTGAACTAAATCACCAATATAAATAATATTATCGTTTCTCAAACAATTCATTGACCTTACAGATAATTCTAATTCCTCAACTTTTCTTAATAGATTTTTATTAAACTGAGGTTCTAATGTATCAGGTTCCTCTTGAATTTCTTCTGGTTCATCAAAATTGATAAATGATTGTAACTGATCTTGAACAATCCTTGCTGCAAAAGCAATTGAGTCCTCTGGTGAAACAGATCCATTAGTTTCAATTGTCATTATAAGTTTGTCGTAATCTAAAACTTTTCCTTCACGTGTATTTTCAATACTATATGAGACCTGTTTGACTGGGCTAAATATAGAGTCTATTGGAATGAGACCTATTGCAGCATCTTCAGGTTTATTAAATTCAGCAGCAACATACCCTTTACCCTTAGCGACTGTTAATTCCATATTAAATTCAGTATTATCATCAAGATTGCAAATTACCAATTCTGGATTAATTATATCAATTTCTGACGGTGTATTAATCATCCCAGCAGTGATCTCGCCAGGCCCAGTAACATTTAAGTTCATTTTTCTAACACCCTCTGAATGCATATTAAGTGCAAGTGACTTAATATTTAGTACAATATCTGTGACGTCCTCTCTTACACCGTCAATTGACGAGAATTCATGCAACACATTATCAATTTTAATTGCTGTGACAGCTGTTCCTTGTAATGAAGAAAGCAATACTCTTCTTAAAGCATTACCAAGCGTTAGGCCGAAACCTCTTTCAAGTGGTTCAGCAACAAGTGTTGCTTTGTACTGTGACACTTCATCATTAACCAGTTTTAATTTTGAAGGTTTAATTAGTGCTTGCCAATTATTGATTATACTCATAATTTCATTTCCTCTTATGTTCTAAACTCTTCTTTTTTTAGGAGGCCTACACCCATTATGCGGAATTGGTGTTGTGTCCTTAATTGATGTTATATAAAAACCAACTGCTTGAAGAGCCCGTAAAGCTGATTCCCTCCCTCCGCCTGGACCTTTAACAAACACTTGCAAATTTTTTAATCCAAATTCTTTTGCTTTTGTGCCAGCATCTTCTGCAGCTATTTGAGCTGCATACGGTGTTGATTTTCTTGATCCTTTAAAACCCTTAACCCCTGCAGATGACCATGCAATACTGTTACCTTGCTCATCTGTGATAGTAATCATAGTATTATTGAATGTCGCATTTATATATGCCAT
>CABZHO010000039.1 GCA_902525595.1 uncultured Pelagibacteraceae bacterium | reverse complement strand
GATTTAGCAATGATACCAGTAGAAAACTCGGTTGCAGGCAGAGTGGCTGATATACACTATCTTCTTGGAGGATCAGATTTAAAAATTTATGCTGAGCATTTTCAGGAAATTAAACATCAATTACTTGTAAAAAAAGGTACATCACTCGGCGATATTAAATGTGTGCGCAGTCACGCGATGGCAATCGGACAGTGCCAAACTGTTATCAAAGAACTCGGCTTGCAGCCAATTGTGATGGCTGATACAGCTGGATCTGCTAAGTTTATAAGTGAACAAGGTACAAAAGAGGATGCAGCGATTGCCTCAGATTTGGCCTCAATTACGTATGATCTAGAGATCATTAAATCCAATATTCAAGATATGAAAAATAATACCACTCGTTTTTTAATCATGTCAAAAAATCTTCAGCAACAAAGAGATGAGAGCTTATCCTATTTAACGAGTTGTATATTTGAAGTTAAGAGTGTTCCCTCTGCCTTATATAAAGCCCTAGGGGGATTTGCTACTAACGGAGTTAATCTTACAAAACTCGAAAGCTTTATTGTGGACGGAGATTTTAATAAAGCTCAGTTCTATATTGATTTAGATGGTCATGCAGATGATAGTGCTGTTAAGGGAGCATTAGAGGAATTATCTTTTTATACTGATAAACTCGAAGTTTTAGGTGTCTACCCAAAGCACGCATACAGGAATAATTAGATTATTTTTCATGCATCCAAGATACTATTAACTGGTGTGCAACTGCCATTGCAGGCGGAATCCAAATTCGGTCAGGACTTTTTCCAACAAAAATTCTATTAAGATCCTCTCGAGACAACCAAACCGCTTCTTCAATTTCGTCTTCATCCAGTTTAGTGGTTTCACTTTCGACCTCACAAAAACAAGCAATCATTAGTTGATAGGGAAAAGGCCAAGGCTGAGTAAATTTGTATGTTACTTTGCTTACATCAAGTCCAACTTCTTCTTTAACTTCTCTGATTACTGCGTCTTCAATCGTTTCACCAGGTTCTAAGAATCCTGCTAGTGCAGAGAACATTCTAGGTGGAAATATTTTTTGCCTACCTAAAAGACATCGCTCATTAAAAATTGGAAGCATTATCACAACTGGATCAACCCTTGGAAAAAATTCTGTTTTACACTTGTCACAAATTTTTTTACATCCAGAGTCAACAACTCTAAGCTCTGAACTTTCACATTTACTGCAATATTGATGGCTTCTGTTCCAGTCCATCATTGATTTCGCTTGAGCCAATATGCCCGTCTCCTCTGGAGAGATACTTTGGGCGATAGACCTCAAGTCAATGAATTTACCCTCATCAAATTCAGAGATCGAAACAGTCTCTTTTTGGCCACCAGTATCAATTGCGTAATAATTTTGGTTTTCAAGCCTGCCTAAAAATACCGTATATGACTTGTCTAAATATTTTTCTACTTTGTTAAAATGGGCTAAATAAATTTTCGAGTTTTTACCAGGCTCACGACTTACTCGAATAAGAGGCTTTCCAGAATTAAATAATACAAAACAAGTATTTTCGTCAGTTATACTTGAACTTTGCCATTCTTTATCAGACCGAAGGTTTGACGATCTATCCAGGGGGTTGTTAGCAAAGATAATTTTATTCATTTTTTCCTTATTTATTCAACAACATTTAAGATCCATTATGTTACAATATTTTGGGAGATTGAGTAGACAAGTTATTCGCCAATCCGGTCAGGTCTGAAAGGAAGCAGCCGTAACGATGATATTTGGGTTACTTTAATCTCCCACTAAAAATGCAAACTGATGAATAAACAACATAATTTACCAATACCATTAAAATACCGTCCTCTTAAATTTAGTGAATTAATTGGCCAAGACCTTATGTCACAAACCATTAGAAATGCTATTCAAATGGACAGGGTTGCTAATGCCTATCTGCTTACAGGCGTTCGAGGTGTTGGAAAGACAACGACAGCAAGAATTATTGCAAAATCACTGAACTGCCAAAATATCAATCATCAGGAAGAGATTGAGCCATGCGGAATTTGTGATAATTGCATTTCTATTACCGAGTCAAGAAGCGTTGATGTTTATGAAATGGATGCGGCATCACGGACAGGTATCGCAGATATTAGAGAATTGATTGACGGTGTTCAGTACGCACCAGTCTCATCAAAGTTTAAAGTATATATTATTGATGAAGTTCACATGCTCTCTACTGCAGCCTTTAATGGTTTATTAAAAACTCTTGAAGAACCACCGCCTCATGTAAAATTTATTTTTGCTACAACCGAAGTACGGAAAATTCCCACAACTATCCTATCAAGATGTCAACGTTATGATTTAAAGAGAGTGGAACCAGAGGAATTAATAATCTTTCTAAAAAAGATTTGTGAAAGT
>CABZHO010000038.1 GCA_902525595.1 uncultured Pelagibacteraceae bacterium | reverse complement strand
ATCACCCAAAATCGAAGTTCATATTTCCAATCTTTTTATACGAGAAGATTTTAGGCACCATTCATTTATTAGTAAGGGTGTCAACGGAATTATTTGTGGCTTTGGCGCAAATGGTTATTTGCTAGCAGTTGATGGAATAATAAATTTATTATAAAATTAAATAATATGAGCGATAAAACAAAAAAAAGTATAGATAAAAAACCAATAAAGGAACTTGCTAAGCTGCTTGACGACCTGAACTTGACTGAAATCTCATACTCTGAAGGAAGCTTTTCAGTTTCAGTTTCAAAGGCAGCGCGGGCTCAGAATACAATAGTGTCATCTTCTGCCTCATCAATTGAGGCTGATGAAAAGGATGCTGATGATTACAGTAATGATCCAAGAGCTATTAAATCTCCAATGGTTGGAACAGTATACTTACAGCCTGAACCAGGCGCTAATAAATTTGTTAATGTCGGGGATCAGGTTAAATCTGGACAAACTTTACTAATTGTTGAAGCTATGAAAACTATGAATCCAATTGAATCAAGTTTACAGGGCAAAGTATTAGAGCTTTTAGTTGAAAATGAACAGGCAGTTGAATTTGGTCAACCTCTAATGCTGATTGGATAAATGTTTGATAAGGTTCTAATTGCTAATCGAGGAGAAATCGCAGTTAGAATAAATAGAGCATGTCAAGAACTTGGTATTTCTACTGTAGCGGTGCATAGTGAAGCTGATGCAGATTCAATGCATGTAAGAATTGCAGATGAAAGTGTCTGTATTGGACCAAACCCTGTTAATAAAAGTTATTTAAACAAGCATTCATTAATTGCTGCATGTGAAATTACGGGTGCTCAAGCAGTTCATCCAGGCTATGGCTTCTTATCTGAAAATGCCTCTTTTGCAAAAATGTTGGATGACCATAATTTAACTTTTATTGGACCAAAATTCGGTCATATAGAAATGATGGGCGATAAGATACAGGCAAAAAAAATTATGGAACAATATGGGGTGCCAACTGTTCCTGGGTCAGATGGCGAAATTGTTAGTGAAAGAGATGCTTTAATTATTTCTCATAAGATTGGTTTTCCAGTTTTACTTAAAGCAAGTGCAGGAGGTGGTGGTCGAGGCATGCAAGTAGTTCATAATGAAAACGAGTTAAAAAAAGCCTTACCTATTATAAAGCAAGAAGCGCTATCTTTTTTTGGTAACGATGCCATCTATATAGAGAAATTCATTGACTCTCCTAGACATATTGAAGTTCAAGTGATCTGCGATAATCATGGTAATTATTTGCATCTACATGAGAGAGATTGCTCTGTTCAAAGAAGAAATCAAAAAGTTATTGAAGAAGCATTAGCGCCTCAAATTGATCAAGAAAAAAAAGAAAAATTATTTAAAATATGTATCGATGCTATGCAGCAAATGAAATATCTTGGATTAGGCACTTTAGAGTTTCTTTATTCTAATGGTGAATTTTATTTCATGGAAATGAATACAAGGCTTCAAGTAGAACATCCAATTACCGAAATGCTAACACGAGTAGATTTAGTGAGAGAACAAATTTGTGTAGCATCAGGAGATAAAATATTCACAAATCAAGAAAATATTAAACCGTTAGGACATTCATTAGAATGTAGAATTAATGCTGAAAGTCCAATTAATTTTAGACCCTCAGCAGGAAAAATAGAGATGTACCACCCGCCTGCGGGTAATGGTATTCGTTTAGATACATTTATTTATTCTGGTTATACAGTGCCTCATTATTACGACAATCTATTAGCAAAATTGATTGTCACTGGAAGAACAAGAAATCACGCTATTAAAAGAGCGTTGCGTTCCTTAAATGAGATAGTTATTGATGGTATTGAAACAAATATTCAATTGCATAAAAAAATTCTTGCATCAAATGAATTTAAAAGTGGCGCTGTTGCAATCAACTGGCTTGAAAATAATATTGACAGTTTATAGACCCTCACAATTATCAACCCAAATGTCATAAATTGGATGTTCCATGGAAGAAATTGATGGTAAGGATTTTATCATCCAACCATTAAATATTTTTTCATTAGACTCATTATTATAAATATTTAAATATATAGCTGTCTCCTTTTGTAACAATCAATGATGTAGATTCTAAGATCTTCATATTCATAATTTTCTTTTAGATTTATTGTTAACTTATTTACCTCAGCAGTAATTTTATTAAGTATACTGAGACTTGCTTGAAGATTATTTATAGTCTCTGATTTATATTGAATTGAATCATTTTCAGTGCCAAGTTTATCATCTTCTGTACTCTCAATCGCCTCGTCATAGGATGGTTTTAATTCTTCAAGATTAATAAGTGGCGCGACATCAATGTTTTCAGTTAAACCATAATTAGAAAAGTTCATCAAAAGAGTAAAGAATAAAAGTCTAAATATCCTTTTGATTCCATTTTTTATATCCAGGATCTTTAGTTGAGAGCTCACTCTGATATTGTTCAGGATCATATGC
>CABZHO010000037.1 GCA_902525595.1 uncultured Pelagibacteraceae bacterium | reverse complement strand
ATATTAGTCTTATCAGACAAGAGACTCTTCATTATATGGTTTCCAATCAAATAACTATCAATTTGATAACCTTCTTTATCTACTATTCTTAATAAATTTTCATTTGTGATGATGTCTTCACTCCGGTTATCGTAAGTAAATTTTGCTAAATATGGCTTAAGAAAATAGAAGTTACCATTCTTCGTTTCACTATTATCAACAATTTGAATAAATCTACCAGACATTGATTTTGTATTATTCCAGTTGTCTTGTATTTTATTGAGAATAGATTCTTCTGCTACAGTGTTTGATATGAGAGAGAATAATATAAAACAAGTAATGTAATTTAACTTATCAAGAGCTAAGTTTGTCAAAATTTATTTCTCTTTTACCAACGTGGTTTGCGGAACCAATATATCCTTCTTCTTCCAATTGGTCCATAATTCTCGCAGCCCTGTTATAGCCTATTTGTAATTTTCTTTGTAGTAAACTGGTGGATGCCTTTCCTTCTTTCTTAATAATCTCAAGTGAGTCTTGTAATAATGCATCCTTATCATTTTCGTTTAAAATAGAGACATCAATATTTTCTTCATCCTCTTTTAAAATCTCTTCATCGTATTCAGGTCGGCCTTGTCTCTGTAATGATTTTACAATATTTTCTATTTCATTATCAGATATAAACGGCCCATGAATTCTTGTTGTCATACCACCGGCTGTCATCATCAACATATCTCCTTTACCAAGAAGTCTTTCTGCTCCTTCATCACCCAGAATTGTTCTGCTGTCAAATTTTGAACTGACTTGAAAACTAATTCTGCTTGGAAAATTAGCCTTTATAGTTCCCGTTATAACGTCTACACTAGGTCGTTGGGTAGCCATGATTAAGTGAATACCTGCAGCCCTCGCCATTTGTGATAATCTCTGAATTGTGTGTTCAATTTCCTTACCAGCAACCATCATCAGGTCTGCCATTTCATCAACCACTACCACAATAAAAGGCATCTTTCTATTTTCAATTTCTATTTGCTGTGTTTGTGGTTGCCCTGTTTCAGGATCAATTCCAGAGGGAATAGAGCGTGTAATTTTTTCAGATTTTTTTATCGCTTCCGCTATTCTAAGATTGTAATTTTCTATATTTCGAACTCCCAACAAAGACATTTTTTTATATCGTGACTCCATTTCTCTTACGACCCACTTTAAAGCAACGATTGCTTTTTTTGGATCAGTGACAACAGGTGTGATGAGGTGGGGTACGCCTTCGTAGACTGAAAGCTCTAACATTTTGGGGTCAATTAGAATAAACTTACAGTCGTCAGGAGAATGTTTATACAATATAGAAGTAATCATTACATTAATGCCGACTGATTTTCCTGAACCAGTTGTTCCAGCGATCAAAAGATGTGGCATGTTTTCAAGATTAGCAAAAATAGCATTACCACTAATATCTTTACCAAGAGCAAGTATTAAATTTTTATCATTTGCAATAAATTTCTCATTTCTAAAAAGTTCACTTAAATAAACTGGGTTTTTTACTGAATTTGGAATTTCGATTCCAATAACATTTTTGCCAGGGATTATAGCAACTCTAGCTGACATCGCGCTCATATTTCGGGCAATATCATCGGACAATGTAATAATTTTAGAGGCTTTTATACCAGGCGCTGGTTGAAGTTCATACATAGTAACTATTGGTCCAGGTGAAACTCTTATAATTTCGCCATCGATTTTAAAATCTGTCAGTACATTTTTTAATTTTTCAGCATTAAAGTTTAACTCTTCTTGTTTGATAAATTTTGTACTGTTGCCATCGGGCTTTGAGAGAATATCAATTTCTGGCGTTCTGTAGACATCCTCATCAATAAATATCTCATCTTGCTGAGTGACAATATTTTCTTCTACTTTATTGTTCTCAGCAAAAGAATTAACAGGCTGGTCTTTTAAAATATCAAAATCGATCTTTGGCTCAATGTTTTTGACTTCACTTTCATATTTGTGCGACCCTGGTCGATATTTTAAAAAATTAAAGGATGGTATTTTTAAATTTGTTATTTTCCCTAAAAATTTTATCCCAACAAAACAGGTACGACCAACTAAATTAATAATATTTTTCCATTCAGTTATGCTTAGTCCCATAGTTAGAAAGATTGAAAGCAATAAGAATACTAATACAGAAAAGATTAAAATATAAAAAATATAACCATCCGAAGAGAGTCCATTAGAGTACAAGTAATTAATAATGGACTCGGCAACAAAACCATTTGTTCTAAACAAATTTAGTGTTTCAAAGAAAATTGATAAAATTAGTATCGATATTGGTAAGAATAAAAAGTTCAAACCAAAAAATCTTAAATTTTTAACGAAAATCAGTTTGTAAGACCAACTGACTAAGACAATACAGATTATAAGACTACTATAGCCGAATACTTGAAGTAATATCTCTGAGATATTAGCTCCAATCATCCCACCAAAATTAGAAACTTCATATGAAGTTAAATTATTAAAGTTAGGATCAAAAGGTGAATAAGTTAAAATTGATACAAATACAAATAGACCACAAACAATTGACAGAACTCCACCAAC
>CABZHO010000036.1 GCA_902525595.1 uncultured Pelagibacteraceae bacterium | reverse complement strand
CTAAACTCGTTCGATTTGCCTTATCGTAAGATGTTTTATAAATAAAATTAATGTTTAATTTTGAGGTAATATCAAGAAGTTTTTCAACCATCATTTGGGCATGGCTTTTAGACTCAAGTACACAAGGACCAGCTATAATATTTATCTTTTTACTATTTGAAAACGAAAAATCATCTAATTTAATCTCGACGTTCATTGTGTTTTATTTTTCGCTGCTTCTATAAATGATTTAAATAATGGATGAGGCTCAAAAGGTTTAGATTTTAACTCTGGATGATATTGTACACCTATAAACCATGGATGTTCTTTTAATTCAACAGTTTCAGGTAATACTCCATCAGGGGAATAACCGGAAAAGATAACGCCCTTTTTCTCAAATTCTTCCGAAAACTTATTATTAACCTCATAACGATGGCGATGTCGTTCATTGATGATGTCATTTTTGTATATACTGTGTATTTTACTATTCTTTTTTAATCGCGCTTCATAAGAGCCTAGTCTCATCGTGCCACCTAAATCACTTTCTTCTGTTCTTTTTTCTTTATTGTTGTCAGAAGTAGACCATTCAGTCATTAAGCCAACAATAGAATTTGAACAGTTTGAAAACTCACTGGAATTTGCATCTTTGATATCTAAAATATTTCTTGCCATCTCAATAACAGCTAATTGCATTCCAAAACAAATGCCAAAATATGGAGTATTATTTTCTCGAGCAAATTTTATTGCTGCAATTTTGCCCTCTGCGCCCCGCTCACCAAATCCGCCCGGGACCAAAATACCATCACAATTAGACAAATGCTCAAATACATTTGACTCATTAAGGGACTCTGACTCGATCCATTTTAATTCTACGCGAACATTGTTGAATATTCCGCCATGACTTAAGGCTTCATTCAGTGATTTATAAGCATCTGCTAGACCAGTGTATTTGCCTACTATTCCGATTGTTACCTTGCCTTCAGGATCTAAAACATGTTTTGACACTTGAGACCACATCTTTAAATCAATTTCTTTACCTGTATCTAAATTAAAATATTCAAGGACTCGTTTATCTAGGCCTTCATTTTTAAAATTTATTGGAACTTCATATATAGAATTAGCATTTATGGCCTGAATAACGTTACCATCCTGAACATTACAAAATAAGCCAATTTTTTTCCTTTCTTCTTGAGGAATTTCTCGATCAGATCTACATAAGAGAATATTAGGCTGGATACCTAGACTTCTTAATTCTTTGACTGAGTGTTGAGTTGGCTTTGTTTTTAATTCCCCAGAACTTGCAATAAAAGGAACCAGTGTTACATGCATGAATAGCGAATTGTTATGCCCATTATCATTATGAAACTGCCGAATAGCTTCAACAAAAGGAAGGCTTTCAATATCTCCGATGGTTCCTCCAATCTCACATATAATAAACTCTTCGTCATCTAAATCATTTGATATAAATTTTTTTATTTCATTAGTTACGTGTGGGATAACTTGAACAGTTGCTCCAAGGTATTCGCCTTTTCGCTCTTTGTTAATTATTTTTTGATAAACTTGGCCAGAAGTAATGTTGTCTGACTTTTTTGAAATGACACCCGTAAATCTTTCATAATGACCGAGGTCTAGGTCCGTTTCAGCGCCATCATCTGTAACATAGACCTCGCCATGTTGATATGGACTCATTGTTCCGGGATCAACATTTAAGTATGGATCCAGTTTCCTTATTCTTACTTTATATCCATGATGCTGGAGGAGCGAAGCTAATGACGCTGATGCTAAACCTTTACCTAATGAAGAAACCACGCCGCCAGTGACAAATATATATCGCGCCATGGAAGTATTTTATACTACAAAAGAAATATTAATGAAAGCTTAATCTAATTGTGGTAATTCTGGTAAATCTTCGGGTAGAATCTCTAATTCAGGAGCACCATCTAATTCATCAAATGATAGTGACCTTTCGCTAGATCTAAGGCTAAGAACCGTTAGGCTGATACTTGTAATAACAAAAAGAAGTGCAATAATCGAAGTTGTCCTGGTCAGAACGTCAGCGCTTCCCCTGGGGGACATACCATCGCTTCCTCCGCCAATACCAAGAGCTCCGCCTTCAGCTCTTTGAATGAGTACCACAATAATAAGAACAACAGCTAGTATTGCATGTATAATTAGTAAAGCGCTTTCCATAACGAGGTTATATACCTAATTATTTGTAAGAATCAATTATTTTACTAAAGTCAGGCAATTTTAATGATGCGCCTCCTACCAATGCGCCATCAACCTGTGATAAATTTAGAATTTCCACGGCGTTTTGTGCATTTACAGAACCACCGTATAAAATTGAAATTTTATTACTGTTACTATGTCCAATTTTTTTGGCAAGTAAGAGCCTAATTTTTGAGTGTATATTGTTAATTTGATTTAGTGAAGGGACTTTGCCAGTACCTATCGCCCAAACTGGTTCATAAGCAATGATAATATTTTTAAATTTAAAATTTGTTGGAAGTGAATTTATCTGTACAGCAAGAACCTTATTTCTTCTTTTTATCTCGCTAAATTTTTCACCTATGCAATAAATTACTTTTAAATTACTCGCTAAGGCAGATTTAATTTTTAAGTTGAGCTCTTTAGACAACTCATTTTGATATTGTCGCCTTTCAGAGTGACCAATAATAACGTACTTACAGCCTATTGATTTTAACATCGAAGCACTTATTGAGCCTGTAAAGGCACCAC
>CABZHO010000035.1 GCA_902525595.1 uncultured Pelagibacteraceae bacterium | reverse complement strand
AATTTTGGGTCTACTTTTTAAAACCTTGTTAGATTATTTAGCTGATAGAAAAATAATTTTTGTATCTAAATATATTCCTATAAGAAGTAAACTTTCTTTTTTCCTAATGATTTTAATTTTTCTTCAAATAGCTTATGGAGCCTTTGTATCTGGAACACACTCAGGACTGCTGTACAATACATGGCCGTTATATAACGGTAAATTATTTGTAGATATTAATAATGACCAAATCAGAGGTATCATAAATTTATTTGAAAATGGTGAATTAATAATTTTTTTTCATAGAACATCTGCATTTCTCATTTTGCTTTTCGCTTTTTATATTAATTATGACGCCTATCAAAAAAGCGTTAATTATGGCAGTGCAATTTTACTTATTACTTTTGATATTATCTTAATTCTTCAAATTATATTAGGTATTCTTATGACGTATCAAAATATACCTTGGCATTTGGCCTTAGCTCACCAAGGAAACTCTATAATCTTATATTTATTGGTTATCAGTATATGGTTTATAAATAAGAAGCCTCCTTTAAATTTAAAAGAGGCTCTTGATTAATTATGCTGTATCAAGCGCATTTTTAAGATCTTCGATGATATCATCAATATGCTCGATCCCAATGGACAACCTTACATAACTTGGATTTACACCAGCTGATTCCATATCTTCATCAGATAGCTGTGAATGAGTAGTGGTTGCAGGATGTATAGCCAAGCTTCTTGCATCACCTATATTTGCGACGTGGTAAAACATATTTAAATTGTTAATAAACTTTTCGCCACTTGCTTTCCCGCCTTTTAATTCAAAGCCACAAAGAGCACCATGACCACCTTTTAAGTATTTATTTGCTCTTTCACCAGCTTCACCCTCGTCTAATCCAGCATAAATCACTTTTGATACTTTATTATGACTAGATAAGTATTCAGCTACCTTTTCGGCGTTGGAGCAATGTTTCTCCATTCTAAGTGAGACAGTTTCAAGGCCCTGTATAATTTGGAAGGCACTTTGAGGACTTAAAGCAGGACCAAGATCTCTTAGCCCTACAAATCTAGCTCTTACTATATAAGCTATTGGACCAACTGCTTTCGCAAACTCAGTCCATATCATACCATGGTAACTTGGATCTGGGTTATTCAGCATAGGCTGTCTTTTAGGATCTTTCGCCCAGTCAAATTTACCACTATCAACTATAATTCCACCTATTGTAGTACCGTGTCCACCTATGAATTTTGTAAGTGAATGAACAACTATTGTTGCACCATGCTCAATTGGCTTACATATTACTGGTGCTGCAGTATTATCTACAATAAGAGGTATATTATACTCGTCACCAATATCAGCTACTTCGCGTATAGGAAAAACTTTTAGTTTAGGGTTTGGCAACGTTTCAGCATAATAGGCCCTTGTATTGTCATCTGTAAGTTTTCTAAAACTTTCAGGATCAGTAGGATCAGCAAATCTAACTTCGATACCTAAATCTTTCATTGTATTTGCAAATAAATTCCAAGTACCTCCATATAAATCAGTCGAGCTAACAATATTATCACCAGCTTTAACTAAATTCTGAATACTTAACATAGATGCAGATTGACCTGAACTTACACAAAGTGCACCAACACCACCTTCCATTGCAGCCACTCTTTTTTCGAGCACATCTACAGTAGGATTCATAATTCTTGTATAAATATTCCCAAAATCCTTAGCACCAAATAGGTTTGCAGCATGTTCAGTGTTGTGAAATTGGTAGGATGTAGTTTGATATATTGGAACTGCAACTGAAGTAGTTGATGGATCTGCTCTGTAGTCTCCTCCATGTAAAGCAATAGTCTCCGGATTTACTGAGTCAGCTGGATTAAATTTGTTTTTTGCCATTTTTTATTTCCCCTTTTTTATAAACAAAGTTTTTTTTCGCAATATGTTGCTAGCAGCGTGAAATTAATAATTTATTGTCCCTAACCAGACACTAATTGTAAAGCAATATATATTAGTATTATTGTACCATTACTTAAATATATGATTATATTTAATAAATTAATTAATATTGACAATTAGGTATGATCAATTATTAAGTGGCCAAATGGCAACTACAAAATTTATAAGGCAGACAAAATCTCTGAGCAAAGAGTCAGTTAAAAAAAACTGGGTTTTACTTGATGCAGAAAATATTGTACTTGGACGCCTTGCTTCTACTGTATCTAAATTATTAAGAGGTAAGTACAAAGTATCATATACTCCTCATATTGATTGCGGAGATCATGTGGTAATCATTAACGCTGAAAAAATTAAATTAACTGGAAATAAGTTAGAGGATAAAGTCTATTATAAGCACACAGGATACCCTGGTGGAATTAAATCTATAACTGCAAAAAAAATACTTGAAGGAAAATTTCCTGATAGAGTGATCAGATTAGCAGTAAAAAGAATGATCCCAAAGGGTCCATTGGGAAGAAAACAGCTATCAAATATGAAAGTGTATGTTGGAAATGATCATCCACATGAAGCCCAAAATCCAAAAATAATTAATATAGATGAATTAATGTAATGAATGAGAATATCGTAACAGAACCAATTGTTGATAAACTAGGCAGATCTTACGCTACTGGCAAAAGAAAAAATGCAGTAGCTAGAGTATGGGTAAAAACTGGATCTGGTAAACTTACTATCAATGGAAAGAATTTGGAGAATTACTTTTTAAGACCTGTTTTAAACATGTTGGTTAATCAACCACTAGAATTAACCAATAAGAAAATGAGTGTAGATACAATGGTGACTGTTAGTGGTGGAGGATTATCTGGTCAGGCGGGTGCTGTAAGACATGGTATATCAAAAGCTTTGTCAATATTAGACCCAAACTTAAGGCCCGTATTAAAGTCTGAAGGACTTCTAACTAGAGACTCAAGAATTGTTGAGAGAAAAAAATATGGTAGACGT
>CABZHO010000034.1 GCA_902525595.1 uncultured Pelagibacteraceae bacterium | reverse complement strand
CTACACAATTGCTATTTAAATGGCTAGAAGTTAATAAATGGCCACCTTTTTACAAAAGAATGATATTGATGTTCCAAAAAGAAGTTGCAGATCGTATAATATCTCCAAACAACAATAAAAATTACGGAAGAATTTCTGTTGCAGCTCAAGCAAGATGTAAAATAAGAAAAGTTATCAACGCCCCATCTTATATCTTTAAGCCAATTCCAAAAGTGGATGGAGTAATTCTTGATTTTAAACCATGCGTAGATTATTCAGAAATAGACTTCACAATACTACAAAAAATACTGAAAGATGCTTTTAGCCAAAGAAGAAAAAAAATAAAAAAAAATTTAAGTAATTATACAAGTTTACTAAAGGATCTTAATATAGATGAAAACTTACGTGCTGAAAATTTAAGCGTTAGGGATTATTGTAATATTTCGTTGGCGTTAAATAAGAAATCTTTTTTTCTGAATTAATTCATATATCGTTTGTGTACAAGCATCTAAATTATCATTAAGAACAACATGATCATACTCATCTTTATGACTTATTTCAGTGTCATAAAATGACATCCTTCTGTTTATTGCTTCCTCATTATCACCCGATAATTCAGATCTAGATAATAATCTTTGATAAATAATATCTTTTGAGGGTGGTATAATAAAAAATGATAAAATATTTGTGTAACTTGATTTTTTAAGTTGTTGGGCTCCTTGCCAATCAATATCAAATAAAACGTCATATCCATTATTTAATAACTCTGCAACATTTGAATGTAATGACCCATAATAATTTCCAAATACAGATGCATATTCTGCATACTTTTGATTGATTATTTTTTCTTTAAATTTTTTTTCGCTGATAAAATTATAGTCTTTTCCGCTAACTTCATTATCACGAGGGATCCTAGTAGTATCTGATATAGAAATTTTTAATTTTGTATCAAGTTTTAATAAATTTTTACAAATAGAACTTTTACCTGCTCCAGATGGAGAAGAGATTATGACTATCATTTATAAAATTCTATCCAGCATACTTTTTAAAAGATAAAGAAACATTAGTTCCTCCAAATCCAAACGAATTAGATATTACATTTGTTACCTCCTCAGCAATCGGGGCATTTTTAATAAAATTTATTTTTTTTGCAGGAATCTCGTTTTCTAAATTTAAGTTAAAGGGTAGTTCACTATTAATAACGCTCATTATTGAATACGATGCTTCAACTGCTCCGGCGGCGCCTAATAAATGCCCAGTTTGAGATTTTGTTGAACAAACGTAAACACTTTTTTTTACATCTTGAAATAGTCTATCGATTGCAGCTGCCTCAATTTGGTCACCGGATGGAGTAGAAGTTCCATGAGCATTTATATATTTAATACTTTCAGGAGCTAGATCAGCATCTTTAATGCAGTTTAACATGGCACGATATGCGCCATCACCTGATGGTTCAGGTAAAGTATAATGATATGCGTCTGATGACATTCCATATCCTGTTATTTCGCATAAAATCTTAACACCTCGTTTAATTGCATGATCTAATTCTTCTAAGATCAATATTGAAGCACCCTCACCCATAACAAAACCATCTCGGTCTTCATCAAATGGCCTTGATGCCTTAGTAGGTTCATCGTTATATTTAGTGCTTAATGCCTTACATGATGAGAAACCTTCAATTGCAACAGGTGAAATTGTTGCTTCTGCACCACCCGTCATCATTATATCGGCTTGACCATGCTGAATTAATCTAAATGACTCACCGATTGCGTGTGCCGACGACGCGCAAGCTGATACTGTTGAATAACTTGGACCTTTTAGATTATATTTTATAGACAAGAAGCCAGATGCCATATTAATTATTCTTCCTGTAATAAAAAAAGGGCTTACTCTGTTACCTTTATTAAATCCAATAGAGGTCTCTTCAATACCTGGTAGGCCTCCCATACCAGATCCAATTATACAACCTGATCTAAAAGATGCTGGATCAGAAATGTAGCTTAAATTTGATTGTCTAAATGCCTCTTCAGCTGCAGCATATGAAAACTTAATAAAATCATCAATTTTCTTTATTTCTTTTTTTTCTATCCATTCTTCAGCGTTAAAACATCCATTTTCTATATTTCCTAATGGGACTTCGCATGCAACTTGACATTTATAATTTGATGCATCAAATTTTGAAATTTTTTTTCCACCTGATTTACCAGATATTAAATTAATCCAATTAACATTAGACCCACAACCAAGTGGTGTCACCAAACCTATGCCTGTGACAACAACTCTTTTCATAATTAAACTTGAATTATTATTTCGTCTCTAAATGCGAAATTGCATCTCCAACAGTCAAAATTGTTTCAGCTTTTTCATCAGGAATTTCTACATCAAAAGCTTCTTCAAACGCCATCACCAATTCTACTGTATCTAGACTATCTGCACCAAGATCATCAATAAATTTTGCATCCTCTGTAATTTTACCCATATCCTCTATACCTAAATGTTCTGCGATGATTTTTTTTACTTTATCGGCAACTTCACTCATAAATACTCCTATTAATTTAATTCACTAGTATTACTACATGCATCACATTGTCAAGCCGCCATTAACATGAAGCACTTGACCTGTAATATATGATGATTCTTCATTTGATAGAAAAAAAACAGCTTCTGCAACTTCGCTGGCCACACCCAATCTACCTACTGGGATTTTTTGAATCATAGAAACAAGCCTCGATTTATCAATAGTATTTAATATATCAGTATTTACAAATCCAGGGGAAACACAATTTGCAGTAATTCCTCTAGAGGCTAATTCATTTGCAATTGTTCTAGTTAATCCCTCAATTGCTGCCTTAGAGGCAACATAGTTAGATTGGCCTGGATTTCCAATTTTTGCAGCATCTGAGGTAATATTGATAATTCTTCCCCATTTATTTTTGACCATGTCTTTAATTAAAAGTTTAGTAAGAAAAAAATTGGAATTTAGATTAACATTTA
>CABZHO010000033.1 GCA_902525595.1 uncultured Pelagibacteraceae bacterium | reverse complement strand
ATCAATTTAGCTACTTCACCAATACGTCTAATATTTTCAATTCTATCTGCATCGGTAAATCCTAAATCCTTATTCAGCCCATGTCTGATATTATCTCCATCTAAAATAAAAGACCTTATTCCTCGTTCATAAAGTTTTTTTTCTAGCTCATTTGCGATTGTTGATTTGCCTGATCCACTTAATCCTGTAAACCAAAGTATCTTACTCTTATGATTATTGAGTTTTTGTCTTAATTTTTTATTTATAGTTAAATTTTGCTCAAATATATTTTGAGCACGCCTTAAAGAAAAATTTATTAATCCAGCTGCAACTGTTTTATTGGTAAATCTATCAACTAAAATAAATCCACCAAGTGTTTTATTGTTATCGTAAGGTTCAAAAAAAATATCTTTATCTAAATTCATGTTTACAATTGAGATATCATTTAAACTAAGTTTTGTTGCTGTGACTTCTGAAAGGTTGTTAATATCAATTTTTGCTTTAATTTTGGATATCTGTGCCCCAGCTGTTTGATTATTAATTTTTAGTATATAAGACCTACCAATGTGTCCTTCATTTTCATCCATCCAAATTAATTTAGATTGAAATTGGTTGCTACTTTCACACTGACCCTTTTCTTCTGTTAAAATATTGCCCCTGCTAATGTCGATTTCATTTTTTAATGTAACTGTGACTGCACTACCAGACTGTACTTGATCAACTTTTTTACCGGAGAAGAATATTTCTTTTATTCTGGTGGCATGAGAACCTGGTTGAATAATAACTTTATCTCCTTTTTTTATAGCACCTGAGGCAACAGTTCCTTGATAGCCTCTAAAATCAGAATTTGGTCTTAATACATTTTGAATGGGGAGTCTGAATTTAGAATGAACTTTTTTTTGTTTGATATTACTTTTTTCAAGTATCTCAATTAATGTGTCACCCTCATACCATTTAGTTTTCTTTGATTTTGTTGAAATATTATCACCCTTGAGGGCTGATACAGGAACAATATCAATTTTTTTAAAATTTAATTTTAATCTTTTAAATTGTTCTTCAATTTGTAAAAAAATTTTTTTGTTAAAGCCTATTTTATCTATTTTATTTACCGCAACTATAGCGTGATTAATCCCCATCATTGAGCATATGTAAGAATGCCTCCTCGTTTGAGTTAAAAGGCCTTTTGAGGCGTCGACTAGAATTACAGCTACATGAGCGTTTGATGCACCAGTTACCATGTTTCGGGTATACTGCTCATGACCCGGTGCATCTAAAACAATAAATTTTCTTTTTTTGGTACTAAAATACTTATGCGCAATATCAATTGTAATACCTTGTTCTCTCTCAGCTGATAATCCATCTACTAAAAGAGCTAAGTCTAATTCATCCCCTTGAGTACCTACTTTTTGAGAATCATTTTTTAATATTTCAAATTGATCCTCCAAGATTAATTGAGACTCATATAATATCCTTCCAATAAGAGTACTTTTGCCGTCGTCTACACTCCCGCAAGTTATAAATTTAAGTATGTTATTTTTGTCTTTCATAAAGTTAGAAGTAACCATCAATTTTTTTCTTTTCCATTGATGATTGTTCATCAGTGTCAATCAATCTTCCTTGTCTTTCGCTGACTTTTGACGATGTTAATTCTAAAATCACGTCGTCAATATTTGATGCCGATGATTCTATCGCTCCTGTCAGTGGATAACATCCAAGAGTCCTAAATCTTATTTTTTTGACATAAATATTTTCATTATTATTAATTTTAAGCCTTTCGTCATCGACCATAATTAATGTATTCTTTCTTTTTACAACAGGGTAATACCCAGAATAATAAAGAGGCACTATGTCAATATTTTCATCTTTGATATAATTCCATACGTCAAATTCTGTCCAATTTGATATAGGAAAAGCTCGAATAGATTCTCGTTGATTAACTTTTGTATTGTAAAGATTCCATAATTCTGGTCTTTGGTTTTTAGGATCCCATTTATGATTTGTGTTTCTGAATGAGAGAACTCTCTCCTTAGACCTACTCTTTTCTTCATCTCGTCTTGCACCACCAAAGGCAATGTCAAAATCATATTTTTCAAGTGCTTCAAGAAGTGCGTCTGTTTTCATAATTTGTGTATGTTTTACTGATCCATGGTCGAAAGGATTAATATTATTTTTTATTCCCTTCTCGTTTGAGTGAACAATTAACTTAACGTTATATTTTTTTTCTATAAATGACCTGAATTGATACATCATATCAAATTTCCATGTAGTATCGACGTGTAAAAGAGGGAAGGGTATTGGGGCAGGATAAAATGCTTTTGCTGCCAAATGCAACATTACGGCACTGTCTTTTCCAATTGAATATAGCATGACGGGGTTTTTAGATTCGGCGACAACCTCTCTAATTATGTGAATGCTTTCCGATTCTAATTCATTTAGATAGTTAGTTTTTTTCTTAGATAGATTTTTAAAAATTAGATTTTCATTCGCATTATTAAGGTATTTTCGATAACACGAAAATGGAAAATAACCATTATACTTTGTTGACTCTGTAAAAACTTCACTCGAAATTTCTTTTATTTTTTTAAAATATTTTACAGCATCTTTATGAGGTAAGAAGACGACGTTTTTTTTCTTTGTTCTTAGTATCGATTTACAAAATAAGGTAATTATCTCACTGGATATATCTTTTTTCTTATGCCAAAACCATTTTCTACCGCCTCGTAAATCATTTACAAAAAAAAGCCATACATTATTTTTTATATTAATAATTTGTACTATTAATATTTGATTTCTTTTTCTTTTCGATGAAGCCAGTAAATGCTTTACGAGATTATTTTTGAGTTGATTATTTTTTTCATCAACAAGATATTTAATATCGACGGCATTTGGTAAAATTTTACTTTTTTCTATTGATCGTTCAGTGGCTCTCAGAGATAACTTTGTTTTGCTCTCCTCGTGTACTAATGAAGTGTCCCAAGGGATAAGATTGCCTTTTTTATCCGTTTTATTCTTATATTCTAGCATTGTCGCAATATGTTAATTTATTGATAAATTAAATATCTAAATATATTATTTAAATAAATTAATCAAATATTAATTAATATTGCATTCTGCGACAAATTTTAATATGAGTTTTGTTGAGAAACTTCATAAATCTCTATATTTTAATAAAAGCTTAATTTTTGATGCTATCCTCAATATCAATGTAATGCTTCCTAAGGTAGCTCACTGCACTTATTGATTTTTGTAAATTTTTTACTCCTTTATCTACGGTAGTATTCTTAAAAGCTAGTACACCTTCCTTGAAGGAATACCTTTTTTTAACCCTTATATAGTACTGTTCTATTGCAGGATAAGACTTAGTAAATTTCTCGAGAATTTGCAGCTCTTC
>CABZHO010000032.1 GCA_902525595.1 uncultured Pelagibacteraceae bacterium | reverse complement strand
GACAGGTACAAATCATTGGCGATGATGCTAAAAAATTTGTTCAATACATGACGCCAAGAAATTTAGAAACGTTTAAAGATGGGTTTTGTCGTTATGCGTTCATGACGGATGAGAATGGTGGAATTATAAATGATCCTCTAATTTTAAAGTTTAATGAAAATAAATATTGGTTAAGTATTGCCGACTCAGACGTAATTCTTTGGTGCAAAGGTGTTGCACTTTCTGGCAACTTCAAAGTTCAAATTTCAGAACCAGAAGCCTGTCCTTTATCTCTACAAGGTCCTCGATCAAAAGAATTAATGCGCAAGGTTACAAATGATGACCCAGTAATCATGGGACTGAAATATTATCAATTTGTTGAAACAAATCTATTTGGATTAGATTTAGTTATCGCAAGAAGTGGGTGGAGTAACCAGTTTGGATACGAAATTTATATTACGAGGGAATTAGACGGCCCGGTACTTTGGAATTCACTTATGGAAGCAGGAAAAGAATTTAGAATCGTTCCTAGTTGCCCAAATCAGATTGATAGAATAGAAGCTGGTATGATATCTCATCAAGGCGATACATCTCTCAGTGAAAACCCTCTTGAGCTAAATCTTCCTAAATTTTATGATCTTGATCAAGATGCCGAGTTTATTGGAAAAGATGCTCTCCTTAAAATAAGAGATGATGGTATTAAAAAACAATTTACTGGGTTCAAGATTTCAGGAAAAAAAATTGGATATAATATGGCGAGAGTTAAGATTTACGACCATAATGAAGATCAAAAAGGATTTATGACTAGTTGCATCTATAGTCCAAACTTTGGATGTAATATAGCTCTTGGATATATCAATATTGATTTAATCAATTCTGAAGAGATATATCATATAGATCACGACGGTGAAAAAAGAGAAGTAGAGGTAGTCCCACTGCCATTTAGCTCACGACTTGAAAAAATGGAATAATGATTTCTAAGAATAGAGTTAATCAATTTTTATTTCTCTCAATAATTATTTTAGCTGTTGTAGCTGGCTGGGCAGTTTCAGAATTGTTCAGAGATAAGTCCCCTGAAATATCGAACAATATTCAACTCAAGTTTTCGGCAATTGATCATTCTGGGATAAATGTGACAGAATCATCATATGACGGTTACGCCAAAGTCTTTTTTTTTGGCTTCACACATTGTCCTGACATATGCCCTATCAGCGCCAATCTAATGGCCAACGCGATTGATGAGTTAACAAAAGATAACTATCCAATTGAAAACATAAAATTCTTTTTCGTTACAGTTGATCCATCGAGAGACAGCCCAAAAAGATTAAACGACTTCTTGAGCAATTTTAGCAATAACATTATCGGTCTTACTGGAACACATGAAAATCTGATGCCTATATGGAAAGACTTTTTTGTACACGTTGAACCAGCCAGACAGTCTGAGCACCAAAATCATCTAAGTAATACTGAACAAAATGATGAAAATGCAATGGCAGATGAAAATTACATGGTTCAACATACTGCTTTTTATTATATTTTTGATAATGACAATATTTTACAAAGCATTCTTCCATTTGGATCCAGTATCGAACAAATGATCGAAGATCTAAAAAAAATTTCATAATGCATAGGTATTTTATATTAATTTTTTTTATTTTACTGTCGTGCTCAGAAGTTTCTCAGCAAAATAAGTATAAGGAACTTGCATCAGAACAAGCGGTATCAAAGAATTGCGATACAGAAATTGAGTTACTTTTAACACACGATAAAACTGAATTGTGGGCTTCTTATCACAACAAAGATAAAAATTTGTTATGTGTTTTTACCTGTGTTAATGATGTCTGTATGTTTTCAACTGAAAGAGATTAGGTTGTTTTTAAAAAGTTTAATAGCTTTAGTTTTTTTGACGTCATCAAGTTATAGCTGGGCTCATCAATTTCAAAAAGATAACATTAACATTAATCATCCTCATATTAAGTTTGAGATCTCCTCTGGGTCAGCTGCTGGGTATATGAAGATAGTCAATATGGGAGACAATATTGATCGTTTATTAAGTATTGAAGTTAATTTTGCAGACGCTGAGTTATATCATTCAGAAATTGTTGGAGGTCTCACTAAAATGAAACAAGTTAAACACATTGAAATTCCCCCTCAAAAAGCCAAGTCACTTAAACCAGAGGGTCATCATATAATGTTCTCAAATTTAAGCATTGATTTGATTGAGGGAATAAGTTTAGAAGGATTTATGATATTTGAAAAAGCTGGAAGAATACCGGTAGAATTTGAAGTAGAGTCACAACAAACCACTAATGATCATACGGATTACTAATGAAAACATTAAAAGTTGATTACATAGTTGCCATAACATCGTTGTCGTTATTAGTAGCTCTAGCCTGGTATTATTTATTTCTCATGGCTTCTCATCCTTCAATGGATATGGAAATGATGATGGATAATAAAAATCCAATGACTATGTCTATGGACTCAATGTCAGATGAGTCAATGTCTATGGACTCAATGTCAGATGATATGGGTTCGATGAGCATGACGAAAATCAATGAGTCAAAATCAACTATAAATTTTTTTATGATGCCAATGACTGGAGATTGGGGAGTAAGTGATTTTATTGTGATGTTTGTCATGTGGACAATTATGATGTTTGCAATGATGCTTCCTTCTACGTTTATCTTTCTTAATATATTCAGGATGATGCGAACGAGTATGCAAACGACTACCAGTCCTTTTATAGAAATGATTGTTATTTCTTTTACTTATTTTTTAATCTGGGTAATTTTCTCGTTGTTAGCTTGTTCATTACAGTATGTTCTTCATAATAACGGTTTAGTTGATATGATGGGTACGATACAAAGCAATATCATTGCTGGCTTGGTTCTAATTGGAGCAGGAGCATTTCAATTTACTGAGTTAAAAAATGTATGCCTTGAAAAATGCAGAAACCCACTTTCATTTCTTATGGCTGGGCCAATCAATGGATACAGAAATGTGGCTTTAGTTGGAATGAAACATGGACTATTTTGCCTTGGATGTTGCTGGGTTCTGATGTTACTGCTTTTTGTAAATGGAGTTATGAATTTGCTTTGGGTGATTGCAATAACTGCAACAGTGTTGGTTGAAAAAATGCTACCATATGAGAAACTTAGCTCTAGATTTCTTGGGATTCTTCTAGTAGGTTGGGGAGCATATATTATATTTATTTAGATCTATGACTGTTAATCCACTTAATTTGCATTGGGAAATAAAAGGAAATTTCCTACTTAATTGTAACTGTGATGTATTTTGCAATTGTCCCATGTCACTTGGAAGAGCCGTTCCTAATTCACCGAACGGTAAATGTTTTTCGTGGTGGGGTATTAATATTGAAGAAGGGTATGCTGAGGAAAAATGGGCAGGCTTTAATCCAATTAAAAGAGAAACAAAGGGCATTATGGATTTAAGTGGTTTAAACGTTGCCATTCTACTAGAAGTACCAGGTCCGTTGGGCTCAGGAGGATGGACAGCAGGTTTATATATAGATGAAAAAGCTTCTGACGATGCTGCTGATGCGCTTACTGTAATTTTTTCTGGCCAAGCAGGCGGTCAAACAGGTTGGTTTAGGCATATGATTGCAAATTTTCTTGGAGTTAAAAGATGTTCCATATCATATAAAGAAAATGATGAAGGATGGTCATTTACTATTCCTGAAATACTGGACGGAAGAATCGAGCATGAGCCTGGAAAAGAAAGAGGCGAAGTAGTTAAAGTGTCTAATTTGAAGTATTGGGTCGCACCTGAAATAATAGTCTGTAAAGGTTCTAAGAGAAGTAGAATAAGGGATCATGGCCGAAATTGGGATTTCACTGGAGGAAGTGCTGAGTATTGTGCCGTTGACTG
>CABZHO010000031.1 GCA_902525595.1 uncultured Pelagibacteraceae bacterium | reverse complement strand
AAGGTGCCCGTGATTACCTAGTACCGAGTCGATTGCATCCAGGTAAATTTTATGCATTACCCCAAGCACCTCAACAATTTAAACAATTAATTATGGCTGGTGGGTTTGACAGATATTTTCAAATCGCACCATGTTTTCGTGATGAGGATGCTCGTGCTGACAGAAGTCCAGGAGAATTCTATCAACTGGATATAGAAATGGCATTTGTTGATCAAGAAGATGTTTTTAATGCAATTGAGCCTATACTTTATTCAGTCTTTAAAAAATTTTCAAAATTTGATGTAAGTGAAATGCCTTTTAAAAAAATTACTTACAAGGATTCCATGGAGCAATATGGAACAGATAAACCAGATTTACGAAATCCAATTACTATTTGCAATCTTTCAAAGGAGTTTGTCGAAGAAGATGTTGAATTCGTGGCGTTTAAAAAAATTATAAATGAGGGAGGAGAGGTTTTAGGAATCCCTGCGCCAAACACACATAATCAACCAAGAAGTTTTTATGACAATCTTAATTCTTGGGCTAAAAAAGATCTTAATGCAGCTGGTTTAGGATATATTATTTTTGAGGAAAATGACGGTAAATTAAAAGGTAAGGGACCCATTGCTAAATTTATTCCGGAGGCAATCCAAGATCGTATTGCAATAAAAGGAAAACTTAAATCCGGCGACTCAATTTTTTTTGCCTGCGCTAAAGGAAAAATGGTCTATGATATTGCTGCAGCTGCACGTAATAAGATTGGTGATGAATTAGGTCTTATAGAAAAAAATAAGTTTAAATTTTGTTGGATAGTTGACTTTCCTATGTATGAGAAAAACCCTGAGACGGGTAAAATAGATTTTAGTCATAACCCATTTTCTATGCCTCAAGGCGGATTAGAATCTTTAAATGAGATGGATCCTCTAGATATTCTTGGTTACCAGTATGATATTGTTTGTAATGGAATCGAGCTCTCTTCTGGAGCGATTCGTAACCATATACCTGAAATAATGTTTAAGGCTTTTGAGATAGCTGGTTACAATAAACAAAAAGTTAATGAAAAGTTTGGTGGAATGATAAACGCTTTTACATTTGGCGTTCCGCCACATGGTGGAATTGCACCAGGCATTGATAGAATAGTTATGTTATTAGCTCAGGAAAAAAACATAAGAGAGGTTATTTTATTTCCAATGAATCAGCAAGCTCAAGATTTAATGATGTTAGCTCCAGCTGAAGTTGATGAGGAAGCGCTAAATGAGCTAAGCTTAAGATATATTCCTACCGAAGACTAATTAGGAGCAACCTGTAGTAGCTCCACAAGTATCACATTTTAAGCAAGTTCCGTTTCTAACGAGAGTGAATGATCCGCATTCAGGACACGCATCACCTTCATAGCCCATCATTCTAGCTGCCTGAACTCGACTCATTGAGTCATCAGAAGTAGTAGGTGGGTTTATATCTGTAACGTGAGATGAAACTTCTGTAGTATTCAAGGA
This sequence comes from uncultured Pelagibacteraceae bacterium, assembly GCA_902525595.1. GTDB lineage: Bacteria > Pseudomonadota > Alphaproteobacteria > Pelagibacterales > AG-422-B15 > CACNXQ01. The sequence continues at coordinate 2,523 of CABZHO010000031.1, read as the reverse complement.
GATATCGCCGGTAGAATTAACAACTGAAAGACCCTCTTGACTTCTAAGGTACCCTTGGCTTGAAACTTTTTTTACTAGTTTCCATGGTATTTCATTCGTTTTTAATGCTCCTTCTTCGGCACCTGTTCCTAAAGAAAAATCAACATCGGTATCATTAGCATGAGCTAAATCATTTCTACCTAAGTAAGATACAGCAAGCTCTCTAAATACATAGTCAAGAATTGAAGTTGCATTCTTTATCCTATTATTTCCTTGTACTACCCCAGCTGGATCAAATCTTGTAAATGTATAAGCCTCAACATATTCTTCAAGAGGAACTCCATATTGTAGCCCAATAGATATTGCAATTGCAAAATTATTCATCAGACTTCTTAAGAAAGCCCCCTCTTTGTGCATGTCAATAAATATTTCACCAAGACTTCCATCTTCGTATTCGCCAGTATGTAGATAGACTTTATGACCTCCAACAATTGCTTTTTGAATATAGCCCTTTCTTCTGTCAGGCACTTTATTTCTACTTCCATAAACAACTGAATTAATAGCCTCTTGAGCAACTGCAATTGTCTTCTCTACTTGATTTTGAGCAATTTCAATTTCTTCAGTCTCAATATCATCCTCAACTAATTTTGAGGCCAACGGCTGGCTGAGTTTTGAACCATCTCGATACAATGCATTCGCCTTTGTACCTAATTTCCAAGACATCATGTAAGCTTCATTACAATCTTCTACATTTGAGTCAGCTGGCATATTGATAGTTTTTGATATTGCTCCTGATATGAACGGTTGAGCCGCTGCCATCATTTTGATATGACTTTCAACTGATAAAAAACGTTTACCAATTCTGCCGCATGGATTTGCACAATCAAATACTGGTAAATGCTCTTCCTTTATGTATGGCGATCCTTCAAGCGTCATCGTTCCACAACAAAAAGTATTTGCCTCATCAATCTCTTCGTTTGTAAATCCAAGAGCTGTTAACATATTAAAATTCATATCCGATAACTGCTCTTCGGAGAAGCTCAACTTATCTCTACAAAAATCCATTCCTAAAGTGAAAGAGTTAAAAGAAAACCTTATATCAAATACATTCTTTAGATTTTGTTCTAATAGGTCAATTTGTGCATCTTCAAAACCTTTTTCTATGAGAGTTTCATGATTAATTGAAGGCGCATTTTTAAGAGTCCCGTGACCAACAGCATAATTTATGGTCTCATCTATTTCATTTTCTGTGTATTGTAATTGTCTTAATGCTTCAGGAACTGTTCTATTAATTATTTTAAAGTATCCGCCACCGGCGAGTTTTTTAAATTTAACCATAGCAAAATCTGGTTCAATGCCTGTCGTATCACAGTCCATTACCAATCCAATTGTTCCAGTTGGAGCAATAACAGTTGTTTGAGCGTTTCTATACCCATACTTTTGACCATTTTCATATGCTTGGTCCCAAGCTTTTTGAGCTTCCATTCCTAAGTTAATGTCTCTTAAGTTTTCAACCACAAAAGGGACAGGATTTATATGAAGGCCTTCATATTCATCCGTTTTACCTTGAACAGCTCTTCTATGGTTTCGCATTACTCTCAGCATATTTTTAGCATTCTGTTGATACCCTGGAAAAGGACCTTGTTCAGAAGCAATTTCAGCTGAAGTAGCGTAAGACATTCCAGTCATCAAAGCTGTTATAGCTGCGCAGTTCGCCCGACCCTCCTCACTATCATAAGCCACTCCTTTAGACATTAGATACCCACCAAGGTTAGCATAGCCCAAACCTAATGTTCGGTATTCATATGATAATTTTGCTATCTCTTTTGATGGAAACTGAGCCATCATGACCGAAATTTCTAAAATTAAAGTCCATATCTTTACTGCGTGTTTAAACAATTCAGTGTCTAAGCATTTATTTTCATCCATAAAAGTCATCAAATTTAATGAAGCCAGGTTACATGCCGTATTATCAAGAAACATATACTCTGAACATGGATTCGAAGCTCTTATCTCTCCACTTTCGGGGCAGGTATGCCAATCGTTAATTGTTGTATGGAATTGAATCCCTGGATCTGCACAAGCCCATGCCGAATAACCTACCTCATCCCATAGCTCTTTAGCATTTACTGTTTTATTAATCGACTTATCTATTCTATTTATTAAATTCCACTCCTTATCTTCAGTTACAGCATTTAAAAAATCATCTGTAACTCTTACAGAATTATTAGAGTTCTGGCCTGAAACAGTCACATACGCTTCCGAATCCCAATCTGTATTATAAGTTTCAAACTCGATAGATTTATAACCTTGTTTTGCAAAATGAATAATTCTCTGTATGTAGTTCTCTGGAACTTCGTTTTTTCTTGCAGCCAAGACTTCCCTCTTTAATGAAGGGTTTTTTGAGGGTTCAAAACAGCTTTCTCCATCAGCTTCGCAGTTATGACATGCACTCATAATTTTCTTTAAATGCTTTGAACATAGCTTTGAACCAGTTACCAGTGCTGCAACTTTTTGCTCTTCAGTTACCTTCCATTTAATAAA
>CABZHO010000030.1 GCA_902525595.1 uncultured Pelagibacteraceae bacterium | reverse complement strand
TCTGAAGTTGAGTGTATCTTTCCAGATATGGCAGGTTCATCAAAAGGTAAAATTTTACCAGTACAAAGATTTATTAACTCTGTTGAAGACAATAATCTAAAACTTGCAGACTCAGTCTTTGGGCAAACTGTTTCTGGTAAATGGGTTTATGAAAGTGAGGTTATCGATTACGTTGAAGAAGATCTATTCATGACTCCTGACTTGTCTACCCTGAGGCGAATCCCATGGAATAAAGAACCGACAGCTCAAATTATTTGTGATTTAAAATATGGATCAGGTGAACCATCTGAAATAGCGCCACGACAAGTTTTAATAAATATTATTAAACAACTTAGTGAAGAAGGGTTAAGTGCCATTATCGCTCCTGAATTAGAATTTTATTTATGTGAACAAAATCTTGACCCTGATTTACCTTTAAAAACACCTGTTGGAAAATCAGGTCGGCGAGAAACAGGAAGTAGAGTATTTGGTATTGATGCCGTGAATGAGTTTGATGCTCTCACAGATGATATTTATGATTATTGTGAAATGATGAGTATTGGAGTGGATACATTGGTGCATGAATCCGGTCCATCGCAAATAGAAATTAATTTAAACCACGGTGACCCACTAGCATTAGCGGATCAGGCCTTTATGTTCAAAAGGGCCGTTAGACAAGTTGCTCTTAAGCATGGAATCCATGCCACATTTATGGCAAAGCCTTATCAAGGGCAACCTGGTAGCTCAATGCATATCCATCAAAATCTAATATCCATGGATAGTGGCAAAAATTTATTTTGTGATAAAGAAGGAGCCAACTCAGCTCAATTTCTGAATTATATTGGAGGTCTCCAAACTTATTTACCTGATGCAATGCTTTTATTTGCACCATATGTGAATTCTTATAGACGCTTTGTGATTGATGCTTCCGCACCAATCAATACACACTGGGGTATCGAAAATAGAACAGTTGCCTTCAGAGTGCCAACGTCATCAGGCGACTCAAGAAGGATAGAAAACCGAATTCCTGGGGCAGATACTAATCCTTATCTTGCAATTGCAGCTTCGTTAGCATGTGGCTTACTTGGTTTAAGGGAAAAAATTGAGCCAGAAAAACCAACCGCAGGAGATGCTTTCGAACGAAGACATAATATCCCAAAATATTTACCCGATGCGCTAAAAAGATTAAAGGTCAGCAATGAATTAGCAGAAACCTTGGGTAAAGAATTTATAACTTTGTTTACCGAAGTTAAACAAACTGAACATGATGCTTATCAAAATGTTATCAGTGCATGGGAACGAGAACATTTACTTCTAAATGTTTAACGGTCAAAGAATTTCTTTATTTAAATAATATCCTTTTTTTTCTCTAAAATTGATTAAATTCTGAAGGTCTAACTGATTTTCGATTTTTTTTCTTAATGAATAAATATGTGTTTCGAGAGTATGGGTATCGATATCTTGGCTATAACTCCATACTTGTTCAAGTAAATCTTTTTTCATTATAAAATGATCTTTACTACTGAACAGGCATTGAAATATCTTTGCCTCTTTTTCTGTAAACCTGATTGATTTTTCCTTATCTGATAGAATTCTTGTCGTTGGATCATAAATGAATTTTGTAAAAGCAATCTTTCTTTTATTTTGTGTATCTCTTTGAAAATTAAATTTTTCTATTTGTTCCAAAATATCTTTTACTTTAAATGGAGCAAATATGGTTGAGATATTTGTTTCATTAGTTCCCTGACTTTTGATGCTGTCTGAAATTTTTATAACGTAAATTTGTTCATAGTTTTGTTTTTGATCTTCTAATTCTAAAATAGCCAGCTCATCTGAAATCAGTAATTCTTTACTGTACTTTTCTAATTCAGAATAATTTGCCAGCTTAAATTTAAATGTTTTAAGTAAATTATTTGTGTCAATTAATTCACTAAATATTTTTATTAGTTGTTCATTAACAAATACAACAGGAATAATTCTTTTTTCCATAACAAATTATTATTATAATATAAAAATGAAGTTGGTTGTAACAAATAAGACAATAGCAGTTAATGATAGTAATTTTCAATGTGCTATTGGGAAAAATGGACTTTCAAAAAGTAAAGTTGAGGGAGACTTGTGCACCCCTGTAGGCATATTTAAATTCAACAAAATTTATTACCGAAAAGATAGACTTGGTGAGATTGATTTCAAGTTACCGTTTGAAGCAATTAATAAGAAGAGTGGATGGTGCGATGATAAAAATAGCCGCTTATATAATCAGTATATTGAATTTCCATTTGAGGAAAGTGCTGAACAACTTCACCGAACAGATGATATATATGATATCGTCTGTGTCATAAACTATAATACCGATCCCATTATTGCTGGTAAAGGTAGCGCAATTTTTTTGCATGTTTGTAGAAATGATTTTTCAGGTACTGAGGGCTGTATTGCAATGGAAAAAAACCCACTGCTGGATATAGCAAAAAAAATTAGTGTAAGTAGTACAATCGAGATTAAGAATTAATTTCTTGCACCAAATATTTGGGTACCCACGCGTATATGTGTTGCCCCACAAGCTATCGCCACATCATAATCATTAGACATGCCCATACTTAATTTCTGTAAATTAAAATTATCTGCAAGGGCCTTTAAGTTTAAAAAGTGCTTTTTTGGATCATCATCAACTGGTGGAATGCACATCAATCCAATAATTTTTAATCTATACTCTCTCAGACACTGAGATATGAACTCATCTGCTTCTTTCATCGTAACTCCAGATTTTTGTGCCTCGTTTCCGGTATTGATTTGAATAAAATATTCTCTGACAATTTTTTTTGATTTTTCTAATTTATCAAAAATTTTAACAATTTTTATACGATCAAGCGAATGTATAACCTCGCAATGTTCATAGATTGATTCTACTTTTCTGCTTTGAATACTTCCAATAAAATTGAGCTTTAAATCTGGTTGATTAGATTTTAATAGAGGCCATTTACTTTCTATTTCTTGAGTCTGATTTTCACCAAAAGAAATATGGCCCTGGTCAATTACAGTTTGAATATCCTTAATTGTTTTTTTTTTAGATACTGCAATAAGTTCAATATCCTTGATTTCACGCTTTGAGGAAAGAATAGCTTTTTCAAAAGCTGATAAAAATTGTTTATACATACTTAAAAAAAAAACACCTCACAAACTAATGTGAGGTGCTTTTAAAGAAAAAATTCTAATGACTAATTAGAATCCAACGACGTAAGTGAATGCCCACGTATCAGTACCAACAGCATTACTTGCATCAGTTTCTAGGTAATCAACACCAAAAGAAGCTGCACCCATACTTTTAGTCAATGAGACTAACATGTAATCAGTGTCAACTGAATTTGTGTCTTCCTCTGCAAATGTAATACCTGCATCCATACCCATGATTGATCCACCAACACCAAACTGTGTTTCATCGCCACCAGCTGCTGTATCAGTATCATACATTGCATAACCAAGGCTTAAACCGGCCATTGAATATGCAACAGTTACAAAATTAGGATCATATCCAGCACTAGCGTCTGGTTCTATTTGTGTTAAACCAGCTTTAATTGTTGCACCCATGATTGAAGTTGACGCAGCCATAGAAACTACATTGTCTCCAGCAGCATAGGCACTATCAAAACCATAAGTAATTTTTGCAGTTACACCAGCAACTGATGGTGATGTGTAAGCAATTGAATTACCTGACTTAGCGTCACCATCATCGAAACCAGTTGTGTTTGAAGCTGAAAAAGTACCAGCTAGTCTAGGTCCGTAAGGGTTGATTGAGAAAACTGCCGGTGAACCGTCCATAGTGTCAACAGCAGAGTCTTGACCGTCACCAAGACCTATTGTTCCTACACCAGTGTCGATGTTTACATCAGCTTTATTGGCGCCAGTCTTATCAATAGACATTGCAACACTAACACCCATACCGTTATCCATAGAGTCACTATAAGAAACGTATATAGAGTTTGTTGATTCTGCTTGTGATGTAGCAGCACCTGGTGCGTCGTAAATCGTACCAGCGTAAAAACCACCAATTGACATTTCAGCTTGAGCTGCTCCTGCAGCCATAACTGTTGCCAAAGCGGTAGTTGATATAATTGATCTTTTCATAATAATTCCTTTCATATGTAATTGATCATAGTTAAATTTAACT
>CABZHO010000029.1 GCA_902525595.1 uncultured Pelagibacteraceae bacterium | reverse complement strand
AATTTACGGCTGTCCAGCTCATGATCAAAGAGACTTGGATTTTGCTAATAAGTATGGTCTTGAAGTGATTCAAGTTGTCAACAGTGATCATGATTTTGATGGACAAACTGCTTACACAGAAAATGGGCAGATTATTAATTCCGATTTTTTAAATGGTCTGCTAATAGATGAGGCAAAAGAAAAAGCGATCTTAGAAATTGAAAAATTAAAAATTGGAAAAAGGACAATAAACTATCGACTCAGAGACTGGGGTATTTCAAGACAACGTTACTGGGGTTGCCCAATTCCAATAATGTACCGTGAAGATGGGGCAGTCATTTTAGTTCCGGACGAAAACTTGCCAGTAGAGTTACCTGAGAATGTTGATCTTCAGAAAAAAGGGAACCCTCTAGAAAATCATTCTTCTTGGAAAAATACAAAATGTCCTGAGACTGGAATGAATGCAATTAGGGAAACTGATACCCTTGATACATTTGTAGACTCAGCTTGGTATTTTTTACGATTTTGTTCACCTACGTTAGAAACTGAAGCGTTTAGCAAATCTGACATTGATTATTGGATGCCCGTAGACCAGTATGTAGGTGGTATAGAACATGCCATTTTGCATTTACTCTATTCAAGATTTTTTACTCGAGCTCTTAAGTTAAAAGACATTGATGAGCCATTTCAAAGTTTGTTTACTCAAGGAATGGTATGCCACAATACATATAAGAACACCTCTGGAGAGTGGGTATATCCTGATGATGTAAAATATGAAAATTCAAAATTGGTTCAGATTTCAAAAGGCCTTGAAGTAATCGAAGGCCCGGTTGAGTCAATGTCGAAATCAAAAAAGAATGTTATCGATCCACAATCAATTATAGCCAGTTATGGAGCAGACTCAGCTCGATGGTTCATGTTATCAGATAGCCCGCCAGAAAGAGACATAAACTGGTCAGAGTCAGGAATACAAGGCTCATGGAAATTTTGCCAAAAAATATGGACTTTGGTATTTAAGAATAAACACATTTTTGAAAAAAACATTCAGTTTTGCGACTATGCTGGCGAGACAAAAGATTTTATAGGGCAAATTCATGAACTGTTAGACGAAATCACCCAAAGTATTGAAAAATTTCAAATGAATGTTGCTGTGGCTAAGATTTATGAAATGGTGAATTTAATCAGTAAGTTCAAATGTGATCAGGAAGAGAAAGAAGGAGCATTAAGGGAGTCTTTAATAATTTTAATTAGGGTAATTGAGCCGATGATACCTCATTTAGCTGAGGAATGCTGGGAATTAACATATAATAAAAAAGCGCTCATGGATGAACCTTGGCCAAAAGTAAAAAAAGAATTGTTATTAAAAGAGAATGTGGTTGTTGTAATTCAAGTGAATGGCAAAAGACGTGGTGAAGTAACAATAAAAAAAGATGCCGACGAAGATGCCGTAACAGAAAAAATAAATGAAGTTCAAAATATAAAAGATTTACTTGAAGAAAAAAATATTAAAAAAACAATATTTGTCCCAAACAAAATATTGAATATAGTTCTGTAGTAAAGTGAATAGACAACAAAGACGAAAAGAAGAAAAAAATAAATCAGCACAATTAGCGTTTAGAAAAAAACTAATTGATGCAATCAATATTCATCAGAACAAACATTACGTCCAGGCAAAAAATGCTTATGAAAAGTTATATCGTATTAATCCCAATGACTATGATTTAGTAAGACACATTGGAATTCTTCACCAAGACATGGGAGAGTATGAAGAAGCTTTTAATAAATTTTTATATGCAATTAAAATTAATCCTAATGGATTTGAAGCAATAAATAATTTAGGTACAATTCATGTATTAAATAAAAATGATACGTTAGCTCTGCAATGTTTTGAAAAATCTAATGCGATTAAACGTGATTATATACCTACAATAAATAACCTTGCAGGAATATATCATAGACTTCATAATGCTGAGCTTGCACTTAAATATGCAAAAAATGCATTTTCACTCCAAAAGAATAATATATTTACAATAAATCAATATGCAAAGGCATTAATCATTAATAACAGAATAGATGAAGGAATAAATTTACTCGAGGAATTGTGTAAAAATAATCCTGAAAGGCTTGATTTTAAAGCTAACCTGGTAACTGCTTTTAAAGAAATTGGTGATTTCAAAAAATCTAAAAAAATCATTGATGAAGTTTTTCCTCAAAATTTTAAAAGATTAGATTTTTTTGCACCCTTTGCGTCTGATAAAGAAAATACTTTGAGCACAGATCAGCTTGAATATTATGAAAATCAATTACACAATGAAAGCTTACATATTGATGATAAAGTACTGATTTCTCACACTCTTTTTGAGTACTTTAGAAACAAGAAAAATTACCTTAAATCAGGGAAGTTTTTAAGTTTATCAAATGCTCTTCAGTATTCTCAAAAAGAATTTGAAATAGAAAAAGACATAAAGTTCTTTGATCTTTTAAAGACTATTTTCTCATCAAAATTATCATTTGAAATAAATAGACAATCAAATGTGAAACCAATTTTTATTTGTGGAATGCCAAGATCAGGCACAACTCTTTGTGAGCAAATTTTATCCAGCCACACTAAAGTAAAAGGTGGAGGGGAGCTAAGTGATTTGAGTAGGTTACTAGGATTTGATTATATAATACAACCTAATGAACAAAGTTTGAATGAATTAAGTAATAATATACAAGACAAGAGTTTTTTAAGTAAAGTTCGAAAAAATTACTTTGAAAAAATTTTAAGCCTTAATGACAAAAAAGCTGAGTATGTTACAGATAAATTACCCCATAATTTTGTTTTGATTGGCATAATTAAGTTAATTCTTCCAGAAGCAAAAATTATTTACTGCAAAAGGGATCCAATAGATAATTGTTTTTCTCTATACACACATAAGTTTCTTGAAATCTCGCACCAATATTCATACGACCAAGAAAAATTAGCTAAATATTATCATCTTCATACTGATTTAATGAGTTTTTGGTTAGATCAATTCCCTGATGACATATATGTTTTAGATAATGAGGAACTTGTGAAAAATCAAGAATTAGTATCAAAGAGCCTAGTTGCATTTTGTGATCTAAAATGGGAAGAGCAATGCCTTGACTTTCACAAAACAAGAAGGCAGGTTAGAACAGCAAGCATACGTCAGGTAAGGCAACCAATGAATAATAAGTCTATCGGTGCCTGGAAAAATTATGAGAAATTTTTAGGAAAGCTAATCACTACCTTGAAGGCAAAATAAATGAGAAAGATTATAATTTTTATTTCATTGGGCATATTTATCACTAGCTGTGGGTTTAGACCAATTTATAAGACGTCTGTAGATAATATGGATATAAGTACCTATGTCATTGAACTTGAAAACAGGCAGCAATTGCAAAATGTGATTAATGAAGAAATAGATCAGAATTTTCCACCTATTACTAATAGTACTCACAAAATAGTCTTAAATGTTACCGAAGATCTCATACCCCTTATTGTAAATACAAACGGTACAGTTGCTAAATATAGAATTGAAATAACGTTTAATTTTAGCTTGAAAAATTTAGCAGAAAATAAAGTCTCATATATTGATACAGCAAGAGGATTTGCCCAGTATTCAGTTGCTACCTCAGAAATACAAAATGAAGAAACTCGATCTCTAATGACTAAAAGTGCTACAAATGAGGCTATTCAAATGATGATCTCAAAAATACGCAGCAATCAACCAATTATTAATGATAATTAAAAATCAACAACTTGCACAAGTTTCTCATTTTGAAAACCGATTTCTAGCAACGCTTGTGTACGGCCCTAATGAGGGCTTGGTAAGAGAATGTATCAAAGAAATAAAAAGACTTTATCTGAAAGAAAACGAATTCGAGGATATTCAGATAAATGCTAAGGATATAGATGATGATCCTTTAATTATTGATCAATTGATAAATACAATTTCGATGTTTAGTGAATTTAAAGTCGTATTGGTTAACTCAATCAAAGACAAACATATCAAAATATTAGAAAGTATAATGCAATCTGCTCCCGATAAAACATTATTTATTATTAAAGAAAATAATTTGACAACAGCTTCTAAGGTAAGAAAATTTTTTGATAAGGATCCGACATATTTTTCAATCGCATGTTATGATGATGATGGAAAAGATTTGATGAAAAGTATAAATACTTTTGCTGAAAAAAATTCATTAGTTTTCAATCACGATGTTAAGAATTACCTGTTAGA
>CABZHO010000028.1 GCA_902525595.1 uncultured Pelagibacteraceae bacterium | reverse complement strand
CCTGTGATCTCCATAAGAGTAATAATTGATATTAATGAACTAGCTTTTACCATTAAAATTAATTCATTTCCATAAGCTGGGAGTGCCTGACGAACTGTTATAGGTATTGTAATGAGTAAAAATGTTTTAAATTTATTTAAACCTAAAGCACTTGAAGCTTCCACAAAGTTTTTTGAAACAGACAGTATTCCTCCTCTTATTATCTCGGATGAATACGCCCCCGTACTGATGGTAAGAGTTATAATCCCGCACCAATATGGCTCTTTTAATATCGGCCATAAAATACTCTCTCGAACAGAAGAAAATTGACCCAAACCATAATAAACAAAATAAAGTTGAAGCAGTAATGGTGTTCCTCTTATCAAATAAACAAAATAATAAGCTGGAATTGATAAAGATTTTTTTCCAGAAATTCTCATTAGTGCAACAAGAATTGCTAAACCTAGACCAAGAATAGTTGATACAGATACAACTTGCAAAGTTAATGGAATGCCATCAATAATTTTGAAAAAAGACTCATACATTAATTCGACCCTCATAAAGCCTCCTTTGAAACAAATCCTTTTGAATAATTATTCTCAGCTTTATCAAATAAGATATTTGAAAACCTAGTAATTAATAAATAAAGTATTATCGCAGCTGTATAAAATATAAAGGGTTCGTGAGTGGAGCCTGCTGCAATGCGCGACTGTCTCATGATTTCAACCAACCCAGTAACGCTTATTAAGGCTGTATCTTTAAGTGTGATTTGCCAAACATTGCCAATTCCAGGCAGTGCGATTCTTGCGACTTGAGGAAAAATAATTTTCCCATACAAACCGTAACCATTTAACCCGAGAGTTTTACCAGCTTCAAATTGCCCTTTTTGAACTGAGTTTACTGCTCCTCTGATGACTTCTGTGGAATATGCTCCTGAAATTGCTCCAACAGCAATAGTGCCAATAGTGAATGCATTTAATTCTATATATCCATTATAGCCAAAAATCTTAGCCAAATACATTACCGCTCCACTGCCTCCAAAAAAAAGAAGATAAATTACTAAAAGCTCAGGTATACCTCGAATGATAGTTGTATAAATATTGGCAATAACTTTAAGTACAAAAATATTTGAAAGTTTGCAGGCTGCAAAAATTATTCCTATTACAATACCTAAAATTAGTGAAGACGCGCTAACGAGTACGGTCATAAGAGCCCCCATGAGCATTTCATCTCCCCATCCAGATGACCCAAAAGCAAAAACATCAAACATATATATATTTATTCAAATAAAAAAAAACGGCTGATTAATAATCAGCCGTTTTTTATAATCTATTAATTTCAAAATTACGGAGCTAAGTCTTTTCCAAACCACTGCATGGATATTGCAGAAATAGTACCATCTGCTGCGGCCTCTGTTATAGCTGCGTCAAACATTGCTTTTAAATCAGGATTATCTTGTCTAATTCCTGCACCAACTCCTTCACCTAATAACCCTCCAAATACATTAGGGCCGAAAGTAACAACATTAGATCCTCCTGAAGTTTCCATAAATGCTTCGGCTGTGCCAACATCACAAAGCATTGCATCTATTCTCCCGGCTGCCAGATCAAGATTCATTTCATCTTGTGTAGGGTAAACTTTAAGGTTTGAATCTAAATACTCATTTGCAAAATCCTCATGGATGGTTGCAACTGTGACACCAATATTCATTCCTTTCATTGCATTATTTAAAGCACTTATCGTTCCTGATGTTGCACTGCTATCATCATCTAAGTTAAGGTTTTTAGCAGATGTAAAAGTGCTCAATGGTGAACTATTTAATGCAAAAAAGCGTGCAGGTTCCGTCATATAGGCTTTTGAAAAACTAATTGTTTTTTTTCTTTCATCGGTAACTGACATGCCCGCCATGATAACATCGTATTTACCATTAACCAATGCTGGTATAATTCCATCCCAATCCTGCTGAACAAATTCACATTCAGCATTCATTCTTGCGCATAGGTCTCTAGCAAGATCAAGCTCAGCACCAACTAGATTTCCCGATGCATCAGTAAAGTTCCAAGGTTCGTAAGCTCCTTCAGTTCCAATTCTAATTTTTGACCAATGACCGTCAGCAAATGCCATTGAAGATATGACGCTTATTGCCAATCCAATTAATAATAATTTTAATTTTTTCACTTATATTCCTCCAAATTGAAATAAATAAGGAAATAGGTTCTAACAAAAATGTGAAATGAGCAAGAAAAATGTTAGTTTCTCAGTTATTTTTTAACACGGTTCCAAAGATAAATTACAATCGCAACTGATATAATTCCAACCACTCCTTCACTACCAAGTCGATTTACTAAGTCAACAATGTTGCCTGTAATGTTTTTTCCTAAAAAAGGGGATGAAGGACCAAATAGCACTTCAAGAATAATTGCAATTGCAATTAGTAATAGACCAAAATCAATTATTTCACGTAATATTTGCTTTATTTTGGATATCATTGATAATTTATACCACTTTCCGCACTTATGCGGAAAGTGGAATTCTACACATTATTCTCTGAATAGCCAAAGAATTACGCCAACAGCAACAAGTCCCACAATACCTGCATTACCAAGCTGATTGACAAGAGAAACAATATTGCTAGCAATATTGCCTACAAATGGAATGCTGCCACCACTGAGTAGTCCAACAACGATACCTAGCGCTAGCAATGATAGGCCTAAACTAGTTAGAGCCTTAATCGCATTTTGAGCATTTCTAATCATAACTTTTTCCCCCTGTTATGTTAAATTGCATTTTGTACCATATTTGGTACATGTCGCATGATTACAGTCAAAATGTTGTAAAACAAGAAACTTTTTATCATCTAAATTATTGAAATTAATGAATTTTTTTATGAATTTTCAAAATAGTTGCAAATCTGCAACAAAAAGAAGTCTGTAATTGTTTTTTGATTCTAAAAAATTTGACGAATAAGGTCGTTAGAAAGTTCATTTAGATTGTGATCTTTACTAGATACCCCAAAAATCTTTTTATCAGGCCTAACTATTATATCTCCGTAATTAAGAATATCATCTAGTTCTATACTCAAAGAGTTTTGATTTAAATCAGGTAAAAATTTACAATTTATACTCTGTAAAATTTTTACAGTTTGAGCGTCTAGTTTGCTGTCTATTTTATTTAAAGACAGAATTGCAAAATTCATTTCAGTTAAATCATCAAGTGTTAACGCTCCATATTTTTCATTTATGGAGTTCCGCTCCAATCTCTTACCAGCAAAATAATCACTGAATAAAGAATTATATAAACCTGAATTTATTCTATCATTCACTTTTTTATTGCTTCCAAAAGCTTGTTCTCTTGCTTCAGGGGCAATAGCCTCATCAAAAGGAATATTTCTCTCTACTGCAACAGATAAGGAGTCGATTAACTGCCCAAGTGCAATTGAGGATTTTATTGTTTCAACGACCTGGTTCTTACGCTCGACATTAAACGTCTCAAGTATCTGTGATTTACAATTATAGTTAATTACTAAATTCAGTTTCCAACTTAAATTTATAATATCACGAATACCTGTGTTTAATATTTGACCTGCATACGGTGGAAATTGATATGCTGAGTTACCAAGAAAGAAAATATTTTTATATTGAAAGTTATCTATACACAAACCTCGAAAGTTATAAATCTCTTGATTGATTATTTCGAATTCATTTGTACTTATCCAATTTGAAAGAAGTTTTTTAATTGTTTTTTTGTCAAGAATTTCTGAATGAACTTCACCCGTAAGTAATTGAAACTCAAAACGATATCTTTGTTTTGATAATGAAATATACGAAATTGGTCTCAGTGGGTCGCAGATCTGTCTAAATACATTTTCAAGTTTTACTTTATCACTAATCAATAAATCAACGATGAGCCAATTTTTAGAGTACTGAAAATCTGAAAATTTAATCTTAAGCTTATCTTGAAGTAATCTATTATCATTTTCACACGATATTACGTATCTGGCTTTTGCACTTAATGAGTTTTTTTCTTTTTGAAACGAAAGATTTGTATAATTATCTTCGTTTACAAAATTAATTAATTTACATTTTTCATGAGAGTCAATTAATTCATCATTAGAACAATTTTTCTGGAATATATTAAAAATTTCAGATTGAATAAAAGTGTATAATGAAGAAAAACCATTTCTTGTATTTGTTATTGGATTACGCTGTATCACCTTTTTGTTTGATAAAATTAAATCTCGATAATCTGGAGAATTTAGATGTTTTTCTAAATCTTTAAACATTCCTATTAAACTAAAGAATCTTGCGCTCTCATCATCAATAGAAAATGTATCAACTTTTTTTGATTGATTACAATCTTCACTAATCACCAGTGTTTTGAGATTATAATTACTACATACCTTAGCACAAATTTGACCAATAAGACCAAAACCTATAATTGCTACATCGTATAAATCATTGTCTTCTTGCAAAAATATCCTCCAGTGAGACTGAAATTTCTTGACTAATACTTTTTATTTAGTTTGAATTCAAGGCATTATTTTAAACATAAATTAATGGTAAAAATTGTTAACTCCTGGAATGAATGGGATCCTCTTAAACATGTAATAGTTGGAAGAGCTGACAACTGTTGTATTCCACCTGCTGAACCAGCTACAGATCCTAAGATTCCTGAAGATAGTGATATGAAAGATGTTCATGGTCCTAGAAGTGAAGAATCTATTGATAAGGCTAACATTCAATTAGATAATTTTTCGAGGATACTTGAAAAAAGGGGCATAAAAGTTGACCGACCAACTCCACTCGATTTTAACCAGAAAATTGCAACACCTGATTGGGAAAATGGCACAATGTTTGGGTGTATGCCGCCACGTGATGTGATCATTACTCTTGGAAATGAAATGCTTGAAGCAACGATGTCATATCGATCAAGGTGGTTTGAATATTTATGTTATAGACCTCTTTTAGAAAGTTATTTTAATATTGATCCAGAAATGAAAATGGAGTCAGCTCCTAAACCAAGATTAACCAATGAAAGTTATAGAGATAATTATTTAAGTGATGAGATATCGATAGATGAAAGACTCAAAATGGTAGCAAAAAAAGAATTTGTAACAACCGAGAGAGAA
>CABZHO010000027.1 GCA_902525595.1 uncultured Pelagibacteraceae bacterium | reverse complement strand
GACATGCTCACGGACATTTAGAATTTATGGAAGAAGTTGGTGACCCTGCAACTGGAGAGCCAATTGGTTCTACAGAAGAAAATCTAAAAGCTGCTATTGCAGGTGAAACGCATGAGTACACAGATATGTATCCTGGAATGGCAAAGACTGCGCGAGAGGAAGGTTTTGATGAAATTGCTGATTGGTTTGAAACATTAGCAAAAGCAGAAAAATCCCATGCGGGTAAATTTCAAAAAACACTAGAGTCTATAGACTAAATAATATAAGGGACTGTTCGCAGTCCCTTTTTTTTAATCTATGGACAGTAAAAAAGAGGGCAGTTTAGCTGCTCCTACAAGAGATATAATCGATTGGAATTCAGAAGAATACTTAGATAAAGACTCTCTGGATACTGAGATGCGCAGACAATTTGAAGTTTGTCATAGTTGTCGAAGGTGCTTTAATTTATGCGATAGTTTCCCCACTTTATTTGATTTAATCGATGACTCACCTAATGAGTCAGTTGATGATTTAACAAAAAAAGATTTTGAAGACATTACTGACAAATGCACATTGTGTGATATGTGTTTTATGACCAAATGTCCCTATGTTCCACCTCATGAGTTCAATATTGATTTTCCACATTTAATGCTAAGATACAGAACTTATCAAGATAAACAAAAAAAATTACCAAAATTTCCTAAGGAGCTTGCAAAAATTGATCGTAATGCAGCAACTGCAAGACTAGCACCAAGTATAGCGAATTGGTCATCAGGTAAGAAAAATAAATTAACGCGTAAGCCTCTAGAATTATTAAGTGGAATTGATCAACAAGCTGAACTCCCCAAATTTGAAAAAAAAACGTTTCATGATCAATTCAATGATGTTGAAAATATAATTAATAAAAATGCGCCAGCTTATGGAAGAAAAGTTGCTATTTATTCAACTTGTTATGTCAACCACAATAATTCAAAGGTTGGTATAGCTGCTAACAAAGTATTAAACCTTAATGGCGTTGAAACCGTCTCAACATATCCAGGTTGCTGTGGAATGCCTCATTTAGAGCAGGCACAACATGAAAAAGTTAAGACCCAATCAGAAAAAGTTTCAAAAGAACTCTGTAAATTGATTGACCAGGGATATGATATTATAACACTTACTGCTAGTTGTGGACTAATGCTTAAATTTGAATGGCAACTTATAAACCCGAGCAACGAAAATGTTAAAAGATTATCAAAGCATGTATTTGATATTGATGAGTATATTGTTGATATTGCTAAAAAAGAGGGTCTAGTTTATGGACTAACGCCCTTTGATGAAGGTGTAACAGTTCATAACGCTTGTCATGCTCGAGCCCAGAACATGGGAAATAAGGCTCTAGAGATGCTAAAGAAAATACCCGAAACAAAGGTAGATGTTATTGAAAAATGTGCAGGTCATGGAGGTACATTTGGAGTGATGAAAAAAACGAGAAAACATGCTGTCAAGTATGGCAAAAGTACTGCAAGACAAATAAAAAATAAAAAAAATAAATATATGGTTTCGGACTGTCCGCTTGCCTGCAAACACCTAAATGAGTTTTTAAATCAAGACAAAGAAGCAAATTATATTTCTATGCACCCAATCGAGGTGATTGCTAAATCTTACAATATATCTTGATAAGTAATATTTAATTACTATTTGAATAAGATGCCAATACAAAATAAAAAAATTGACAGTTCAGATCTATTAGATTTCAATGCATACACCAAAGAGCGTAAAGCAATTAGAAGTGAGCTTGTTGAAATGAAAAAAAATAGAAGAGTAGAATTGGGTCCTCACTCGACATTTTACTTTGAGAACTTTTTCACAATGAAGGCGCAAATACAAGAAATGCTATACATTGAAAAGGGAGGCGATGAACAGTTAAAAGATGAACTTGATGCTTATAATCCTCTTATACCTCAAGGTAATGAGCTAGTAGCAACATTCATGTTTGAAATTGATAATCCAATTACTAGAAAAAAAGTTTTGTCTTCATTAGGAAATGTTGAAAACACAATTTTTATTAATGTTAATGGAAATAAAATATTTGCAACGCCTGAGAGTGATGTTGATCGCACTGATGATTCTGGCAAAACATCCTCTGTTCACTTTCTACATTTTAAATTTGAAGATCAACATATCAAAGATTTCAAAAATAAGGAAAATCGAGTTGAAATAGGAACTGATCATAAGAATTATCCGCATCTTTCTATTCTCACAAATGAAGTTAAGGCAGCATTAATAAAAGATTTTGATTAGATTTTTCCAGTTGAACCAAACCCACTATCGCCTCTTCTTGTTTTTTCCAGATCGTTAACTTCCTCAAATTCTACTTGTATTGTATTAGCAAATATCATTTGAGCAATCCTATCTCCAGGATTAATTGCAAATGAAGTATTACTGAGGTTTATTAAAACTACTTTAATCTCTCCTCGATAATCACTGTCTATGGTTCCAGGGGTATTTAATATTGTAATACCATGTTTGAATGCTAAACCAGATCTTGGTCTTATCTGAGCTTCAAACCCTTTTGGCATTGCGATTGATATCCCACATGGAATGATTTCTCTTTCCCAAGGATGAATTTGTATTTGAGAGTTTATTGAAGCACTTAAGTCTACACCAGAAGCTTCATCTGATTGATAAGAAGGAATTTTAAAATTATCAAGTTTTGAAAGTTTTTTAATTGATATCTTAATTAAATGTGATTTTTTCAAACTATGTATATCAATGATTTAAATGAGTAGTGATTTTTTTACAGAGTTTTTGAGCTACCTCTTTTTTTGACATCAATCCCCATTTTTCTGTATATTGTTTGGTAACAAAAAATATTTTATTTGTTTCTTGATTAAATACATTGTTATCAGATACATTATTGCCCAGGATCCAATCACAACCTTTTTTACTTAGTTTTTTTATCGCGTTATCCTGAAGATTTTCTGTTTCAGCTGCAAATCCTATCATGAGTTTTGGTCTTAAACTGTTTCTTTTGCTCAATCTTTCTAAAATATCTGGGTTTTCTTGCAATGTTATCTTTTGATCGTTGCCTGTTTTTTTAAATTTTGATGAGATTTTGTTTGCTATTTTATAGTCAGCTACAGCAGCTGCACAAACAGCTATGTCAGCTGGAAGTGAAGCTTCACAAGCATCTAGCATTTGATCAGCTGAGTGAACGTTTATTAATTTAGTGACCTTGGGCGCACCTAAACTAGTTGGCCCTGAAATTAAGGTAGTTTTAGCTCCAAGATGTTGTAACATCTCTGCAATTGCATATCCCTGTTTTCCTGAAGATTCGTTAGAAATAAACCTGACTGGGTCTATCATTTCTCTAGTTGGACCTGCTGTTACAATCGCAGTTTGATTTTTAAGTGGTCTAAAATTTTGTTTATCAATGTATTTTTTAATTTCGTCGACTATTTTTCCTGGTTCGGTCATTCTGCCTTCGCCATACTCACCACATGCCATTTCACCGCTTTCTGGCCCTATAAATTCAATACCATCTTTTTTTAGTGTTTCAACATTTCGCTGAGTTGATTTATTTAGCCACATTCTCACATTCATTGCAGGTACAACTATTATAGGTTTATCCGTAGCCATCAACAGAGTAGATGCAAGATCGTCTGCTATACCATAAGCTATTTTTGAAATTATATTTGCCGTAGCAGGCGCTACCAAGATCAAGTCAGACATTCTTGATAGTTGAATATGACCCATTTTATGTTCTTCGTTAAGATCAAATAATTCAGAATACACTCTATTTCCTGAAATACTCTCTATAGATAAAGGAGTTACAAACTCTGATCCAGATTTGGTAAGTACGCACGTAACATTAAAGTTATCTCTTCTTAACTCTCTGATAGTTTCTAGAGATTTATATGCAGCAATGCCACCAGTTATAATAAAAAGTATCTTTTTATTTTCCATTATTTGTAGAGGTATACCTTTTTAGTCTAGTTGAAAAGTAATATTTATATTTCAAACTTAAATAAATACTGAAACAATCGCCAAACTTACTAATATTGTGACACCGCTTACAGCAATTCGACTATAGTTAATATTACTAGATGCTTTTTCATCTTCATGCTTAACAATTAAATCAAAGGCTTGATCTGCTCTTGAAATAAAGTCAGGAATATCAGGAACTTTTCTTGCAATACTTTGTAATGCTTCCTGTGTTTGTTGAAGTCTATTTTTTATTCCTAACTCATCTTTCAACCATGTTTCAATTTCTGGTTTTGATATTTCCCAAAAATTAATGTCAGGGTTTAATTTTCTTGCTACACCTTCGACTGTAATCATAGTTTTTTGAAGAAGTAAAAGTTGAGGCTGTAATGACATATTGAATTGTTTTGTAATGTCAAACAGCTGGAGTAAAACATTTCCCATTGAAATATTTTTTGCTTTTTGGTTAATAATTGGTTCACCTATTGATCTTAATGCTTGTGAAAAATCTTCAACTGATTGTTTTTGATCTATCAATCCTGCTTCTTGATGTATTTTAGCAATATGTAAATAGTCTTGTTTAATAAATCCATAAATAATTTCAGCCAAATAAGATCTATTTTTTTTATCAAGTCTTCCCATTATACCAAAATCAACAGCTAAAAGTTTTCCATTGGGATTGAGAAACAAATTTCCTTGATGCAGATCTGCGTGAAAATATCCATCCCTTATTGATTGTCTCAAAAAATTAATTATGAGATTTTCTGATGCCTTTTTTAAATTTACTTTCTTTTCAATTAATTCATTAATCTTATCCGCGGGTGTTCCAATTATTCTCTCCATTGTAAGTACCTTTTGAGTAACACTCTCCCAGTAAATTTTAGGGACATAAAAACTCTCATCCATATTAGTATTTTCTGAAAGTTCAGATGCTGCTGCAGCTTCGTATCTCAAATCGAGTTCAAATTTTATAACTTCCTTTGCTTTTTTTATTATTGAATTTGGTCTTAATCTTTTAAATTCTGTAAAATTTTCCATGAACATTGTTATCCATTCAAGTCTTTCCATTTCTAAACCAATAATTTTTTCAATTTCTGGTCTTAATACTTTTACAGCTACATTGATTTCATTACCTGAAATCTTAATTTTCGCAAAATGAACTTGAGCAATAGATGCGGCAGCAATTGGCTCACTAAATTCCAAAAAAATATTCTCAATTTTTTTACCAAATTCGCTCTCAACTATTTCAATAGCTTTTGTAGTTGAAAATGGCGGTAAATTATCTCTAAGCAATGATAGATCTTCAGCTATAGTGCTGCCAACAATATCTGGTCTTGTTGATATAAGTTGACCCAACTTTATAAACGAAGGACCAAGCTCATTCAGTGCATGTGCTATTCTTTGTCCATCAGACTTATTTATTACAGATTTATTAGAACAAACACCAATAGAAAGTAAATTTGTTATAATTGTAAAAATAAGTTTATATTTTATATTTCCTCTGATCAATAATAAGACATTATTTTTTTTCAAAACTCTAATGAGCTTTAC
>CABZHO010000026.1 GCA_902525595.1 uncultured Pelagibacteraceae bacterium | reverse complement strand
AGGAGGCTGATGGAGCTCTTGAAATTTGGGAGCAACTTCTAGGTGTAGTAAAAAAAGGTGAGCATCGTCCAGGTAATTTTCAAGCTATAAAAAAAAGAAAATAATGAAAAAAGAAGAAATTACAGTAAACGATATTGATCGAATAATAGAGATGGCATGGGAAGATAGAACTCCTTTTTCAGATATAAAACTTCAGTTTGGTTTACAAGAAAAAGAGGTAATAAAAATAATGAAAGGTAATCTTAAACGTAATTCTTTTTTAAAATGGCGGCAAAGAGTAAGAGGACGTTCAACAAAAATTCAGTCATTATCTAATCGCTTTAAATCATCAAATCAGAAGGTATAAGTAATAAATGATAAAGAGTATTTCGTCTGAAAATTGTTTTAAACAATTAAATAGTGATCCAAATTCGTATTTAATTGATGTGAGAACACCTATGGAATGGAGTAATCATGGTATGCCAGATGAAGATGCGATAGAAGGAATTTTTTTTAAACTAATGCTCATAAATGAGGATGGAATAGAAAATATTAATTTTGTAAATGAATTTAATTCTCTCGAAATACCAAAAGACTCCAATATTTATTTGATTTGTAGATCTGGCGCCAGATCTCTTCACGCAGCTTCAATTATTGAAGCCGAGGGCTATCAAAATTTATTCAATGTTGAGGATGGATTTGTAATGGGTTGGCTCCCTAAAGGTTTACCGTCAGTTAAATATTAATTTGAAACAGAGATAATTTTCTCAATAAGTTTGTCTAAATCATAATTATTATTTGCTAAGAAGGATTGAAATTCTTCACGCTGTGCAATGATAAGACTTATTCCTTCAATATTAAGATCTATAATTTTTATTTGACTGTCTCTATTGAGTAATCTCCATTTGAGATTGATTTTGAGAGTGTCAGTTCCTTCACGTACAATATTGCTATTTACAATTACATATTTTCCCACTTCTTCAGAGTCTATTATAGATATTTTTTCACCTGAATATTGATCTAGTTTATTAGCATAAGAATTAACAAAATAATCTTTAAAAGCGATCAGATATCTTTGTTTTTGATCATCGGAGGACTCTTTCCATGAACGCGCAAGAACAAACTTTGAAATTAAAGGTAAATCTATTGATGACATTACTAAGCTAGTAAATGCTCTAGTTTTTTCACTATCATTTATAGTATCATTACTTAAAATTGATATCGCCTCTTCCGTAAAAGTACTTACAAACTTCTCCTCATTAGAATAGTTTGAGGTCTGTGCATTTATGCTTAATGCAAACAAAATTATGATACCAAAAATTATATTCTTCAGTTTATTCATAAATAATCTCTATATCTGGTCCAACATAAGTTTCATCAAATTCAAATTCGTCAAACATATTATCTTCTAATTCAATTGTGTCACTTTCAAGGTTATTTGATACCTGACTTTCTCTTCCTTGAGTATAAAAACTTCTTACAGCAGCATAATAATCAATTGAATTATTTTGCAAGTCGTCAAGAACCTCTATGTTTCGTGATCTAAAGTCAATGGCTCCAGTCCCAAGTCGATAATTTCTAAGACTACTAGATGCACTGCCACCACCTACCTGATACATAGGATCTAACAGAGAGGTTGATAAGAGCCCCGTAAAATCTCTTGGAGTAGACGGCCCTAAAAATGGAAGAATAATATATGGACCAGATTCAACTCCCCATACAGCGAGAGTTTGACCAAAATCTTCATTTTCAGAAATTAATCCTATACTTGCCGCTGGATCAAAAAAACCTAATACTCCAACAGTTGAATTTATTATAAATCGACCAGTAGAGACCCCAGCTTTTCTTAATTCGCCCTGAAGCACATTGTTAACAGCTGTGATTGGCATTCCAAGATTATTGAGTGAGTAAGTAATTCTATCTCTAACAAAACCAGGAACTATTGTCCGATAGGTAATAGCGATAGGTCTTAAAATAAATTTATCAAAAATAATATTAAAAGAAAAAACGACTCGATTAACTTTTTCAAGTGGATCTTGCAAAGTTGTAACTCTTGACTGAGATGAGTTGAATTCTGAGTTCTTAGTTGCACAAGCTTGTAGGGTTATGATTGAACAAAGCAGAATAACTATTATGACTCTTACTTTCATTGATTTAATGCTATTCTAATACAAATATCTTATCAAATTAATATTTGAGTATAATAATATTATATAAATAAGTAACTTAAAATGAGTTAGTATTGCGATCAATAGACATATTAATAGTTATATCCATCAACCTCGCATGGGGACTGGCTTTCATTTCAGCAAAAATTGGTGTTAATGAATTTCCACCCTTTTTATTTACCACCATGAGGTTTTTGATAATTGCTGTCTTACTCATACCATTTTTAAAAATTCATCATGGCCAGATGATAAATATTCTAATAATTTCAGTTCTGGGAGGAGGCATTCATTTTGCATTCTTCTATTTAGCGCTTGATAACTCTGAATATATTTCATCGGTTGCTGTAGTGCTTCAATTAGGTGTCCCGTTTGCAACTATATTATCAGTTATTTTCTTAGGTGAATTGATAAAGTGGAGACGTATTCTAGGTATAGCGCTTGCATTTGGGGGTGTAGTAATACTTATTTTTGAGCCAACAATATTTTCAGATTTAGGCGGCGTTTATTATGCTTTATTAGCAGCCCTTTCAATAGCAATTAGCCTACTTTTTATGAAAAAACTAAATAATGTAAAAGTATTTGATTTGCAGGCATGGATTGCATTCATAAGTTTTTTATTTCTAGCTTCAATCTCCTTTCTAGTAGAGGAGAATCAAGTGGAATTAATTTTAAATGCATCAATGATTGGGTGGGGAGCAATTCTATTTACAGCATTCGCTGCAACAGCCATTGGTCACGCTGGTTTTTATTATTTAATAACAAAATATGATTTATCTAAGATCACTCCCTTAACCCTTTTAGCCCCAGTTCTTGCAATTATTAATGCATTAATTATTTCCTATTTTTCTCTTTATGAGGGATTCAATGAAGTCCTTACACTAAAAATAATCATTGGAGCAATAATGTCATTTTCTGGGGTGGCCATAGTAATGATGAGAGAACCCGAAGAAAAAAAGGTATTAAGTTCGCCATGAAAATTGAATTTAACAAGTCACCTAATTTCAATGAAGCAAGAAAAAGAAATATCAAATATATTATAATTCATTATACAGGAATGAAGACTGCCAAAGAGTCCCTGAAAAGATTAAAATCGAAAAAATATAAAGTTAGTTCACATTATTTAATTTATGAAAGTGGAAAAATAATACAGCTTGTAAATGATAAAGATATAGCTTGGCATGCAGGTATTTCATATTGGCAAAAAGATAAAAATTTAAATTCAAAGTCAATTGGAATTGAATTACAAAATAAAGGTAGCAAATTTGGTTATCACTCCTTCAAAAAATCTCAAATAAATGCATTAATTTCTTTGTTAAAAGATTTAAAGGCTAAACATAAAATAAAGATATACAATATTCTTGGTCACTCTGATATAGCTCCTTTACGTAAAAGTGATCCTGGGTATTTATTTCCTTGGCATAAGCTTGCAATAAATGGATTAGCGATATTGCCTAAGAAAAATAATTCAAATATATTACTTAAAAATTCAGAGATTAAATCTTTACAACTATTACTTCGAAATTTCGGTTATAAAATATCTTTATCTAGTCTCATGGATAAAGAAACACTGCAGGTGATTTATGCATTTGAAAGTCACTATTGCCCTGAGGAATTAGATGAATTTAGCGTGAAGCGTAAATTATTGGGATATTTAAGGTATCTTATATCTATTAAAAGAGAGACTTGACCAATAATCCGTTAAAGGCTAAACCCTAATTGCCAGATAATTGGATAACTGCTTTTAATTAAAAAAGAGGAAAGTCCGGGCTCCACAAGGTTATGGTGCCGGTTAATTGCCGGCGAGGGCAACCTCAGGGAAAGTGCCGCAGAAAATAAACCGCCCTAATTGAAATTTATAGGGTAAGGGTGAAAAGGTGAGGTAAGAGCTCACCGCTTTTTTGGTAACAAAAAAGGCATGGCAAACCCCACCAGGAGCAAGATCAAATAGAGTTACTTAAGCTTTATCTTGGCTGTAACTGGGTTGATCGCAAGACTTAATTGGTAACAGTTAAGCTAGATGAATAGTTATCGATTTTTTTAAGAAATTACAGAACCCGGCTTATAGATTATCTGGCAAATTATCTTTGTTTAATATCAATATGTTAACAAATAATCCTAATGTAATATATTATGTAAGCAATTGATATATAATGAAAAAAATTAAATAGCTGTAGACAAATCCCACGTAATCCCATAATATCCCAATTAATCCCAATTTAACCCAAATGAGGTAATTTTGTTGATTATTTTAATTAGTAACCTTTTTTTAAAAATGGCTTTGTTTCTATCTACATATATTAATCGAATTGATAAAAAAGGACGTGTTTCTGTCCCTTCTACATTTCGAAATGTATTGGAGCAAAACGGTCTTAGAGGAATGATTTGTTATCCTTCCCCAACATTAGAGTCTATTGAAGGATGTACTGCTAATCGAATGCAAAAGATTAGTG
Organism: uncultured Pelagibacteraceae bacterium; assembly: GCA_902525595.1. Classification (GTDB taxonomy): domain Bacteria; phylum Pseudomonadota; class Alphaproteobacteria; order Pelagibacterales; family AG-422-B15; genus CACNXQ01. The sequence continues at coordinate 1,427 of CABZHO010000026.1, read as the reverse complement.
ATGCGATTGAATCAGCTGGACCTTTCAGTGATGATCGTAGTGCGTTTTCATCTTCAATATTTGCAGATAGTCATCAAATACATTTTGATCAGGAAGGACGCGTAATAATACCAAATGAACTTATAGAATTTGCTGGTATAGCAGATCAGGTTTCTTTTGTTGGCATGGGTGAAACATTTCAAATGTGGAATCCAAGCTCATATGAGTCCTTTAAAAATGAAAAGGTAAACAACCTAAAAAATAATTTAGCTAATCTCAAATGGAAAAGTGAATAACTAATGAAAATAGGAGGATAATTTCATGGTTTTAAATTTAAGTGTTCCAGAACTAAAAGAACTTAAACCAAAAATAACAGTTTTTGGTGTTGGAGGTGCAGGCGGTAACGCAATTAATAATATGATACAATCTGGTTTGTCAGGAGTTGAATTTGTTGCAGCCAATACTGATGCACAAGCCTTATCAAAATCACTGAGTGACTCAAAAATGCAATTAGGTGTACAAGTCACAAAGGGACTTGGTGCAGGATCTCATCCAGACATCGGAAAGTCATCTGCAGATGAAACAAAGCATGAAATAATGGAACGACTTGAGGGAACTAATATGCTCTTCATTACCGCAGGCATGGGAGGCGGTACTGGAACGGGAGCAGCTCCTGTTATAGCAAGAGTCGCTAAAGAATTAGGAATTTTAACTGTTGCAGTAGTTACGAAGCCATTTCAATTTGAAGGGGCAGGAAGAATGAGAATTGCTGAGCAAGGTTTAAAAGAATTAGAACACTTGGTTGACACCACGATTGTTATTCCAAACCAAAATTTATTTAAAGTTGCGGATGAAAAAACAACTTTTGCTGATGCTTTCTCGATGGCTGATGATGTACTACACGCAGGAGTTAGAAGTGTTACAGATTTAATGGTTGTGCCTGGTTTAATCAATTTAGATTTTGCAGACGTAAAAACTATTATGAATAATATGGGTCGCGCAATGATGGGAACAGGTGAAGCCTCGGGTGAAAACAGAGCGATTGAATGTGCCCACAATGCAGTTACTAATCCACTACTAGACGACTACTCATTAGATGGGGCTAAAGGTCTCTTAATCAATATTACAGGAGGAACGGATCTCACTCTGCATGAAGTTGATAAAATTACGAATGAGATAAGAGAACAAGTTCATCCTGATGCTGATGTAATTGTAGGCTCAATCTTTGATGAGAATTTGGAGGGGAAAGCTAGAGTTTCAGTAGTTGCTACTGGACTTGACTCTAATCCAAGACCAACCAAATCTATTGTTGATTTACAAGTTACGAAAAATTCTGCTGTGGCATCTATGGCTAATTCTGAGCCAGCAAGGCCAAGTGCCATTCAAGCTTCAATAGAGGAGTCAAATCTTGAGAAACAAAGTGAAGGAGCCACTGATCCATATATATA
>CABZHO010000025.1 GCA_902525595.1 uncultured Pelagibacteraceae bacterium | reverse complement strand
TAGAAAAAAAGAGAGACGAAGCTAGACAAGGCGGAGGTAAAAAGCGAGTTGACGCTCAGCATGCCAGAGGCAAACTTACTGCTCGTGAAAGAATTGAAATCTTATTGGATGCAGATAGTTTTGAAGAATATGACATGTACGTTGAACACCGAACAAATGATTTTGGCATGGAAAAACAAAAGTATGCAGGAGATGGCGTTGTTACAGGTAGTGGCAAAATAAACGGCAAGCTTGTCTATGTTTTTAGTCAAGATTTCACTGTTTTTGGCGGATCATTGTCAGAGGCACACGCTGAGAAGATTTGTAAGATTATGGATATGGCTATTAAGGTTGGAGCACCAATTATAGGAATTAATGACTCTGGGGGCGCCCGTATTCAAGAAGGAGTAGCTTCGTTAGCAGGATATGCAGAAGTATTTCAGCGGAATGTTCTTGCATCAGGAGTTGTTCCTCAAATTTCTATTATAATGGGACCTTGTGCTGGTGGCGCGGTATATTCACCTGCAATGACAGATTTTATATTCATGGTTAAAAATACGTCATTTATGTTTGTGACTGGTCCGGACGTAGTTAAAACTGTTACTCAAGAAAATGTTACTCAAGAAGAATTGGGTGGTGCAAAAACACATACATCCAAATCATCTGTAGCTGACGGAGCATTTAATAACGATGTAGAAACATTGCAAGAAGTTAAAAATCTTATTGATTTACTTCCATCTAGCAATAGAGAAAAATCACGGCAAAATAAAAATGATTTTCAAGATTTAAGTCCCGATTATAGTCTTGATACTTTGGTACCTGAAAATCCAAATAAACCCTACGACATGAAAGAATTAATAAATAAAGTGGTCGACAATAATTACTTTTTTGAAATTCAATCTGACTTTGCGAAAAATATTATCACTGGATTCGGAAGAGTTGAGGGAAGAACAGTCGGGTTTGTTGCTAATCAACCGTTAGTTCTTGCTGGTTGTTTAGACATTGACTCAGGAAAAAAAGGTGGCAGATTCGTAAGATTTTGTGATTGTTTTAATATACCTATCATAACTTTTGTTGATGTACCCGGGTTTTTACCTGGTGTTACTCAAGAACATAACGGTATTATTAAAAATGGAGCAAAATTGCTATTTGCTTATGCTGAAGCTACGGTACCAAAGATTACAATTATTACACGAAAAGCGTATGGTGGTGCGTACGTAGTGATGGCATCAAAACATCTTAGAGGTGATATTAATTATGCCTGGCCAGGGGCTGAAATTGCAGTCATGGGAGCAAAAGGGGCAACAGAAATCCTTTTTAGAAATGAAATCAAAAGTAAAGCTAAAATAGAAAAGAGAACGCAAGAATATACTGATCAATTTGCAAATCCATTCATTGCATCAAAAAGAGGGTTCATTGATGATGTAATTCGACCGCATTCAACAAGAAAGCGAATTGCAGTAGCTCTTGATAATCTAAAAAATAAAGAACTTTCTACACCGCAAAAAAAACACGACAATATACCTCTTTAAAAAATATGATCAAAAAAATCCTTATCGCAAATAGAGGTGAAATAGCCTGTAGAGTTATCAAAACGGCAAAAAAATTAAATATAGCGACAGTGGCAGTATACTCTGAAGCAGATAAAGATTCTTTGTTTGTAAAACTAGCAGATGAATCCTACTTCATTGGTGGTTCACAGCCTGCTGAATCATATCTTGATATGAATAAAATAATTGTAGTCGCAAAAAAGTCTAAAGCAGATGCAATTCACCCAGGCTATGGTTTTCTCTCTGAAAATGCCACTTTTGTAAAAAAACTTAATAATTCAAATATCAAATTTATTGGACCAAATCCCAACGCAATAAAAAAAATGGGGGATAAAATAGAGTCAAAAAACTTAGCAATAAAACTTAAGTTAAACGTTATTCCTGGACATACTGCTCCAGTAAAAAATTCAAAGGAAGCATTAAAAATATCTAATAAAATTGGATACCCTGTTCTCTTAAAAGCTTCGGCTGGAGGCGGTGGTAAAGGTATGCGAATTGTAAGGAAAAATAGCGAATTAGAGGAAAATTTTAATGCAGCCAAAAGTGAATCAAAAAAAAGTTTTGGAGATGACAGAGTATTCATTGAAAAATATATTGAGCAACCAAGACATATCGAAATTCAAATTTTATGTGACAAACATGGTAACCAGGTTCATTTAGGCGAAAGAGAATGTTCCATACAAAGAAGATATCAAAAAGTCATTGAAGAATGTCCATCACCTTTCGTTGATAGTAAAATGCGTACAAAAATGGCTGAGCAAGCTCTTAAACTAGCAAAAGAGGTAAAATATGACTCGGCAGGGACTGTTGAGTTTGTTGTTGACTCAAAAAAGAATTTTTATTTTTTAGAAATGAATACCAGGCTTCAAGTCGAGCATCCTGTTACTGAACTAGTTACAGGTATTGACTTAGTGGAACAAATGATTAGGTGTGCCGATAACAAGAAGCTTAAGATAACTCAAAAAGATATAAAATTGAAGGGCTGGTCAGTTGAGTCAAGAATTTATGCTGAAGATCCGATAAAAGACTTTCTTCCATCCATTGGAAGAGTAACGCATTATATAGAACCAAGAATATCAAGTAATGATGAAGACGTTATTCGTAATGATACTGGTATAAGCCCTGGTTCAGAGGTTTCGTTATTCTACGACCCAATGATTTCAAAATTAGCAGTTCACAGCAAGGATAGAAAAACAGCAATAGATTTAATGATTAAGTCATTAGAAAACTATTATCTTTCTGGAGTTGAAAATAATATTAATTTTTTAATGTCTATCTTAGATGACAAAAAATTTCGAAATGGAGACATTAGTACCAACTTTATTAAGGATAAATTTAAAAAAGGCTATCAATCAAATCTTGCATTAAATTATGATAAAGAGATAAAATTATCTATTTTCGCACTTGTATTACATTGTTATCAGATAAAAGAAGAAAGTTTAAAAAAAAATAAAAGCTATGCAGTTAAAATCAATGATAACTATACTGACATACAAATACTGAAATTTGATTTTTTCAAAAAAGTATTAAAATCCACATTTGAAATTAGTAATGAAAAATATGATATAAGTACTTCAATTAAATTGATCGATAGAATTCATCATATTGAGATTAATAGTGTGATTTATAGTTTTAAATTAAATAATTTAATTAATATGCATCGTTTTGATATTAGTTACTTTGACGCGCATGTTAATTCACATGTTATTTCGCAATCACACAAAAAATTACTGCGCATAATGCCAAAAATTATGAAGGAAGACTTATCAAAAAAATTGATATCACCAATGCCTGGTCTAATAAAATCTATTAACGTAGTCGAAGGACAAAAAATTAAGAATGGAGATCAAATTTTAATAATAGAAGCCATGAAAATGGAAAATATTTTAAAATGTGAAAAAGATTGCAAGATTGAAAAAATATTAATTAATAGTGGTGATAGCGTAGGTGCAGACGAAGAATTGGTATTATTCAGCAATTAATTAAGAGTTTTTAACTTGCTTAGGAATATGTCACGGTCCATATAGCCTTGTCTAAAATATCTTCTTTTATTTATTTCAGTATATTCAGACCTGCCATGTAAGACCCTATAATTATCTAGTATTAACATATCACCTGATTTTTGTTTAATTTTAATATTATTTAGAGGATTCTTTATTAATTGCCAAAATTTGCTTCTAGCTTCAACATAACGCGAAATTTCAAGAGGACTGGCATAAGGTATAACTTCAGTTCTGTTATTATATCTAATCTGCTGAATTTTCTTGTTATCATCCAATTCAATTAACTTGCAGCTATATTCTAGATGCGCTTTATCATCCTTATATTTAAAAAAAGTATTAAACGTAGTGAGGGTATTATAATGATTTCGGTATCGTTTCTTTAATATTTCTGCAATTTTAAATCCATCAGCAATTGTATTGTTTCCCCCTTTCTCCGCATTTTCAACCATATTTATTTAGTAACTTTCTTTTTACCTGCAATAGCAATTGCTTTTCCTTTTTTTGTTCTTGCATTCGTATGAGTTCTTTGACCTCTACAAGGTAGATTTTTTCTATGTCTCACACCCCTATATGTTCCTAAGTCCTTAAGTCGCTTAATATTTCCTGAAACTTCTCTTCTCAAATCACCTTCAACCAAAAATGATGATGAAATGACATCTGATACATTTTTTATTTCTGACTCTGACAAGTCTTGAACTCGCATACCTGAGTCAACATTTGCTTTTGCACATACATCTTTTGATAGTTTATTGCCTATTCCATAGACATAGGTGAGAGCAACGCCTAGCTTCTTCTGAGTTGGAATATTTACACCAGCTATCCTAGCCATTAATTAAGCCTAACATTTTTGTTTTGAGAGATTGCGGGATTATATGATTATTGATCAATTGGTCAAGCATATTAAACTAAGTCCAAAATACTGTTAATTCTTTGATTTATATCATTAATTTCGCCTACTCCATCAATTGATTTTACCAAACCTTTATTAGAATAATGTGCAATTACAGGCTCAGTTTCAGAAAAATACACCTCTAATCTTTTTATTAAAGTTTCCTCGTTATCATCAGCCCTGCCTTCTTTTTGACTTCTTGATAAAATTCTTTCTCTTAGAGATTCTTTGTCTACTTCAAGCAATATAACTGAAGTGATCTTTAAATCTAAATTTGCCAGTAATTTATCAAGCAAATTGGCTTGATCTTGGTTTCTTGGAAAACCATCAAATAAAAAACCATTCGATTTTTTATTGTTTTCAATAAATATTTTTATCATTTTTAATACATGATGGTTAGGAACGAGTTTTCCTGAATTGATTATTTCAGTTATTTCATTTCCAAGTTCAGTTGAAGAACTCATTTCGTGTCGAAGAAGATCTCCTGTTGATAAATGTGCCAATTTATATTTATCAACTATTAAAGCAGCTTGCGTGCCTTTTCCAGCTCCGGGAGGTCCAAACAAAATTAGATTCACCTTCTTGAACCTCTGAGTCTTGACTTTTTAATAAGCGACTCATATTGATAAGCAAATAAGTGACTTTGAATCTGTCCTACAGTATCCATTCCAACAACTACCACAATCAGTAGAGATGTACCTCCAAGATAAAATGGAATAGAATATTGAGATATTAAAATTTCAGGTAAAATGCAAACAAAGGCCAAGTAAAGGGCTCCTATCGTTGTAATTCTCGATAAGACAAAATCTATATATTCTGCTGTTTTCTCTCCTGGGCGGATTCCTGGAATGAATCCTCCTTGTCTTTTTAAATTATCTGCAGTTTCAGACGGATTAAAAACAATAGATGTATAAAAAAATGCAAAAAAGATTATAGCAGATGCATAAAGTAGCATATAAGCTGGTTGTCCTCTTCCTAAAAGTGCTGCTAAATCATTTAATAGCCCTGGTTCACCCGAGACATTAAAATTTGCGATTGTAATAGGCAACAATAAAATTGAAGAAGCAAAAATAGCAGGAATTACACCAGCCGTATTTAGCTTTAGCGGTAGATGGGTACTATCACCTGCGAACATCTTATTACCCATTTGCCTCTTTGGATACTGTACAATTAATCTTCTTTGAGCTCTTTCCATAAAAACTATAAATATTACAATAGCAATTATCATTATTAATAAGAGAATAAGGGTGATTGTTGAAATGGTACCTTGTCTACCTAAGGTAAGAGTATTTATTAGTGCGCTTGGTATTTCTGCAACAATTCCAGAAAATATAATCAGAGATATACCGTTCCCAATTCCCCGACTAGTAATTTGCTCACCAAGCCACATTAAAAAAACAGTTCCACCTGTGAGGGTAATTGTTGTTGAAATCCTAAAAAATAATCCAGGGTCAGTTACTACTTTTCCAGCTGACTCAAGTCCAACAGATATTCCGTACCCTTGCAGTAACGCTAAAATAACTGTTCCGTATCTAGTGTATTGTGTAATTTTTCTTCTTCCAGGCTCACCCTCTTTTTTTAAACTTGCTAAATGAGTGGAAACACTAGTCATCAACTGCATGATGATTGAAGATGAAATATATGGCATAATACCAAGAGCAAAAATTGCCATACGACTTATAGCGCCACCAGCAAACACATCGAACATTCCGAGTATACCGCTTTGATTAGTTTCAACTAGAAGCTTTAGCTGCTCAACATCTATTCCTGGTAATGGTATATAGGTTCCAAACCTATAAATTATTAATGCCCCTAAAGTGAACCAAATTCTTTTTTTTAATTCAGTTGCTTTTGAAAAAACACTAAAATTAAAGTTTGCTGCAAGTTTTTCTGCGGCTGATGCCATATAAATTCACCTAATTTATTTTGATTTCTATACCAAGTTTCTCTAACTTTTTTTGAGCTGATTTTGTAATTTTATTGCACTCAATTGAATTTTTTGAATGCAATTCTCCATTACCTAAAATTTTGAGTAACTTCCTATCTTTCTTTTTTAAAACTTGAAGCTTTTTAAGAAGGTTAATATTAATTATTTCATTATCTTGTAGAGAGTTTTTATCAATCAATTTTTGCAAAGAAGACAAGTTTAATTCATAATAATTTTTCTGAGTAAAATTTTTGAACCCAAATTTAGGTAGTCTTCTATAAAGTGGCATTTGTCCACCCTCAAATCCATGAATAGCAACTCCAGACCTGGCTTTTTGACCTTTATGACCACTGCCAGAGGTCTTACCTTTACCTGAACCAATGCCCCTACCTATTCTTTTTCTCGGTTTATTGGTAGCTGATTTTGTAATTTGATTTAATTTCATTTATTGCTCTTCGATCATTATTAAATGGTTAACTTTCTTAATCATTCCTAAAATCTCAGGAGTAGAGTCCCTAACAACATGACTATTTAGTCTTCTCAAGCCTAAACCTTTTACAGTAGCAATTTGATTTTTTTGAGATCCAATTGTGCTTTTCTTTAGCGTAATTTTTATTTTTTTACTCATTCATAACCTCTTATTTATTCTCTTGCGGATGTAATGTTACCAACTTTTTTACTTCTTCTCGCAGCGATTATTTTGGGTGATTTTTGTTGTTTTAAGCCGTCAACAGCAGCTCTGATAATATTATATGGATTAGTACTACCAACAGACTTAGCAACGATGTCTTGAATGCCTAAAAGTTCAAATACTGCCCTTACTGAGCCTCCTGCGATAATGCCAGTTCCAGATGGTGCTGATCTCATTACAACTCTAGATGAACCATGTATACCAACGATGTCATGATGTAGTGTTCTTCCTTCACGTAATGGAATACGTACAAGACTTTTCTTTGCTGATTCTGTTGCTTTCTTTATAGCTTCTGGAACTTCTTTAGCTTTTCCTTTGCCAAAGCCAACTTTTCCAGACTCATCTCCAGCCACAACTAATGCTGCAAAACCAAATCTTCTTCCGCCTTTAACAACTTTAGTAACTCGATTAATAGCTACTAATTTATCCTTTATGTCACTACCGTTTTGTTCTTTATTTTTATTTTCTTTTACCATAATGATTCCTATAAAATTAATCCATTTAATCGTGCCACTTCAGCAATAGTTTTGATAATTCCATGATAAATATTTGGACCACGGTCTAAATAAACTTTCTTAACTCCTTTTTCTTTTGCAGCCTTTGCTATTTCTGAACCTATTATTTTTGCATTTTCAATATTACAAGTATTTTTTGATTTATCTTTTTTAAGTGATGTATAACTGCATAATGTAATTCCTTTTTTATCATCAATTAATTGTGCGTATAAATGCTTCGATGACTTATAGATGGAAAGTCTTAGAGAATCTCTATTGGATTTCTTAAGCTTATATCGAATTCTATTTGACCTTTTCTGTTTACTCTGACTCAACATTATTTTTTCTTACCTTCTTTTCTGTTTATATATTCATCAGCGTACTTTATGCCCTTACCTTTATATGGCTCTGGACCTCTAAAAGCCCTTATTTCTGCAGCTGTTTGTCCTACAAGCTGTTTATCTGGACCTTTAACTTCGATGTTATTTTGCTTATCTACAGTAATTGAGATATTTTCAGGAATATCGTACTGTATTGGATGACTGTATCCTAACATCAACTCTAAAGTTTTACCTTTAAGCGAAGCTCTGTAACCAACACCATTCATTTCTAATTTTTTTGTGAATCCTTCACTTACTCCCAATATTAAATTATTTACAATATTTCTTTGTAAACCCCAAAAAGCTAAAAGTGATTTATCATCGCTTTTAGGCTTTACCTTTATTATACTGCCTTCAATATCAATTTGAATACCATCATGTATTTTCGTTTCGAGTTGGCCCATCGGACCCTCAGCAGAGATTGATTCATCTTGCAAATTAATCTTAACACTTTCAGGTATATTTATTTCTTTGGATCCAACTCGTGACATAATTAAAACACTCTACAAATAATTTCACCGCCA
>CABZHO010000024.1 GCA_902525595.1 uncultured Pelagibacteraceae bacterium | reverse complement strand
ACCAAAATAACTTTAGCGAAATGAAATTAAATTTAGATATTTTTTCCTCAAATAAAGATCAGGAATTACCAGGCCCACGTGTGAAAGGTGGGGCTGTTTATAACTTTCACTTTTGTAACCGCTATGAAGATAGCCGAACTGCAAAACATACTGGAGGATCAGATGCAGAAAACGGAAATACTTGCAATACAACTCAACGAGATGACTATGCCGACTCTGAAAATTCACGAATAAATCTTAATCTTGATTATGATCTTGATGATTCAAATAAGTTAATTGCTAATATTGGATATAAAGATAGAGATGATAAAGCTTTCCTCGCAGCGAATGGAAATACTGTAAGTACGCCAAACGACGGCGATCGCTACATTCATACAAAAACTGATGGTAACATTCTCAATTCACGATATGAAAATAGGCAAGTTAATGAAAATTATTCGAATATTTTTAATCTTGGTTATGAAATTGGACACTCTTTTTATAATTCGAAAAGATATCGAAATGAAAGCGAGACTCTTGGACAAGAGTACCATGCCGACCTGAAGTCACGGTCTTTTTATGTTCAAAATACGTTTTACCACAATGAATACGATTTAGCGTTGTCATTTGGGGCAAGACAGGAGAGCACGGAAACTTCTGCTAGAGATGAGTTGTACTCTGTTACGGGTTTTGCATATGAAACAGATCGTACCACGTATAATAATGATCGAAATAATTACGCCTATAATATTGGTTTTGAAAAAGGAATTAATAAAAGTATATCATTATACGGAAGCTACTCTGAGGCTTTTAGAATTCCAAATATTGATGAAATTATTTTAGCGACAACATCCGGATCATTTCATCTTGAAGATCAAGAGTCTGATGGTATAGAAATTGGAGTCCTATATCAGTCTTCTTTTGTTAATCTAAATGCTAGTTATTACATTATGGATACTAAAAATGAGATTCAATACAATCAGTCAGTTAATACAAACTTAGATCCAATTGAGCGCGAAGGTATTAATATTGATATGAAGTATACTATCGACCAAAAACAAAAAATAACTACATCGATTAATCACACAGAAGCCGAATTTACAAGTGGATCATTATCGATGGGTACAGGTACTTTTGAATATCTAGGAGTAACTTATTATTCAGGAAATCAAACATATGGTTATGGAACTAGCACGGCAATTAATTATTTGGGATCAAATGGAACAGCAAACCAATCTATAAGTTTAGCTGGGCGAAAGGTTCCACTTGTCCCACCGCTGACATTTAGTATTAATTATGAAAGGCAAATGGATAATGAGTTTAATTTTAATATCAGGTTAAAATATACAGACGAGAGGTATGTATCAAATGATCAAGAAAATATTGAGCCCAAAATACCTGATTATTATCAAGTTGACTCATCTATCATTAAAAGCTTCGGACCTTATTTGTTTGCGATAGGTATCAATAATTTATTTAATGAAAAAATCTATGATTTTGGAGTAGCAAGTATTTTTCACAATGATGCTCATTATGGTTTATCAAATGTTTATCCATTACCAGAACGAAACTTTTTTATCGATTTTAAATATACATTTTAACCGATAAAAGTTATAAATTAAGACATGTCTATAAACCGAAATTTAATCATAGGTTTCTCGATCATTGTGATTTTAGCAATGAGTCGATTGATACCGCACCCACCAAATTTTACACCAATTTTAGGAATGGCTTTTTTTGCTGGGGCCGTTTTCGATAAGAAAGTTTACGCTTACCTAATTACAATTTTTGCAATGTTATTGAGTGATCTTTTTTTAGGATTTCATCCGGGGATGTTTGTGATTTATTTTTCTATTTGCTTATGCGTGCTTATTGGCACTTACATGAGTAGTCGCTTAAGTGTTATTACTGGCATTATTGGTATTAGCTCTGGAGTTTTATTATTTTATTTAATAACTAATCTAGCTGTTTGGTATGGATCTGGAATGTATACCAAAAATATAAGTGGTTTAATCGAATGCTATATAATGGGACTTCCGTTCTTACAAAACACCTTTTTTTCAAGTATTTTATACGGAATGGCTGCCCTGGGGCTATATCAATTAGCTGATAAATATCTAAATTTTAGGCCAAAAAACATATAAAAAGTTGGTTGAAAACGTTTTTTTTTAACATTATATATTTCTAAACAAAATATTAGGAGATTCTATGGATACAGCTTTTTCAACTGAAGATAAAAAATTTCAAGAAGAAGTCAGAGACTTTATTAAATCTTCTTACCCGCAAGAGCTTAGAGACTCAATCAACAGTAAGAGAAAACTCGGTCAAGAATTATCAAGAGATGATTTGACTGCGTGGCACAAAATTTTAGGAAAACATAATGGCTGGTCAGCTCCTAGTTGGCCAAAGCAATACGGTGGAGCAGAGCTTACACCGACACAAAAATATATATTCGAGCAAGAGTGCGCTAAGGCAGAGTGTCAATACATTATGCCCTTTGGCATAAACATGGTGGGACCCGTAATATATACATTTGGAAATGAGAAACAAAAAGAACAACACTTACCGGGCATTTTGAATGGAGAAACTTTCTGGTGTCAAGGTTACTCTGAACCTGGGTCTGGTTCTGACCTAGCTTCTCTAAAAACAAGCGCCGTAAAGGAAGGTGATCATTATATCGTTAATGGTCAAAAAACATGGACGACTATGGCCCAATATGCGGATTGGATTTTTTGTCTGGTCAGAACAAATCCAGATGCAGAAAAACCTCAGCAAGGTATCTCATTTTTATTGATCGATATGAAAACTCCAGGGATCACAGTAAGACCCATAAAATTGATGGATGGTTCTCATGAAGTAAATGAGACATGGTTCGATAATGTAAAAGTTCCTGTTGAAAATTTAATTGGACAAGAAAATATGGGATGGACTTATGCTAAGTTCTTGTTGGCGCATGAGAGATCAGGTATCGCAGGTGTAGCGCGATCCAAAAAAGCAATTGAAAGAATTAAGCAAATTGCAAGTTCAGAAATGTCGTATGGTGAACCTCTTATTCAGGACCCAGCATTTAAAGCAAAAATTGCTGCTGCTGAATTAGAATTATCAGCCCTTGAATTTACTGAGCTAAGAACTCTTGCAAAAGATTCTGCTGGTAAAGGTCCAGGTCCAGAATCCTCATTGTTAAAGATCAAGGGAACAGATATTCAACAATCTGTAACTGAGCTCGCAATGGAAGCTGTGGGTTATTATGCAAATCCTCATCTTGGAACAACTTTAAGTAATGAGTATGTTGGTCCTGAATATGCTACAAACTTGTCAGGAACGTACTTTAATTTCCGTAAGGCATCCATTTATGGAGGGTCAAATGAAATCCAAAGAAATATTATTGCCAAGATGGTTTTAGGTTTATAGATTTTTGACATCTTTATTGTCATAATCTATATAGTTTCCCATGAATTTTGATTTTACAGAAGAACAGACTCTGCTTGACAATATGGTCACTTCTTTTGTTCGAGATAATTATGACTGGGACACCCGCTGCAATATTGTTAAGTCTGAAGAAGGCTGGAAAGAAGAAAATTGGAAACAATTTGCTGAGCTTGGTTTGTTAGGAGTTCCCTTTGAGGAGCAATACGGCGGACTCGGAGGTAAGCCGACTGATTTAATGATAGTGATGGAACAATTTGGAAAAGGTTTAGTTGTTGAGCCCTATTTGCCCTCTGTAATTCTAGCGGGTGGTCTTATTTCGAAGCTTGGAACTGAGACTCAAAAAAATGAAATTATTCCAGAAATTATCAGCGGACATAGGAGATATGTATTTGCTTATGCAGAGCCACAGAGCCGCTTTGATTTGTTTGATATTAAAACCTCAGCAACTCAAAAAAATGAAAATTATATTATTAATGGTTTTAAATCAGTTGTATTCGGGGCTAGTTCAGCAACACATTTAATTATTGCCGCAAGGACCAGTGATGACCAAAGATCAAAATCAGGAATTACGTTATTTCTTGTAGATGTTAAATCAGATGGAATTACCCTTCAAAATTATCCAACGATAGATGAGTACCGTGCTTCGGAAGTAGTTATAGAAAACCTTAATGTATCAAGTGAAAATATTCTTGGTACAGTTAACGACGCATACGATACAATTGAAGAGGTCGTTGATATTTCAACCATTGCAGCTTGTTCTGAAGCAGTTGGTATTCTTCAAGTATTAAAAGACTCTACAACTGAATATTGTAAAAATAGAAAGCAGTTTGGTCAGCCGATCAGTAAAAATCAAGTTATACAACATCGGCTTGTAGATATGATGATAGAATATGAACAAGCTAAATCAATTCTTTATATGGCAATTACCGCTGATCATTCAAATTCTGAGGAAAGACAAAAAGCAACTTCTGCCGCTAAAGCAAGAATAGGTAAAGCTATTAAGTCCTTGGGGGAAAGTTCAATACAACTTCACGGTGGTATGGGAGTTGTAGATGAGTATAATGTTAGTCATTACTTTAAAAGAGCAACAATGATCGGCGTTTTGTTTGGTAATGTAGACTACCATATGAAGCGGTATACAGATTTAACCCAATCAAATATTGATACCTTTGATAAGGACTCCTCAATAAGCTTATCTTAAAGCCTTTCTAACCAGAAAGTTTTTTGAATATGTGCGCGGTATGTTCAGCACCACTTTTCAAAGCTTTACCATTTGAAAGATTTGATGCTTCCGACCATTTTTCTGCGAGAACATCAGCGTTTAAATCATCGCCTTTCAACGCTACACCCTCTGAGTGAACAATTTCTGCCGAAGCAAATACGCCTGCACCAGCTGAAATCATTGCACCATTAGGAGCATCTTCAGATGCCATAAATATTACCGCTGGCGACACTGACTCCGGTCTTAAGCTGTCAAATACTGCATCAGGCATCCCTAAATTTTCAGTCATTCTTGTCGCCGCTACTGGAACGAGCGAATTGACTTTAATATTATACTTCATACCTTCAATTTTAAGTGTATTCATTAATCCGACAACACCCATCTTTGCTGCACCATAATTTGATTGGCCAAAATTTCCAAAAATGCCTGACGAAGACGAAGTCATGATTATTCGTCCATAGTTCTGTTCAACCATAATCGGCCATACAGCTTTTGTACAATAAACAGAGCCCATCATATGAACATCCACAACAAACTCGAAGTCATCAAGTGTAACTTTTGCAAAAGATTTATCACGAAGTACTCCAGCATTATTGACTAAAATATCAATACGGCCAAAAGCTGACATTGTGTCATCAACAAGTTTTTTTACACCAGCTTTATCTGTTACACTGGAACCATTCGCAATTGCATTACCACCTGCAGACTTTATTTCGTCGACAACTTTTTCAGCTGCTTCACTCGACCCACCTGTTCCATCTACTGAACCACCTAAGTCGTTAACTACAATATTTGCACCTCTCTCTGCCAATTGAAGCGCATGACATCTACCAAGACCGCCACCAGCGCCAGTTACAATAGCAACTTTATCATTAAAATTAATTGTCATTTTAAACTCCTATGTAAATAAATCCTTTAATTGCGAAAAATTGTTTATAACTAAATCAGCATCATTGTAAATATCTTTATTGTCAGTGTAGCCATACTCCACTAAAACAACTGGCATATTAGCTCTGTGGCCTGCATTTAAATCAGTTACGCTATCACCAATCATAATTGCATCATCAGTTTTTTGATTAAGATATTTACAAATTTCAAAAAGTGGCATTGGGTCTGGTTTACTTTTTTTAAATGTATCTCCCCCTACAAGATAGTCAAAATATGTTAGAACCTCTAATTTCTCTAATAGCATAAGACTTAATTTTTCCATTTTATTTGTACAAACAGCAAGTTTAATATCCTTATTTTTTAAAAATTTAAGAACATTTAAAACGTTATCAAAAAGAACACTATCATCGTCAATATTATGAGTATAATGCAGTAAAAAAACTCTTAACATTTCGTTAATTTTGCTGCTGTTTGAGCTCATTTTTTTTGCAACCGCTGTTCTTTTAATTAGTTCTCTTGCCCCATAGCCAACATATTTTCTAATTTCTTCTAGTGAGACTAAAGGTTGTCCCATCTCAGAGAGCATATAATTAAGTGAATTTCTAAAATCTGGAGCTGTATCAACCAGTGTTCCATCTAAATCAAAAATAAATAGTTTTTTATTATAAAGACTCAAATTACGTAAACCTCTGAAATAAATTTTTACGATACATTTAAATACATATTGTTTATTTTTCAAAAAAAATTTAATGAAAAATTTAGAAGTTATAATACTTGCTGCAGGAAAAGGCACAAGGATGAAATCAGATAAGCCAAAGATACTACACACCCTTGGTGGAAAACCTATTATTGATTACGTAATTAACGCCTCTATTTTATTAAAACCAAAACAAATTCATTTAGTTGTCAATAATGAGATAAAAGTAAATTTTAAAAATCATAGTAATATAAACATTGTCATTCAAAAAAAACAAAATGGAACAGGTGACGCACTTAAGTCAACTTTAAAAAGTTTAAATAAAAATTCAGTATCATTAATATTATACGGAGACGTTCCACTCATTAGTCAAAAAATTCTCAAACAAATATCAAATATTGAAGATAATTGCATAAATGTTTTGTGCTTTAATAAAGAGGAAAAAAACAATTATGGGAAAGTTATTTTGGGTACAAATGGTTTAATATCAGAGATCATTGAACAAAAAGAATTAGATAGAAATGATAATTTTTATTTATGTAATTCAGGTATTTTCTCAATTCAGACAAATCTATTAAAGACATTACTGCCTAAAATAAGTAATGATAATAAAAAAAAAGAATATTATCTTACAGATATTTTTAAATTGGGATCAAAACAAGGTGTAAATATTAAACCAACAATTACGAACGAAACAGAAGTTATGGGTGTTAACGATAAAAATGATTTAGCAAAAGCTGAAAAAGAACTGCAAATTAGATTAAGATCAAAACATTTAATGTCAGGCGTTACTATGATCGATCCGGATACAGTCTATTTTTCAAGCGATACCAAAATCGGTAAAGATGTAACCATTCATCCATTTGTAATTATTGGAAAGAATGTTGTCATTGGTAACAATACTGAAATATTTGCTTTTTCACATATCGAGGATTGTAAAATCGGTAATGAAGTTAGTATCGGCCCATATGCTAGAGTTAGACCAGGCACGAAACTAAGCGATAAAACCAAAATTGGTAATTTTGTTGAGATCAAAAATTCAAAAGTTAGCCAGGGAACAAAAGTAAATCATTTAACTTATGTTGGCGACACTGTAATTGGTAAAAAAGTAAATGTTGGCGCAGGAACCATTACCTGCAATTACGATGGGTCTTCAAAATTCAAAACTATTATTAAAGATAACGTATTTGTTGGATCTAATACCTCACTTGTTGCTCCATTAGTTGTTGGCAAAAATGCATATATTGGCTCAGGCTCTACTATAACCCAAAATGTTACAGAGAATAGTTTGGCAATAGAGAGAACTTCACAAACAGAAGTAAAGAACTGGTCAAAGAAGAAAAAAGGAAAAAAATAATGTGTGGAATTATTGGCATAGCATCGAATGATAATGTTTCTTCTAATATTATTAACTCATTAAAAAAACTTGAATATCGTGGATACGACTCTGCTGGTATTGCGATAAATAATAATGAGAAAATAAATCAAAAAAAAGTGAAAGGTAAGTTAGATAATTTAATCTATGCACTTCAAGAAGATCAGTTTGATGGTAAGGTTGGAATAGGACATACTCGTTGGGCAACTCATGGAGAACCATCTGACAAAAATGCTCACCCTCATTCTTCTAGATCCGTTTCGCTTGTACATAATGGAATTATTGAAAATGCCACAGAATTAAAAAAGACAAAGGAAGTTAGAGATTACCATTTTGAGTCTGATACAGACTCAGAGGTAATAACAGCATTATTAACACATCATCGTAGAGAAGGGCTTAGCCATCTAGAAAGTATAAAAAAAACAATAACTATACTTGAGGGGTCATATGCTCTTGCGATAATATTTGATGATAACAAGGATACAATTTTTGGAGCCAAGAATGGTAGTCCTCTTGTAGCAGGAACTAATGGGGTTGAAAATTCTATAGGCTCAGACTCAATTGCTCTTAGCTCGGTAGCAAATAGGGTGTGTTATCTAGAGGATGGCGATATAGCCGTCTTAGATAATAAAAATATCGAAATTTATAATATTAAAGGTGACAAAGCGAATAGGGAATTTGTTGAAATTGGCATAACTGAGTCAGATGTTTCTAAGGGAGAGTACAACCATTTTATGGAAAAAGAAATTCATGAACATCCTCTTGCGGTTGGTGAAACTTTTAGGCAATTTATAGATTATGACACTGGGATAATCAAAATTCCTAACCTAAATCTTGATTTTTCAAAAATTTCAAAAATCCATCTCATTGCTTGTGGAACAGCTTACTATTCTTGCTTAGTTGGAAAATATTATTTTGAGCAATATTCAAGAATTCCTGTTGATTGTGATATGGCATCAGAATTTAGATATCGAGATCCAGTAATTGATTCAAATGCACTATGCATTTTTGTTTCTCAATCTGGTGAAACTGCTGATACTAAAGCGGCAGTTGACTACTGTAGAGATCGTAAAATTAAGACATTAAGCATTGTCAATGTCAAAAATAGTTCTATTGCCCGAGACAGTGATTATTGTCTTTATACAAAAGCTGGGGCCGAAATAGGTGTTGCTTCTACAAAAGCATTTACGGCACAACTCTCTGTTCTCTTATCAATGGCTATTCACTTAGCAACCTTAATAAAGTCTATCACAATTGATGATAATAAAAAAATTTGCAAAGAAGTTATGCAAGCAACACAACTACTTGAACAAGCAATTGAGAGATCATACTCTTTAAAAGATGTTGCAAAAAGTATTACGAAGGCTAAAGGAGTTATGTATCTTGGGAGGGGGACATCTTTTCCTCTAGCATTAGAGGGTGCGCTAAAGTTCAAAGAAATTTCCTATATTCATGCCGAAGGATATCCTGCAGGTGAAATGAAACACGGTCCTCTAGCATTAATTGAAAAAAATTTACCTGTTGTGTGCATTGTTCCACCTGGTCCATTATTTCACAAAACAATATCTAACATACAGGAAGTTATAGCTCGCGGTGGAAAGATTTTGATGATCACAGATGATGAAACACTTGAGTCCAATTCAGAAAATATTTGGGAGATCTTTCGTTTACCCAAATGTCCTAAATCAATCGAGGCCATAATATATTCTGTTCCAATTCATATGCTTGCTTACTATACAGCAGTAGAGCTAGGTAATGATGTCGACCAACCAAGAAATCTTGCTAAATCTGTAACTGTAGAGTAATGACCACTACTTATATGGATGTTAAACAAACTTATTGAAATTAGTAAATTTGAAATCTAATAATTATGTGTTTTTTTAGTCGTTAGAGTAAGTTAGAATAGTTTAATGGCAATAACTTTAAAATCAGATGGAGACGTATCAATCATTCAAATGGATGATGGAAAAGTAAATGTATTTTCTCCAGACATGATTAAACAATTTAGTAATATTTTAGATCAGGTACCAAGCGATAAGGGGTCTGTTTTAATCGTTGGAAGAGAAGGTATGTTCTCAGCTGGTTTTGATTTAAAGGTAATGATGTCAAGTCCAGAAAATGCAGCGGCAATGGTAAAAAGTGGTTTTCGACTTTTAAT
>CABZHO010000023.1 GCA_902525595.1 uncultured Pelagibacteraceae bacterium | reverse complement strand
TTTGATGCCATGCCAGCTTTATCCTCTAAATATAACGAATCTCCTGAGAAAGCTTCAAGAGCATTTGATAGAAATAGAGATGGGTTTGTGATCGCAGGTGGTGGTGGTGTTTTGGTTCTTGAAGATTTAGAAACAGCATTAAATAGAAATGCTAAAATATATGCAGAAATTGTTGGTTATGGGGCGACTTCGGATGGCTTTGATATGGTTCAACCCTCAGGAGAAGGAGCGGAACGTTGTATGAAGATGGCAACTAAAAATATTGATAAAATTGATTATATAAATGCACATGGAACGTCTACTCCAGTGGGTGATGTTGCTGAACTTAAAGCTATAAAAAATGTATTTGGAGATTCCATACCTTTTATAAGTTCAACAAAATCATTAAGTGGACATTCTCTGGGTGCGGCAGGAGTTCATGAGTCGATATACACTTTACTTATGATGAAAGATCATTTTCTCTCAAAGTCAGCAAATATTGATGAACTTGACGAAGAAGCCAAAAATATGAACATACTCACTAATCGTCTTGATGATAAAATTTATACTGCGATGAGTAATAGTTTTGGATTTGGTGGAACAAATGCTTCATTAGTATTTGAAAGATTTGAAAAATGATCAATTTAGCTGGTAAAAAAGGAGTAATTATGGGAGTGGCTAATGAACTCTCAATTGCTTGGGGAATTGCTAAACAGCTTACAGATAGTGGAGCTGAACTTTGTTTTACTTATCAAGGCGATGCACTTTTTAAACGAGTTAAACCTCTAGCGGAATCAATTCAAAATAATTTTATTATTGAATGTAATGTATTAAATGAGAGTTCTGTAAAAAATACGTTCAATCAGATTAGAGAAAAATGGAATAAAATTGATTTTGTTTTACATTCCATTGCATTCTCCGATAAAAATGAACTAAAAGGAAAATATCTAAATACTTCTCGAGAAAATTTTCAAAATACAATGTTAATCTCTTGTTTCTCTTTAACTGAGGTAGCTCGTGAAGCCAGTCAATTAATGGTTGATGGGGGTTCTATTTTAACTTTGACTTACGATGGTTCTCGAAAGTTCATACGAAATTACAATGTTATGGGGGTAGCTAAAGCTGCTCTTGAGTCAAGTGTGCGATATTTAGCTGCTGATTTAGGTAGTTCGAATATAAGAGTTAATGCTCTTTCAGCCGGTCCTATGAAAACACTTGCAATGGCCGGGATCTCTGGAGGAAAAGATATGATGAAATGGTCAGAAAAAAATTCATTGATGAACCGTAATATTAGTCTTGAAGATGTAGGTAAGTCTGGACTTTACCTTCTTAGTGATTTGTCATCTGGTGTCACTGGAGAAATTCACTATGTTGACTGTGGTTATAACATTGTAGGCGTGCCTAAAGAAATTTAATTTTTTTCTGAAAGAAGAGAAAACTGCTTTGAGACACTCCCCTGTTCTCGATCTAAAAGACCTGTTGGATAATCACCAGTAAAACAATGATCTGTAAATTGAGGATTTTTGTCATCTCTTTCATTATGACCCATAGCTTTATAAGTTCCATTTAGTGATAAAAAAAATAAAGTATTACATCCAATTGTTTTATTAATCTCATCTACAGTCATCTTCGAAGCTATTAATTCATTATAATCTGGCGTGTCAATTCCATAAAAATCTGGATGAGTAATTGGTGGGCATGCAATACCAAGATGGACTTCTTTAGCGCCTGAATCAAATATCATTTTAATAATTTTCTTTGCAGTTGTTCCGCGTACAATGGAATCATCTATAAGAAGAACTTTCTTTCCCTTAATAAATGATAAATTTGCATTATGCTTAAGTTTTACTCCAAATTGTCTAATACTTTGAGTCGGTTCAATAAATGTTCTTCCCACGTAATGATTTCTTATAATTCCTAACTCAAACGGAATTTTTGATGTTTGTGAATATCCTAAAGCTGCTGGTACGCCTGAGTCAGGAACAGGAATTACAACGTCAGCATCAATTAGATTTTCTTTCGCTAGTTCTTCACCTAAATTTTTTCTGTATGTATAAACTGTCTCTCCATCAACAATACTATCTGGTCTTGCAAAATATATTCTTTCGAAAATACACGGTCTTTCGTTTACTTTTGGAAAGGGCTTGATACTCTCAATACCACTTTCAGAAATAATAATTATTTCGCCATTTTCTATGTCTCTTACGTATTTTGCACCTATGATATCAAATGCGCAGGTTTCTGAAGCTAATACAGGAGCACCGTTAAGGTCACCTAGAACTAAAGGTCTTATTCCTAAAGGATCTCTAACCCCAATTAATTTTTTATTAGTTAGAATCACAAGAGAGTATGCCCCTTGTATCTTGAATAAAGCATCAATGAGTTTATCCACTGTTTGCTTCCTTGAAGACCTTGCAACTAATTGCAGAATAGTTTCAGTGTCTGAAGTCGATTGAAAAATTGCCCCTTCACTTACTAAATGATCTCGCAAAATAGATGCA
Source organism: uncultured Pelagibacteraceae bacterium (assembly GCA_902525595.1). Lineage (GTDB taxonomy): Bacteria > Pseudomonadota > Alphaproteobacteria > Pelagibacterales > AG-422-B15 > CACNXQ01. Next base: position 7,859 of record CABZHO010000023.1, on the reverse strand, counting down.
TTGGTTAAGTTTCCATTATGCGCACAAGCAAAACCCCCCGTGGATAAATCAGCATAAAGTGGTTGTATATTTTTCAATATAGTGTCGCCTGTTGTAGAGTACCTCACATGGCCAATTGCGTTGCTACCTTCTAATCGTTCTATAACTTTTTGCTTATTAAAATGATCACCAACTAGTCCTGGTCTTCTTACACCATGAAATTTTTCACCATCAAATGAAACTATGCCTGCACCTTCTTGACCCCTGTGTTGTAATGCATGTAAACCTAATGCAGTCAATGTAGAAGCATCTGGGCTCCCAAATACTCCAAATACACCACATTCTTCATGAAGTTTATCTTCTGAAGAAATAGTGTATTGCATTATGTATCTAGAAAATTAATTTTTGGCATCCTTAATCGATAGTTTTACTTTGCCTTTATCAAAACCAATGACTTTAACTTTTACTATATCACCCTCATTAATTACGTCAGTAACTTTCTCAACTCTTTCATCTGAAAGCTGAGAAATGTGAACCAATCCGTCACGTTTACCAAAAAAATTGACAAATGCACCAAAATCCATGACTTTAACAACTTTACCTTCATAAACTTGTCCCACTTCCGGCTCTTCAATTATAGAATTGATAAGTTCTTTAGCTGCCTCAATACTTTCGTTATTAGTTCCGGCAATTTTTACATTTCCATTATCACTTATATCAATCTTTGCTCCTGATTTTTCTATTATATCTTTGATTGTAGAACCACCTTTACCAATTATTTCACCAATATTGTCCCTTTTGACTTTTATTATTTCACTACGAGGAGTGTAAGGGCCTAGTTCTGTTCTAGCTTCAGAAATTTCTTTGTTCATTTCGTTGAGAATATAATCTCTTCCACCCTTTGCTTGCTCAAGTGCTTTCTCCATAATTTCATAGGTGATGCCTGTAATCTTAATGTCCATCTGAAGAGATGTTATACCTTCCTTGGTTCCAGCCACTTTAAAGTCCATGTCGCCAAGGTGGTCTTCATCTCCTAAAATATCTGAAAGAACTGCAAAATCATCACCTTCTTTTATTAAGCCCATCGCAATTCCTGAAACAGAGTTTTTAATAGGAACTCCTGCATCCATTAATGCAAGTGATGAACCGCACACAGTTGCCATAGAAGATGATCCATTTGATTCAGTAATGTCAGAAACTAATCTAATGGTATAATCAAAATCATCTTTTGATGGTAAAACTGCCTTTAGAGCTCTCCATGCAAGTTTTCCATGGCCAATTTCACGTCTACCTGTTGCTCCTAGTCTTCCTACTTCACCCACTGAATATGGTGGAAAATTATAATGAAGCATGAAATTTTCTTTGTATGATCCTTGCAATGCTTCAATTCTTTGTTCATCTTCGCCAAATCCTAAAGTTGCTACAACAATTGCTTGTGTCTCACCTCTAGTAAATAAAGCAGATCCGTGTGTTCTTGGAAGCCACGATACTTCCGACGAGATATTTCTTACTTCATCTAGCTTACGACCATCAATTCTAGATTGATTGTTCAATATTTGAGATCTTACAACATTTTTTTCAATTTTTTTAAAGTATCCCATCACTTCATTGATGCTGTATTCCTCATCTTCTTTATATTGATCTTCTAAACTTGACTTAATCTCAGAAAGCGAGCTTTGTCTTTCCATCTTATCTACAATTGAGTAGCTCTTTGCGATTTTATCTTCACAAGTTTTTTTAATTTCATCTAGCAAAGACTCATTAACCGTATGACTGAACTCCCATGGATCATTTGCACATTCCTCGGCAAGATTAATTATGATTTTTATCACTTCTTGCATTGACTCATGACCAAACTTTACTGCTCCTAACATTATTTCTTCTGAAAGCTGTTTAGCTTCAGACTCAACCATTAGTACAGCATCACTAGTGCCCGCAACAACAAGATCAAGATCTCCATCATCGTTTATTTTTGGATTCAATGTATAATTTGATCCATCATAACCCACTCTACAACCACTAATTGGACCCTTAAAAGGAATTCCAGACAAAGTTAACGCACTGGAGGCCGCTATCATTGCAACAATGTCAGGGTTCGTTTCTCCATCATGCGAAAGTACAGTTAGTATAACTTGAGTTTCGTTTTTAAAACCTTCAGGAAATAATGGTCTAATGGGTCTATCAATTAATCTTGACGTTAGTGTTTCAAATTCAGTAGGCCGTCCTTCTCTTTTAAAAAAACCACCTGGTATTTTACCAGCTGCATAAAATTTCTCTTGATAGCTAACTGTTAACGGAAAAAAATCCAGATCTGGTTTTGGTTCCTTGGCTGCCACAACATTTGCCATGACAACTGTATCTCCATAGCTAACAATTGTTGAAGCTGTGGCTTGTTTTGCAATTTTTCCAGTTTCTATTTTTAAAATCTGGTTTCCCCAATTCATTTCTCTCGAAATTTCTTTTTTCATATTCGTATATTCCTTTTAAATTTTTGTTATTCATTATTATTTTCTAATTCCCAGCTTATCTATTAACTTTTCATAAGAGTTTTTGTTGCTCTTTTTTAAATACGCTAACAAACTTCTTCTCTGATTTATAAGTCTCATTAAACCAGTTCGAGAATGATTATCTTTTTTATGTGACTGAAAATGCCCAGTTAGATTTGTTATTCTTTCGGTAAGAATAGCAATTTGAACCTCTGGAGAACCAGTATCTTTTTCAGACCTGGCATATTCATCTATTAATTTAGTTTTACTTTCTTTATTAATCGACATCTCTATTCCTTATTATTACAAATTAAAAACTTTTTTTGGTTTTACTCTACCCTGTTCAACTGAGCCTATTCCAAGCAATCTATTTTTGTCTTCGAAAAAGAGTTCATTAATTGACAAAGTATTATCAAAGTAATTAAAACCTAAACCATTTTGAAAGTTTCGGCTTAACTCACTGTCCATTAATACTGCTGGGATGTCGTCCAGTACATTTCTAATAGAGTAGATCGCTTCAAAATGATCGCCAATATGTACCAATTCTAAAAATTTATCTAGTAAAATAATATCTTTTTCTGTGATTTGACCAATTTTTGTTCTTCTTAACTCTTTGACATACGCATAAGTGTCTAGCATTGCTCCAAGATCTCTTGCTATTGAACGGATATAAGTGCCTGTTGAACAATCTGCAACAAATCTAAATTCGTTACTTTTATCTGTTTCAAAAAAATTCATATTTAAAATTTGAACTTTTTTAGCTTTTAAAGAAAATTCTTTTTTCTTTCTGGCAAGTTTATAGGCACGAACTCCGTCTACTTTAACCGCAGAATAATTTGGTGGTACTTGTTCGTAATTAAACAAAAAATTATTTATACAGCTACCAATATCTTTTTTTGTGGGAATGTTCTTGGAGGTTTTAATAGTTTTGCCAGTTATATCGTCTGTATCTTTTAATTCTCCAAAACTGACATAGAATTCATATGTTTTACTTTTATTAAATAATTCAATACTTTTTGTTGCCTCTCCGATAGCGATTGCTAAGACTCCTGTTGCGAAAGGATCTAATGTTCCAGAATGACCAATTTTTTTTACGCCCAATGCTTTTTTTATTCGATTAACAGCTTGGAATGAAGTAATACCATTTGGTTTATCTATAAATACCCATCCATTCATAATCATTTTTTTTGAATATCAACTAATACCTTTTCAGAATTTAAAATTTGATCAATTTTATTCACTCGATCGATTGTTTCATCATTTCGAAAAATTAATTTTGGAGAGAATTTAAGGTCTATTAATTTTACAACTTCAAGTGCAAGATACTTTTTACATTCTTCTAACTTATTTAAAATTTCAATTTTTTTGATTTTCTCATGTGTAGTTACATATATATAAGCTATTTTTAAATCAGTATTCATTTCAACTTTAATTACACTCAATGGAAATATGAATGGAGGATCAACAGGAAGCTCGTTCCTTACTAAGACAGCACTTACTGCCTTTCTGATAGTTTCAGCAACTTTTAATGATCTATTTGACTTTTCCTTATGCCTTTTTAGTATCACAGCGACTGTGCTACTTCCTCTGTACTAAATACCTCAATAAAGTCTCCAACTTTAAAATCGTTAAATTCCTTAATACTAATACCACACTCGGTTCCTGACTTTACTTCATTAGTTTCATTTTTTTCTCTTTTTAAACTTAGAATAGTCCCATCATATATAACCTCTTCACTTCGCATGACTCTAACTTTGGCATTTTTGTCAACAGTTCCCTCAATAACTCTACAACCGGCAATTGCTCCTATTTTTGAAACTTTAAATATTTGTAAAACTTCAGCTTTCCCGATAAAGCTCTCTTTAATTGTTGGTTTTAGCTTACCGCTTGCAAAATCTGAAACATACTCAATCAATTCATAAATAATATTAAAATCTTTTATGTCTAAATTGTTTATTTTAGCTTTTAATTTAGCTTCTTTGGTAGCTGCTGAATTGAAAGATAAAAGCAGAGCATTTGATGCTGAAGCAAGAGCAACATCACTTTCATTAATAAAACCAACACCGGAATGAATAACCTTAATTGTTATTTTTTCACTTTTGATACTTTCAATTTGATAAACAATTGCCTCCGAGGAGCCTCGTGTATCCGATTTTATAACTACCTCTAAGATCTCCTTTTTGTCTAATGCTCCAAAAGTAGCTTCACCATCTAAATTTATGATTTTTTTTGGTGATGAATTATTTTTTTTTGCCTGACTTCTTAATTCACACAGTTCTCGAGCTTTTTCATCACTTTCTACGGTAACAAAACCATCGCCTGCCTCAGGAGGATTATTTAGGCCAAGTACTTGAACTGGCATTGATGATACCGCTTCTTTTAAATTAACCCCTTTATCACTTAGAATTGCTCTTACTTTACCATATTCACTGCCAGCAACAGCAATATCCCCAACATTTAGTTTACCATTTGTTATAATAATATTGCAAACTGGCCCTCTACCTTTATCAACGTTTGCTTCTACTACAGTTGCTTCTGCATATGTTGTGTTATTAGTTTTAAGTTCAGCTAGTTCAGATTGAACAATTATAGAATCTAAAAGTTTATCCAGATTTTTTCCTGTCTCAGCAGATACTTCAATACATTGAATTTCGCCTGATAGGTCTTCAACTATTATCTCTTCTGATAGTAACTGCTCTTTTATCTTTTGAGGGTTAGACTCAGGTTTATCACACTTATTGATAGCAACAATTATTGGTACCTTAGCTGATTTTGCATGTGAAATAGCTTCTTTAGTTTGCGGCATGACACCATCATCTGCTGCAACAATTAAAATAACGATATCGGTTACATTTGCACCCCTAGCACGCATATCCGTAAATGCAGCATGACCAGGAGTATCAATGAATGTAATTTTATTTTTTTTGTGTTCGACCTCATAGGCTCCTATGTGTTGGGTAATACCTCCGCTTTCACCTGAAACTACATTTGAATTTCTGATTTTATCTAAAAGAGAAGTTTTTCCGTGATCTACGTGACCCATAATTGTTACAATAGGTGAGCGAGTGTCTTTTTTAACTGCCTCTTTATCCAGAGAAATCAAGCCTTTTTCGAGATCCTCGATATTCTCCCTTTTAAAATTGTGTCCAAATTCAGTAACTAAGAGCTCAGCTGTGTCTGCATCTATAGACTCATTTATAGTAGCCATCATTCCCATTTTCATCAGTGATTTTATTAAGTCACCAGACTTTTCGGTCATTCTATTTGCAAGTTCTTTTACAGTTATATGTTCTGGAATGTAAACATCCCTAATAATCTTTTTTGCGGGTTCTTGTTCGTTTAGCGTTTTTTTTGTTTTTTGTTTTGCTCTTTTATATGCGGCTAAACTTCTTGTTCTTTCATCGGCATCGCTTAAGGCAGTAACTATCGTAACTTTTCTTTCTCTTATTTTTTTTCTTCCAAAAGTATTTTGAGGTCTTTTTTTATCTTGATACTCATTTACATTTTCCACTAAAGTCTTTTTCTTTTCTAACTCTTTTTTTAAATCTTGACTCTCTGTTGGCTTCTCTTGAATTATTTCTTCAGTTTTTTCAGTTTGATTTTTTATATTCTTAGTGTCATTTCCAAGCCTAATTTTATTAATCACATCTTTTTTATTATTAGCCTGTAAGATCTTTTTTTGCTCATCTTTTGATAGAGGTTTTAAAATCACTCCTGATCTACTTTTTTTACTTTCATAACTAGTTTCAGGTAATTTTTTTTCTTCGTTGTTAGAAGGGGATGTATTAACTCTAGACTCTTCAGGAACAGGATTTCTTTTATATCGTTTCTTTTCAACGATAACAGTTTTTCCAACTTCAATATTTTTTTTTGGAGATAGTTTGGGTTGTATGCCAAGCTTCAAGCTTAGAGTTTTTTTCTTTAGATTTTCATCTTTTTTTTCAGACATAACAAAGTTTTATTATATGACTACTCAAGCCATATTTTTCTTGCCTCCATTATTAATTGATCACCTTCGTCTTTAGTAAGATTAAATTCTTCTAGTAATCCTTCAACCTTAGAAGACTTATCACTTTTGTCTTCAATATAACCAATCAAATCGTCAGTTGTTAAACCTGCAAAATCTTCTAATGACTTAATATTATTTTCAGCAAGTTTGACTAACATTGATTTTGATAATAAATCGAAATCAATTAGATCTTTAGAAACGTCTAAATTATTAATTTTTGTTTGATTTTCTTCTTCTTTTTCAGCCAGATACTTATTTGATCTATCAACAAGTTCTTTTACAATTTCTTCATCAAAGCCTTCAATGGCCAAAAGTTCACTTTCTTCAGCATCTAGTACTTCCTCCACACTTCCAAAACCCTCACTTACTAATAATTGAGCTAAGGTCTCATCTACGTCCAAAGATGAAATAAATATATTAGTTTTATTAGAGAAGTCTTCTTGTCGTTTTGATGACTCTTCGTCTTCTGTTAGTATATCAATTTCGTATCCTGTTAACTCTGTTGCAAGTTTAACGTTTTGACCTCTTCTTCCAATTGCTAAGCTTAAATGTTCCTCGGATACTACAACTTCAATTTTATTTTGATCTTCATCCAAAACTACCTTGAGGACTTCGGCCGGTGACAAAGATGAAATTGCTAAATTAGCAACATTTTCTGACCAGTTAATTATGTCAATTTTTTCACCTTGTAGTTCATTTACTACTGCTTGGACTCTACTTCCTCTCATTCCTACGCATGCGCCTACTGGATCAATTGAACCATCCTCTGTAAAAACTGCAATTTTAGCTCTGCTACCTGGATCTCTTGCAACACTTTTTATTGATATAATTCCATCATAAATTTCTGGAACCTCTTGAGTAAAGAGTTTTGCCATGAATTGAGGGTGAGATCTTGAAAGAAATATTTGTGGTCCTTTTAATTCAGATCTTACATCGTATATATATGCTCTAACTCTATCGCCATTTCTTAAATTTTCCCTTGGAATTGTCTGATCTTTTCTTATTACGCCCTCAGATTTACCTAAATCTAAAATTATATTTCCAAACTCCATTCTTTTAACTATGCCATTTACAATTTCACCAACTCGATCTTTGTACTCATTGAACTGTCTTTCTCTTTCTGCTTCCCTAACTTTCGAATTTATAACTTGTTTTGCAGACTGTGCGCCTATACGGCCAAAATCCATGGGTGGCAATGGATCCAGTAACTCATCTCCTAGTTCGGCAGCACCATTAATTTTTTTTGCAGCTTTTAAATTAATTTCTAAGAATTTATTTTTTACCTCGTCAACAACAAGCATTTTTCTTGAAACTGAAATATCTCCATTTTCTTGATTGATTTCTACAATCACTTCATTTTCTTCACCATAATTGCTCTTAGCTGC
>CABZHO010000022.1 GCA_902525595.1 uncultured Pelagibacteraceae bacterium | reverse complement strand
ATAAGCAAAGAGCTCTTTTAAATGCGGAAATGTATTCAATTGAAGACGCCATAGCCCCAGGCTTTCTGGATGAAGTAGCTGATCCTGATAAGCTCATGGAATTAGCAATGATAAAAGCAAAAGACTTAGCTACCCTTGCTCACCCTCAGTATCACCTAACTAAAAAACTTGATCAAGAAGACGTAGCTTTGAAAATAAATGCAGGAATAGACACACTTGGTGCAATAAATTAAGTAAAATCAACGTATTTTACTGAAACTCTAGTATTTTACTTTATTTAGTATTATAAACCCCCGAAATAAAGAATATTAATTTATTATGAAAAAATGGTCAGTAAACAGCTGGAGAAATTTTGAAGCAAAGCATTTGCCCGACTATCCAGATACTCAAAAACTTGAGGATACTGAAAAACAGTTACGATCTTATCCACCACTTGTATTTGCTGGAGAAGCTAGAGATCTAAAACGTAATCTTGCTAAGGTTTCTGAAGGTAAAGCATTTCTTTTACAAGGTGGAGATTGCGCTGAAAGTTTTGATGATTTTAATGCAGATTATATTAGAGATACATTCAAAGTATTACTGCAAATGTCTGTTACATTAACTGCTGCAGGTAATTGTCCTGTTGTTAAAGTTGGAAGAATGGCAGGTCAATTTGCAAAACCACGAAGTGCGCCTAAAGAAGAAATCAATGGAATAGAGTTGGACAGTTATAAAGGCGATATTATTAATGACATGGACTTTACTGAACAGGCAAGAGTTCCTGATCCCAATCGAATGATCAGAGCTTACACTCAATCTGCTGCTACACTTAATTTATTAAGAGCTTTTGCAAAAGGAGGTTTCTCTGATTTAAATAAAGTTCATCAATGGAATATGGGGTTTGTTGATGAAAGTCCTCAGGGAAAGAAATTCAGAGAACTTGCTGATAAAATTTCTGATACTATTTCGTTTATGGAAGCTATTGGCATTTCATCAAGAAATACAAAGAGATTAAGAAGTGTTGATTTCTTTACAAGTCATGAAGCACTTCTTTTGCCTTATGAAGAATGTCTTACTCGATTAGATAGCACAACAGGGGAGGTTTATGACACTTCCGCTCACATGGTGTGGATTGGTGATCGTACAAGGCAGCCTGATGGAGCCCATGTTGAGTTTTGCAGAGGAATCAAAAATCCAATTGGTATAAAATGTGGGCCATCCTTAGATCCAGAGGAATTGAAAAAATTATTGGATATATTGAATCCTGAAAATGAAGCTGGTAAAATTACTCTGATCTGCAGGTTTGGTTCAGAGACCGTAGCTGAAAAATTACCAAAATTAATTAAGCCTTTCTTAAACTCGGACCATAATTTGGTTTGGTCATGTGATCCAATGCATGGAAATACAATGAAAGCAAACTCAGGTTTTAAAACCAGGCCCTTTGAAAGTGTTCTCAAGGAAGTTGAAACTTTCTTCGATATTCATCATCAAATGGGGACCTATCCGGGTGGAGTTCATTTAGAAATGACGGGTCAAAATGTTACAGAATGTATTGGTGGCGCTCAGGCAATCAAAGACGAGGATCTTTCCGCAAGATACCATACACACTGCGACCCAAGATTAAATGCCAACCAAGCTCTTGAATTGGCTTTTTTAATATCTGACAAACTCAGAGAGTCGCAAGAACCTAAAAATTCAAAAATTACAATTGCCAATTAATTGCGACTAAATTATTTAGTTGTAATATCAGTCAAATGACAAAAAAAATCTCTATATTAATCGTTCAGACAAACCCTATTGTGGGAAATATCGAATACAATAAGCAAATTGTGATTGACCACATTAAAGATAATCAATCGGATCTTATAGTATTCTCTGAGTTAATGCTCACAGGGTACCCTCCCGAGGACTTAGTATTAAAGCCAGCATTTATGGATAGGGTAAATTCAGCTCTATCTGAGATCTTAGAATGTTCTAAAAGCAGTGATGCAACAATAATTTTAGGTACCCCTTACCTTGATAAAGATAAATTATTCAATGCAGCTTTAGTAATAAAAGAGGGTCAAATTTTAAATAAACATTATAAAATGGCTTTGCCAAATTATGGTGTTTTTGACGAAAAAAGAATTTTTTCTAACGGTGAGCAGATAACTATTATTGATTTTAATGGAATTAATTTAGGTATATTTATCTGTGAAGATATCTGGGTCAACGATACAATCCTGGAATTAGATAAAGACAGAATAGATTTGGCAGTCTCATTAAATGCATCACCCTTCGATGTAAATAAAATTGAGGACCGTGAGAAGAAAGCTCTAAATTTTGCAAGTTCGATAGATGCACCTTTAATGTATGTAAATCAAGTTGGTGGTCAGGATGAAATTGTATTTGATGGTTCTTCATTTATCTGTGACCAAACTCAAATTGTATCAAAACTTAATCACTGCGTGGAAGAGTCTAGAGAATATATATTTAATACAATTGATAAAGCTTTTGAAGTTGATGAAAATGATAAATTTGACATAGATAAGCAAGATATTGTTTATTCAAACTTGATACTTGGATTAAGAGATTATGTAGATAAAAACAAATTTCCTGGAGTTGTAATCGGTATCTCTGGAGGAATAGATAGTGCATTTAGTGCTGCAGTAGCCGTGGATGCTTTAGGAGCTGATAGAGTTAAAGGTATTTTAATGCCATCTCAATTCACAAGTGACGAAAGTAATATCGATGCTAATTTATTGGGAAAAAATTTAGGAATTGAGCTGCTTAGTATTTCTATTCAAGATATTGTTAATTCATACGACAATACACTTTCAGATCTTTTCGCAGACAAAGAAAAAGATATTACTGAGGAGAATATTCAGTCAAGGACAAGAGGAGCAATATTGATGGCTTATTCAAATAAGTTTGGACACATGGTTGTTACAAATGGAAATAAGTCTGAAGTTTCAGTAGGATATTCTACATTGTACGGGGATATGTGTGGCGGGTTCTCTGTTGTTAAAGATATCTACAAATCTGATTTGTATAGATTATCTGAGTGGAGAAATACAAATCTTCCATCACTTTCAAAAATTAATACATTAGATATTATTCCTAAAAATATAATATTAAAAGAACCTACCGCAGAGTTAAAGGCTGACCAAAAGGATAGTGACTCGCTCCCACCATATGATATTTTAGACAAGATTTTATTTTTACTTGTTGAAAAAGAAAGTTCAATTAAGGAAATTGTATCACAAGGTTATGATGTTGGCGTTGTAACAAAAGTTCAAAACCTTCTCTACAATTCTGAATACAAACGACGACAGGCAGCTCCAGGAGTAAAAATATCAGAGAGAAATTTTGGCTATGACAGAAGATACCCAATTACAAATGCTTTCAGAGATAGAGAAAATTAAATGTCAACGGTAACTAGATTTGCACCAAGCCCAACTGGATTATTACATTTAGGCAATATTAGAACTGCACTAATCAATTGGCTTTACGCAAAAAACAGTGGGGGTAAATTTATTCTTCGAATTGATGATACTGATCAGGAAAGATCAAAAGAGGAGTACATATCAAAAATAAAATATGATTTAGAATGGCTAGGTATCGATTTTGATGAAACTTTTAACCAGTCTTCTCGATTTGAACGGTATAGAGAAGAGTTCGAAAAACTTAAGTCTGCGGGTAGAATCTATGCCTGTTATGAAACTCCAGATGAATTAGAAAGAAAGCGAAAGTTACAAATGGCAGCGGGTGGAAAACAAGTATATGACCGCTCTGCGCTCGAATTAAGTGATCAACAGAAGAAAGATTACGAGTTAGAAGGCAGAAAACCTCATTGGAGATTTTTACTGCAAACAGAACGCATGCAATGGAACGATTTATTGAAAGGTGAAATTGATATTGATCTTACTAGCTTATCTGATCCCGTTTTATTCAGAGAAGATGGTGTACCGCTCTATACCTTTTGTTCTGCTGTGGATGATATTGATTTTAATATTACAAACGTAATTAGAGGCGATGACCACACAAGTAATACGGCAGTTCAAATTGAAATTATAAATGCTTTAGATAAAAATAAGATTTCATTTGCTCATCATGCACTTTTAAAGGCATCAAGTGGTGATAAATTGTCTAAAAGAGATAATGTCATCTCAATTGATAGTTTCAGGGAAGAGAATATTGAACCAATTTCAATTCTTAGTCTTTTATCAACAATTGGAACATCAAAATCAATTGAATTAAAAGACAGTATTCAACAAATTATTGATGAATTTAGACTAGATACTATCTCAACCTCGCCAGGCCGCATTGAAACTGATGTACTTAAAGCACTTAATAAAAAACAAGTTCAAAAGTTCGAATATGATGAAGTTAAAACAAGGTTAGATAAAATCGATACCAACATAGATCAAAAATTTTGGAATACAATTAAAGGCAATCTCGACACTGTTGAAGATGTAGCGGCATGGACAGATGTTGTTTTTAAAAATAATTCGTTTGAAACTGAGGATAAAGATTATATTAATCTGGCCTTAGAATTAATGCCTGATGAACCCTGGGATGATCAGACATGGACTGTATGGACCAATGATATTAAGGAGAGAACTGGTCGAAAAGGAAGGGAGCTATTTCTACCATTACGATTGGCATTTACCGGACTTACCCACGGCCCTGAAATGAAGCTTCTGATACAATTAATTGGCAGAAGTAAAATTCTTGAGAGGACCAAGAATTAAATGTCTTTAAAACTTTACGATACATTCACAAATTCAAAAATAAAGTTTGATCCAATTGATCCAACTAATGTTCGAATGTATGTTTGTGGACCAACTGTTTATGATTATGCTCATGTTGGTAACGCTCGTCCAGTCATTATATTTGATATCTTATTTCGATTACTTCAGAATATTTATGGGACTAAAAATGTTACTTATGTAAGAAATATAACAGATGTTGATGATAAAATAATTGATGCAGCAAATAAAGCATCCGAAGACATAGGCATGTTGACAGAAAAAACAATAAATTATTTTCATGATGATACAAAATATATTGGTGCTTTAAAACCAACATTTGAACCAAGAGCTACAGAACACATACCAGAAATGATTGAGCTGATTGAAAAACTTATTGAGAAAGATTTTGCTTATGTTGCTGAAGGAAACGTACTTTTTTCTTCAAGTAAATTTAGCGAATATGGAAAACTCTCAGGTAAAGATTTAAGCGAAATGATAGCAGGTTCACGGGTGAATGTTGAAAACTACAAACGTACAGAGTCAGATTTTGTTTTGTGGAAGCCTTCTAAAGAGGATGAACCTAGTTGGAACAGTCCCTGGGGCAATGGCAGACCTGGTTGGCACATAGAGTGTTCAGCTATGAGTGAAAAGTTACTTGGAGAGAGCTTTGATATTCATGGTGGTGGGCAGGACTTAATTTTTCCTCATCATGAAAATGAAATTGCTCAAAGTGAGTGTGCTAACGGTAAAAAATTTGCAAATTATTGGGTTCATAATGGTTTCGTCACTGTCGAAGGAAACAAGATGTCAAAGTCAGATGGTAATTTTGTTACAGTAAATGAATTAAAAGATAACTTCCAAGGTGAGGTCATTAGACTTGCAATGATATCTACTCACTACAGGCAGCCCTTGAACTGGACTATAGCTAATCTAGAAGAAAGTAAGAAGACACTTGATAAGTGGTACAGTTATTTAGAGAGTTTTAATGAAGGCGAACTCGACGTAGCTGATAATGATAGTGATATAATGGAAGCTTTGCTTGACGATTTGAATACCCCAAAAGCAATAAGTATTCTTCACCAAAAGTTTAAAAATTGTGAAGCAGGCAATATTAGTTTAGCAAGTAACTTTTTATCGGCAGCAAACATGTTAGGACTCTTATCAGACAAACCATCAGAATGGCTTACTTGGAAACAAGAAAATATGAATATCAATAAAGCCCAAGTTGAATTGCTCATTGCACAGAGAAATGAGGCGCGAGTGAACAAAAACTTTAATAAGGCGGACGAGATACGTGATGAGTTGGACAAAATGGGTATAACACTTGAAGATAAAGGCGGAGAAACTGATTGGAAGGTGAAATAAGTGAAAGAAAAACTATTCATATTTGATACAACATTAAGAGATGGAGCTCAAACTTACGGGGTAGATTTTAATGTTGATGAAAAAAAACTTTTAGCCAACAAATTAGATGAGCTAGGAGTTGATTATATTGAAGGGGGATGGCCGGGAGCAAATTCGACGGATACAAAATTCTTTAATGAAGATCTTTCATTTAAGAATTCAATATTTACTGCTTTTGGTATGACAAAAAAATCTGGCAGAAGTGCAGACAACGATCCTGGGTTAGCATCTATGATTAATATTAATGCTCCTGCGGCATGCGTAGTTGGAAAATCTTGGGATTTTCATGTTGATCTTGCTTTAGGTATTACCAATGAAGAAAACCTTGAAAATATTGCTGACTCCATAAAATTTTTAGCGAAAACAAAAAAAGAAGTTCATTTTGATGCGGAACATTTTTTTGATGGGTATAAGTCTAATCCAAATTATGCAATTCAATGTCTTAAAACAGCTCATTCTAACGGTGCAAGATGGTTAGTTTTATGTGATACAAACGGTGGAACCTTGCCCCATGAAGTTGAAGATATTGTCTTAAAAGTCTCTAAAGAAATTCCAGGCAATCACTTAGGTATTCATGCACACAATGACACGGGTAATGCAGTAGCTAATACTCTTGCTGCTGTTAGAGCAGGTGTCAGACAAGTCCAAGGAACCATTAATGGTTTAGGTGAACGATGTGGTAATGCAAATTTAATAACGCTCTTACCTACATTTGCACTAAAAAATGAATTCAAAAATAAGTATGAAATGTCAATTGATGAGGGAAAACTTAACTTGTTGACTGAGCTTTCAAGGCTGTTAGATGAAATTTTAAACAGAGTGCCTAACCGCACCGCGCCATATGTTGGATCAGCAGCTTTTGCTCATAAAGGGGGATTACATGTCTCAGCTGTTAACAAGGATCCAAAAACATACGAACACATTGATCCAGAACTAGTTGGAAATCATAGGCAAATTATAATTTCTGAGCAGTCAGGTAAATCAAATATTTTGTCAAAGTTAAAATCAGCTGGAATTGAAATTGATCAGGATGACAAAACAATTCAAAAGATTTTAGACAGAGTAAAAGAAAGAGAATTTAATGGATATTCATATGATGGTGCCGATGCATCATTTGAAATATTGGTTAATAAAGTACTTGGTAAGATGCCAAACTATTTTGATGTCGTAAGCTTTAATGTCAATGTTCAGAATTCTGGAGAAGAAGGGCAAACAATGTCGGAGGCATCTGTAAAACTTAAAATTGATGATGAAGAAGTAACGGGAACTGGAATAGGAGTGGGTCCTGTAAATGCTCTCGATAATGCTTTAAGAAATAACTTCAAATCAAGTCGTTATGCTGAACTTATTAGAGATCTCTCATTAATTGACTATAAAGTTCGCATTCTTAATACGGGAACGGATGCAATTACAAGAGTTTCAATCGAAAGTTCTGATGAAAAAAAGAAAAGTTGGTACACAGTTGGTGTCTCTGAAAATATAATTGAAGCATCTTTTAAAGCATTAATTGATAGCGTTGAATTTAAGCTAATGAGAGAAAAAGCAAACGTTTAGACCCAAATGAATTTTGATAAAATTGCAATTGTATTAGTCGATACACAATTACCCGAAAATATTGGTCTTGTAGCAAGGTCCATGTATAATTTTGGCTTCAATGATTTACGACTTGTAAACCCTAAAATCGAATGGCCATCTGAAAAAGCACTGGCTGTTTCAGTTGATGCAAAAAGCATAATTGAAAAAGCAAAAGTATACGGCACTCTTAGAGAAAGCTTAAAAGGGGTTAATTTATCAATTGGCTATACCGCTCGTCAAAGAGATATGAGTAAACAGTTTAGTGATAATATTGCTATGGTCAGTGAAATTAATGAAAATAAATATAATGAAAATATTGCAATTATTTTTGGAGGTGAGTCATCGGGATTGACTAATGAACATTTATCTCTAATAACGCGATGCGCTACAATTGATACGCATGAAAATTTTTCGTCTTTAAACTTATCTCATGCGGTAAATGTATTCTGTTACTCGCTTTTTGCAGAGGTTTTCAGATCAGAAAAGCCAATTGATAAAATTTCTAGATCTAATGGAAGTCAAAATGATCTTATGTACTTTTTCGATCATCTAGAAAAAGAACTTGAACTAAGAGGTTTTTTTCAACCTGAAGAAAAAATGCGAAAAATGAAGCAAAATTTACGCAATATATTTCATAAGGCTGATTTAAGTGATCGAGAAATAGCTACTTTACGAGGTGTTGTGACCGTGCTTGCTGAATATAGTAAAACTAGGGAAATTTAGCTTTCTGGTTTGACATTGTTCAGGAAAACAGTATAAACCACGGATCATCAAATATGACAAAAAGAATAGCACAAAAACACAAAATAGACCGTCGTCTCAGTGTTAACTTATGGGGCAGACCAAAAAGTCCTTTCAATCTAAGAAAATATAGACCCGGCCAACACGGACAAAAGCATACGGGTAAACTATCTGATTATGGAGTTCAGTTGAATGCTAAGCAAAAGCTTAAAGGGTATTATGGAAATTTGAATGAAAGACAATTTCGAAATTGTTATAAAGAAGCAATCAGACAAAAAGGTGATTCGGGAGAAAATCTTATTGCAATTTTGGAACGACGACTTGACACAATTGTTTATCGCTCAAAATTTGTGCCAACTGTATTTGCAGCGCGACAGTTTATTAACCATGGACACGTTAAAGTTAATGGTAAAAGAGTAAATATTGCGAGTTTTCTTGTAAAAGAAGGTGATGTTGTTGAGGTAAAAGATAAATCAAAAGAAATGGCCCTCGTCATAGAGTCGATGAAGAGTCAGGAAAGAGATATTCCAGGCTATATTACAGTTGATGAAAAAAAATGTTCCTCAACCTTTGTTAGAACTCCACAGTTTGCTGAAGTACCTTATGCTACTCAGATGGATCCAAAATTAGTCATCGAGTATTATTCTCGCTAATACCAAAATGAGTGCATCGCACTGGTTTTCCAAAAATTATTTAGAAGCAAGAAAACGCTTTATCAGTTCTATCAATGAATTAGAAACATGTGGCTATAAAGTTCGTCATGATGTTCTTTCAATAGATCTCTTTGGACCTGATGGCGAAAATCTCACTATAGATGTTGCAGTAATTGGGTCATTAAACTGTGAGAAATTGTTACTCTATAGCTCAGGTATACATGGTGTTGAAGGATTTGCTGGATCAGCAATACAATTGTCTGTTCTTGATATGCTTAAGTCTGAAGAACCTATTCAAGATTATTGTATTGTTTTTGTTCATATTATTAATCCTTACGGCATGGCATGGCATCGAAGAGTAAATGAATGTAATGTTGATTTGAATAGAAACTTTCTAAAAAATCATTCAGGTGAACCCGAGGGTTATAAAAATATTAATGCCTTTTTAAATCCAAACTCAATACCTAAGAAAAGTGAATTAAGTTTTTATTTAGAAGGAATTAAATTAATTTTAAAATATGGCTTTATCAATTTTAAACAATGGTTTGCCCAAGGGCAGTATACAAGATCTACAAGCTTGCAGTATGGTGGCGATCAATTGCAAAAGGGACCTAAACTATTATTAGATTGGTTACAAAAAAATTTAAATAATACCAAAGTGATATTTGGAATTGATTTGCATACTGGCTTAGGAAAATCAGGATTTGATACTATATTAATTTCTGATGAAACAAGTGAAGAAGATTATTTTCTGTTTCAAAGTTTATTTGGCGATCACTTAGCCCCACTTGATCCAGATAAAGGTGTAGGATACCGAATAACAGGAGATATACACTCAGGAATTTCAAAAGAATTCCCATCTATTGACTGGTTAACAATTACTCAGGAATTTGGAACATTTAGTCCTGTTACAGTATTTAAGAATTTGAGAGCAGAAAATAGATGGACACAAAATAATAGTCTTAATGATCCTGTAGTAATCATGAACCACTGGAGCAGAACTAATTTATTACGAACATTTAACCCTGAAGATAAAAATTGGCATAAAAACTTGATCGATCGAGGAATAACTGTCTTTAAAATAGTGACAGAGTATTTGGCATCTACTGATTAGTCGTGAGATATACCTTTTGAGTCAAAAACTGATGCAAGTTCACCACTTTTATGCATATCTAGAATAATATCGCATCCTCCAACAAATTCACCTTTAACATAAAGCTGTGGTATCGTTGGCCAGTTAGTGAAATCTTTAATACCTTGTCTTAATTCATCACTTTCTAATATGTCTACATCTTTATAATCTATATTCATAAACGACAGCGTATTGACAACTGCATTTGAAAAACCACATTGTGGCTGATTTTTTGTGCCTTTCATGAAAAGGACTACGTCATTTTGATCGACGATATTTTTTATTTCTTCTTGTACACTTTCAGACATATTTGAAGAATTAACTGCTTTTTAAATTTATTCAATAATAATTTTTGGATCTAGTATGTTTTTTATTACCTTTGTGCTTAACTTAAAATTGATTAAACCATTGAGAATGAGCACTTATTAAGGAGGGCAATTCAACCTTTCCGATTGAATTGAGTAAGATAGCTGATCCACCTACGAGACCAATTTTTTCTATCACAACTTCTTTTTCATTTGCTTTTGTGTTTATCTTTTCAAGGTCATCTGATGATACCTCAACCAAATATCTTGCTTGATCTTCACCAAATAAGAAACCATGAAGAAATTCTTTGTCAACATCGATTGCCACTCCCAGCTTACCATAGATGCACATTTCACTGACGGCCACAAGTATGCCGCCCTCACCAACATCATGAACTGACTTAAGAAGTTTATCAGCTATACAATCCAATATAAATTTTCCATTTTTTAATTCCTCATCCAAATCAATTCTTGGAGTGCCACCTGCCTCAGTATTTTTAATGATTGAGAGGTACTGGCTATTGCCAAGATGATTATCGGTTTTACCTATCAGGCACAATACATTACCTTCACCCTTAAAATTTATTGTCATGGTATCTGTTAGATTTTTTATTAAACCAACCCCTCCAATTGCAGGAGTTGGATAAATTCCCTCACCGTTTGTTTCATTGTAAAGGGAGACATTTCCAGAGATAACAGGATAGTGCAGTTTTTCACATGCCTCTCCCATACCACGAATACATTCTACAAATTGGCCCATAATTTCTGGTTTTTCAGGGTTACCAAAATTCATACAGTCAGTGATTGCGATTGGCAATGCTCCAGAGGCTATAAGATTTCTCCATGTCTCAACAACAGCATGTTTACCACCTTCATAGGGATTATGTTTACAATATGTAGGAGAGCAATCTGTACTTATAGCAATTCCTTTATTGGTATTGTGAACTCTGACCACTGCAGCATCAGATCCTGGCCTTACCACGGTGTCAGCCATCACCATGTGATCATACTGTTCCCAGATCCACCTGCGACTACAGAGATTAGGATGACTAATCATGGTAATTAAATCACTTAATATGTCATTATCATTAAAATCCCTATTACTAAAAGTCACTGATGGCGAAGGATCATTTACTATATAATCTCTTTGATATTCGGGAGCGTCCTCTACGAGAATATTAATCGGTATACTTGCTTTTTGTTCACCGTTCATATGTAGAACTAACTTTTTCGTATCAGTTACTTCGCCAATAATTTCAAACTCTAAATCCCATTTTTTAAAAATACTCCTCGCGAGCTGCTCCTTTGAAGGATCAATTACCATTAACATTCGTTCCTGACTTTCAGAAAGCATCAGCTCATAAGCAGTCATATTTGCCGCCCTCATCGGGACTTTAGATAAGTTTATATCAATACCAACGTTTCCCTTCGAGGCCATTTCAATTGAGGATGAAGTTAATCCTGCCGCTCCCATATCTTGAATAGCAATAATTGCTTCTTCCTTCATT
>CABZHO010000021.1 GCA_902525595.1 uncultured Pelagibacteraceae bacterium | reverse complement strand
TGATCCTGCAACTTTTTTTTTAAATATGCTTTATTATGAATTGACTAATAATTGCACTCATAACTTTAAAATATTTGATGGTAAACGAAGATATAATATTGTTTTTTTAAAAAAATCAATTACTGAAACAGAAATCATATGTGAAGCGCAGCAAATTAAAATTGGTGGTTACAAAAAAGATAAATTTAAAGACTCAGATACTAGTGATTATATTTATGTGAAATATAATAAGAGCGATTACAGTTTTAGAGAATACGAAGCTAAATCTGGAAACATTATTATTAAAATAATTGAAACTAGTTAATTTTATTTTTTAAACTATCTTTAAAATTGCTAATACCCTTACCAGTCAAAGCGCTCAAATAAAATCGATTATTGCTACATTTATAATTAACGTTATTTAGATCAATTTTATTAAATACAGTAATCATATTAGTTATTTTATTTTCATCTATTCCTGTTTCTCTAAGAATACTTTTTGTAGTCTTTATTTTGTTCTTAGCATTAATATCATTTACATCAACTACGTTAATTACAAAATCAGCAGAATGTATTTCTTCAAGAGTTGCATGAAATGACTCAATTAGCTGAGTAGGAATATTATTTATAAATCCAACAGTATCTATGATTCCTACGTACTTCTGTCCCAGATAAAGTCTACTAATTTTTGTATCCAGAGTTTCAAATAATCTATTTCTACTCGACTGTTTCTTTTTAGTTAGACTATTAAACAATTTTGTTTTGCCAGCATTTGTATAACCAACAAGTGCGAAGGTTTTAAAATTTTTATTGATTCTTGATTTTCTCTGATTTTTTCGCCTGCTCCCTACTTTCCTAAGACGACTTTTTATATTTAATATTTTTTGCTGAATATGCCTTCTGTCTAATTCAATTTGAAGCTCTCCTGGACCACCTATAAACGAAGTCCCTCCCCTTTGACGTTCTAAGTGAGTCCATGCTCTTACTAATCTTGATTTTCTATAAATTAACTCAGCAAGCTCCACTTGCATTTTACCTTCATTTGACTTCGCTCTTTTACTAAAAATCTCAATAATTATACCAGCCCTATCTGTAACCTTTAGATTCAAATATATTTCCAGATTTCTTTGCTGTGAGGGAGATAAATTAGTATTTATAATAAGCAAATTAACTGAATGTAATTTAATATAACTCTTAATTTCCTCTAAATTTCCTTTTCCAATAAGCGTTGAAGAATTTTTGTTATTTATTTGAATTATTTTTTTTAAAGATATTTCGATATTTAAATTGTTAGCAAGGTTGTAAATCTCATCTAACATTTCTTTTGAATATGTCCTTCTTTCGTCTCTAAGTTTCGGGTGCAAAATAATACACTTATTTTTTTCTTGAGTTATTTTAATTGTACTGCCTCCATATAGGAATTTTTAAATAATTCAGCATTCTTTCCTACTTTTCCATTGCCAATTTTGATATTGTCTACTCTAATAACTGGCATAACAAACTGAGTTGCACTAGTAATAAATGCTTCATCTGCTGTTTTAATATCTTTGAGATTGAAAGGCCTTTCTTTTATTTTTAATTTTTTTAATTTTAAAGACTTTATAAGTGATGTTCTAGTAATACCGTTTAAAATTGAATTTGAGACAGGTCTTGTTATTAAAGTATTATTTTTTAATATCCATGCATTACTTGAACTACCTTCAGTAATAAAACCCTTATCATCAATCAACCATGCCTCATCACATTTATTCTCAACAGCTATTTGTTTTGCTAATACTGGAGGTAAAAGGTTCAATGTCTTAATATCCACACGTTTCCATCTTAAATCTTGAGTAGTTTTAACTTTAATTCCTCTAGAAAATTTTTTTTCATACTCATCTTTTGGAATACTATTAGCTATTATAACTACTGATGGTTTTACATTTTTAGGAAACTTAAAATCACGTTTTGATACACCTCTAGTAACTTGTAAATAAATTAAACCATTATTAATATAATTTTTCTTAACTAAATTTTTAATATGAAATAAATAAGACTCTTTTGCTAATGGCGAGGTTAATTTTATTTCTTTTAACGATTTATAGAGACGATTGATATGACCGTCGTAATCAATAAGTTTGCTATTTATTACAGCAAATACTTCGTACACACCATCAGCAAATTGATAGCCTCTATCTTCGATATGAACAGATGCTAATTTATAATCGCAGTACATACCATTCACAAAAGATACTCTTGACATTAATAAGCTTCCCTGACTTTAAATAAATCTTCTGCTTTCTTTAAGTCTTCTGTCATACAAATAAACAATACTTCATCACTCTCGTCAATTTTTGTAGATTTGTCTGGTATTACGATTTTACCTTCTTTTTTAACTAATCCTAATTTTATACCCTCTGGTAGGCCTGCATCTTTAATTTCTTTATTCACAAGTTTAGAACTTTTTAATGCCTGTGCATGTATAATTTCAGCCTGATTATTTCCAATTGAATAAACTGTCTCAATGCTGCCTTTATGTATATGCTTCAGTATTTTTGAGACAGTAATTTTCCTTGGATCAATTACCTTACTTATTCCTAAAACATCTTTTAATTTATTATATTCAGAATTATTCACCAATATTAATGACTCACAATTATTTTTTCTTGCTACTGCAGATATAATAATATTTGTTTCATCGTCATTTGTTAAAGCAAGCATTAAATCCGTATCTTTTATATTTGCTTCATCAAGAATATTTTGATCCAAACCATCTCCCTTAAGAACTAATGTATTAGACAATTGATCAGCAATAAATTTTGCTCGTTCTTCATTGTTTTCTATTATATTTACTGAAATATCAGAATGAAAAACCTCAAGATCCTTTGCTAAATTAAAACCTATATTACCTCCCCCAACTATAATAATTTTTTTTATAGGCTTTTCATCCAAGCCAAATGCATTCATTGTTCTTTTGACATGGTTTTTATCAACTAAAATGAATGCAAAATCACCTTTTTTTAAAGTATCTTGTTTTTTTGGAATAAATAATCTCTCATCTCTACTAATTCCAATTATTGACGCCCTAAGATCTCTCTCTTTATTAGAGTTTTCTTGAAAAAGCTGATGGATACTTTTTAAGTTTGTATCAATTAATGGACATTGATCCTCAATAGCAAGTGTTAATAACTCTATTTCATCGTTAATAAAGGGAACGACATCATAGGCACCCGGAGCTTTTAGTTGTCGCTCAATAGATCTTGCAACTTCTAACTCTGGACTAATTATAAGATCAATAGGCATATTATCTGCGTTGTACAAATCTCTCCAAATTGGATTTAAGAAATCTTCAGATCTTAATCGAGCAATTTTTCTTGGTATTTTAAAAAATGTATGTGCCATTTGGCATGCAACCATATTAATTTCATCTTGTAGTGTAACGGCAATGATCATATCCGCGTCTTCAGCACCAGCTTGTTTTAAAACAGAAGGATTGGAAGCTGATCCAATAATTGTTTTCAAATCTACTTTTTCCCTTATATCTCTAATAAGGTCGTTTGATCTATCAACTACTGTCACATCGTTATCTTGACTTACTAAGTGCTTTGCAATACTTGTGCCTACCTTTCCTGCACCGCATATGATTACTTTCATTCTTTACTATCTTCCGTAATACCTAATTGTTTTAGTTTTCTATGTAACGCTGATCTTTCCATACCAATAAATGCAGCCGTTTTAGATATATTTCCGTCAAATCTACTAATCTGTGATAGTAAATAATTTTTTTCAAAGACTTTTCTAGCATTTTTTAATGGTAATGAAATTACATTTTTATTATCTTGTGAAATATTTTTTGCTTCATCATCATCGTTATATTTGTCACCTAAAATGACCATTCTTTCTACAATATTTCTCAATTCTCTTAAGTTTCCCGGCCATGAATAATTTATGTATTTTGACTTTATCAATGACTTTAAGTCGGTATTAGTTACATTATTTTTCTGAGAAAAAATATTTGTAAAGTAATCAATTAATTCATCAATATCTTCATATCTCTCTAAAAGATTTGGAAGTTTAATAGTGACAACATTCAATCTGTGAAATAGGTCTTTTCTAAATGATCCCGATGAAACTAATTCGTCTAAATTCTTAGTTGAAGAACATATTATCCGACATTGTAATTCAATTAAGCGATTACTGCCTGATTTTGTAAAATGTTTATCAGTAAGTATGCGTAAAATTTTGGCTTGAGTCTGTAATGGCATTTCGCCAACTTCATCTATAAACAAAGTTCCTTTAGTAGCTTGCTCAAGAAAACCCTCATTATTACTTGTTCCAAAGAGGTTTTCTTCCAAGTTTTCAGGCTCCATCAAAGCTGAGTTAATTGCAACAAATGGTCCTCTGGAATACTCAGAATTTCGATGTATTTCCCGTGCAACTATATCTTTACCAGTTCCTGACTCCCCATAAATCATTACCCTACTTGAAGTCGGCGCTATTTTTCTAATCAACTGTTTTGTCTTCATGATTTGAGACGAACCGCCAATAAATTCGTAGTTGTAAATATTTTTAGTTTTAAGATTAATGTTTTCATTTTTAATAATACTCATCTCAATTGATCGATTAACTGAAAGAACTAATCTCTCAGAAGTAAATGGTTTTTCAACAAACTCATTTGCTCCATCTTTAATAGCCTGAACTGCCATTTCAATGTTTCCATGACCAGAAATGACAATAATTGGTAAAGACTCTTTTTTTCTAATTTCTTTTAATATTTCTAATCCATCAAGCTTAGAATTGTCTAACCATACATCCAGTATTATCAAGTCAAATTTATTCATGGAAATAAGATCAAATGCTTGATCGGAATTTGAAGCTTTATAAGTTTGATAATTTTCATCAGTCAGAATTGCACTTATATTGTTTGCAATATCAACTTCGTCGTCAATTATGAGAATATTTGTCATTTAAATTTCAAATTTAATTTCAACTTCCACACCTTTTTTGTTATCTGATCTATTGTTTATTGTAAATTCGGCATGATGATCAAATAATATTTTTTCAACAATTGCTAATCCTAATCCAGTCCCTCCCACTTTTTTCTTAGTTGTAAAGTATGGTTTTACCAAATCATCTTTTTCATATTTTAATCCTACTCCATTATCAATTATTGAAATATGTAAAAAGTTTTCCGATAAAGCTGATTTATAGGTAATAGCACCTTCAGTTTGATTATCCTCTTCAATTGAATGTGCTGCATTTAAAATAATATTTTTGAATACTCTAATAATTTGAGAATGATCCATATTTATAGAAAATTTACTTGCATGAAGCTCATTGATAAACTTAATTTGTGGGTAATTAATTTTAATATCGTCTACAGCATTTACAATAGTCTTAAATATATCGTTATTAGATAAATCTGGTTCAGGTAGTCGAGCAAAATTTGAAAACTCATCTACAAGGAGGCCTATTTCATTAACCTGTCTTCTAATAATCTGTAAACACTCATCAATGTCTTTATTGTTTAAATCAGCTTTTTTTAATTTCTTTTCAAGTCTTTCTGATGACAGTTGTATCGGCGTTAAAGGATTTTTAATCTCGTGAGCAATTCTTCTTGCGATATCCGACCATGTTTCATGTTTCTTTGAAACCAAAATTTGATTTCTTTGTTTTACGATATCACTGCTCATTTTATTAAATGAGTCAGCTAATCGATTTAATTCAACATAGTCATTATTTTTTTTAATTTTATCATCGTACGATCCTTTGCTTATGTTATTAGAGGCTTTAATAATACTAGATATTGGAGATACGATTCTTTCAGCAAACTTTAATCCGATCATGGTTGAAAGCAATATTAATAATAACGATATAATAATATAGATAAGAATAAAAATGATACTAATCTTATTTCTACTTTCCTCTAAAAATACATATTCATTTTTTGCAGAAATCGTATCATTTAATGCGCTAATAACATTTGCATCCATTGATCTCCCCGCATATAAATAGAGATTTGTAAAATTTGTTAATTTTACGAGTGCGTATACTTTGTTTACTTGCGTTGATGACATAATTGTCATCTCACCACTGTCAGCGCGTATAAAGGCATTTTCAGGTGGCTCATAAAATAATTTATTGCTTTCAAAAGCTTTAGCGATAATTTCACCAGCTCTATTTACAATATACGTTTCAGGTAATGACCTTATTAATGCCTGTGTTCTTAGAGAAAAAGATAATTTATTTAAATCATTTTTGAGTAATTCGCTTGCCTTATTCAAATCATTAGACATAGCATAAAGATCACCTTTGATAGTTTCTTTATGTTCATCTAAATAGCTTTCAGCAACAAAAACTGAATTATTAATTACGTTATTAATTTTTGTATTAAACCAATCATTAATACCCATATTAATTAAGATCATACCTAATATGCCTAAAAATAACGCCGGCAAAAGAGCAATTGATATAAAATAAAGAGTAAATTTACTATTGAGTGTACTTATTTTTTTACGCCAAACGCGCAAGATCATTGGAATAATTAAATTACCAATGGAAAATGCAAGTATCAGAATTAATACAGAGGAAATAAGAATATAAATATTTGAGTAATCAACTAATTGAATAGACCCTCCTCTTTGAAAGAAAAGTATTAAAAATGAAATAATAAGAAAAAGTGATGACCCAGAAATGAGTAATATATTTCTAATGCTAAAGAAATTATACTTATTAAGTTTATTGTTTATTAAAAATTTGTTATTAGTCATTTCTAATTAATTATAATTAAAATTTAATGAAAATTGCATGCGTTTTATTAGCATCTGGGCAAAGTAAAAGATTCAAAACAACAGGGTCTAAGCTTTTCTATAAGGTTTATGGTACTCCAATTGTCGAATATACACTTAAAAATATCGCAAAATACATAAATAAAAAATCAATATATATAACAATTCCAAAAAAAATAACGAAAAAAGAAACAAATATTATAAGCAAGTATACTGCGAATAATCTGATTATTGGCGGTAAGGATCGAATAGATAGTGTTAAAAATGCAATAAAGAAAATCAATTTTGAACGGTTTGATTATATCATGATACATGATGGTGCAAGACCGTTAATATCTTACAAACTACTAAAAAATATTCTTAAAGAAGTTAAAGCTAATAAATATGATTGCGTATTACCAGCATCACAAGTGGAAGATACAATAAGAAAAAATTTTAAAACATTAGAAAGAAAAAATTATTATCTTTTTCAAACACCTCAAATATTTAAGTCAAAAGTCTTTTTGAAGGGCATAAAAAAATTAAACAGTAAGCCAACTGATGACTATGGTATTATTGAAAATGAGAAAGACCTAAAAATTAAATTAATTGAATATGATAAGCAAAATATAAAAATTACAAAATACTCAGATGTTGAAAATTTTAAAAATCAGATCACACGAAATGTAAGATATGGTAATGGTTTTGATATTCACAAGTTAAGAGAAGGAAAATTTCTTTCGCTTGGAGGTCTTAAAATTAAATCCAAATATGAATCAATTGGTCATTCAGATGGAGATGTAGTTTTACATGCTTTAATTGACTCGGTATTAGGCTCAACTAAGAATGGCGATATTGGACAATATTTTCCAGCTCTTAAAAAATATAAAAATATTCAATCAGAATATTTATTAGATGAAATAAAAACAAAAATAAATTTTAAAAATATTATAATTCAAAATATTGACTGCACAATTATTTGCCAGAAAATAAGACTTGAAAAATATAAAAATAAAATTGCCACTAATTTATCAAAACTATTAGAATGCGATGTAAATTGTATAAACATAAAAGCAAAAACTGCTGATGGAATTGGGCTAATTGGACAATCAAAGGCTATAGCCTGTTGGATTACAACTAAATTAATTGAAATATGATAAACTTTTCAAAATATTTTGTGTCACTTGCTGGAATAGGATTTTCTCCACTAGCGCCTGGAACATTAGGCTCTATCTCGGCAATTATTATTTGGTATATTTTGATAAGTTTTTTAACTATTTCATATTTTTATATATTTTTTACAATAATTTGTTTTACTTCTTTTTATTTAATAAACCTTTATTTAAATGAGACAAAAAAAGACGACCCCTCAGAAGTAGTAATTGACGAGCTAATTGGACAATCAATTCCACTTCTTTTTCTTTTTGAATTTAATCTATTTGAAGTCTTAATAGCATTTTCAGCCTTTAGATTTTTTGATATATATAAAATATACCCTGTTAATAAGGCTGAAGAAATACAAGGCTCTATGGGCGTAATCTTAGATGATATCGTAGCGGGTATTTATGCCTTGGTAATTGTCATGTCTTACAAAATAATATTCATTTTGATATGAAAAATTATATTCAAAAAATTAAAAAATTAAGAAATAAATTTAAATTTACAATATCTGTTGCTGAATCATGCACTGGTGGCATGCTAAGTAAAAATCTTACAAGTATTGGTGGATCATCACAGTTTTTTAATGGCTCAATTATTTCTTATTCAAATGATTTTAAAAACCAAATATTAAATGTACCAAAGAAAACTATACTTAAATATGGAGCTGTAAGTCATGAAACAGCATTAGCAATGGTCAAAGGGTTGAAAAAAACTAATAGCGAAATCCTAATCTCAATAACTGGCGTTGCAGGACCATCTGGTGGTAGCGCTAAAACTCCTATAGGCTGTGTCTATTTTGGGATTGGAAATAAGATTAATAATAAATATACGTTCCAAACAATAAAAAAGAATTTTAGCAAATCCTCAAGAGAAAAAATACAAACAATTAGTACTGAGTTTGCATTAAAAAAAATTATAGAAATAGCTAATAAGACTCAGTAAATTTCTTCAGCTCGTGTAATGAATGCTTCAACCATTTTTTGAAACGCTAAATCAAAAAATTTCTTCATTAAAATATCAAATAAAGTAATATTCAATTCAAAATCTATATCAAAATATATTTCACACGAATTTTCACTTAGCTCAATAAACTTCCAGTTATTCTTTAGGTATTTAAAAGGACCATCTAAATTTCGAACCTTTATTGTACTTTTGTCACTTGATAAACAAACTTCGCTTCTATACGTGTAAACAAATTGATCATAGCCAATTTCTAAGTCGGCAATAACTACTTCTTCATTATCTTTTATTTCTCTTTTGATAACTTTTGAGTCGTTACACCATGGCAAAAATTCACTATAGCTGTCAATATTTGATACTAAATCAAACATTTGCTCTTTTGTAAAAGGAACAATCTTCGTTTCATTTTGCTTAGGCATTTAAAGTTGTTTGTTTTAGTCTTTTATAGTCATCCTCAGCATGAAAAGAAGATCTTGTGAAAGGAGAAGATGAAACAATTTTAAAGCCCATCTTTATTGCTTCGTCATATAATTTAATAAAATAGTCAGGATTATGATATTCTATAACCGGGTGATGATTTTTGGTTGGTCTTAGATATTGACCAATGGTTAAAAAATCGACGTCCTGAATCCTCAAATCTTCCATTAATTTTTGTATCTCAATATATTTCTCACCAAGTCCAATCATAATCCCTGATTTGGTGAATATTTTTTTATTAATGTCTTTAATCTTTTTCAATAATTTTAAAGAATGATTATAATTTGCACCCGGTCTTACATTTCGATAGAGAGGTTCAACGGTTTCCATATTATGATTAAATACATCAATTGGACACTTTGAGATTATCTCGATTGCACTAGGTTTATTTTTAAAATCTGGCGTAAGTATTTCGATTGTTGTATCGATGCACTTTTTTTTGATTTGATTAATTGTTTCATAAAAATGTTGGGCGCCTCCATCATCTAAATCGTCTCTATCTACAGATGTAATTACAACATGTGTTAATCCTAATTGCTTAACAGAATTCGCAACTCTTATTGGCTCTAATGAATCGATAGGATTTGGTTTGCCTGTTTGTATGTTACAAAAACTACATGATCTTGTACAGGTGTCACCCAATATCATAAAAGTTGCATGTTTTTTAGACCAGCAACTTGATATATTTGGACACATAGCTTCTTCACAAACAGTCACAATTCTGTTTAGTTTTAGGGTTCTTTTGACTTCATCGGTTTTTGGAGAATAAATTGGTACCTTTATCCAGCGAGGTTTCTGTGGACTTTGGTGATTTGAAAAATTTTTTCTTAAAAGGGATTTTGATACATTGTCTTTCATTTAACGTCTTTAATAATTAAAGACAAATTAATGAAATTTCAAGGAGATACTAGTTATCGAAATAAATAATGTATTCGTTCTCTTGACCATATCCCAGTACTTTTCTAATTTCTTGATCAAGTAAATCGTTGTTTTTATCTAATGATTGAAGAGATGAAATTTTAATCTCATATAAATTGTTACTATTTTTCATATTTTCAATTTTGCCCTCTAAAACTGCAATTTGAGTGTCTAGTCTTGGATGTGATAAAAGGCCATTATTACCGTCAAAAATATTAAAAGATAGATATATTAATATTAACGGTAAGAAAAAAATTGGATAATACTTACTAATTCTTACCCTTATTTTTTCTAGTTTGCTCATCGGATTAGAGAATCATATTTAATGAATCTTCACAATTTCAATGAAGGCAAAAAGAATGAAAAAATTAACAAAGTAGCACTTTGGACTCCTTTTGTTCTTTTCAATTATAAAAATATTAGTAGAACTTATTGTTTTTTAATGTCTTTTTGGTATCTAGGTTTTCTTCTATTCTAAGTAATTGATTGTACTTCGAAATTCGATCCGATCTAGACATAGAACCAGTTTTAATCTGACCAGAATTCGTTGCGACAGCTAAGTCTGAAATGAAAGTATTTTCTGTCTCACCGGATCGATGTGAAATCACAGTTTCTAAACCGTTCCTCTGGGCAAGTTCTATCGCATTCAGTGTTTCTGTAAGAGTGCCTATCTGATTAACCTTAATTAATACTGAGTTAGCTGTCTTTCTTTTAATACCTTTTGAAATAAGCTTAATATTTGTTGTAAATATATCATCACCAACGATTTGGATTTTATCACCAAAATTTAAATTGAACTTTTCCCATGCCTTCCAGTCATCTTCAGAAAACGGATCCTCCAAAGATATAATAGAATACTTGTTACATAATTTTATTAAATACTTAGAAAATTCGTCACTTGATAAAGGTTTTTTCTCAGACACCAAATTATATTTTTTATCTTTATAAAATTCGGTTGAAGCAACATCTAAAGCTAAATAAAAATCTTTTCCTAATTTATAATTAGATTTGATAATAGCCTCCCTAATTAACAAACAAGCTTGTTCTTCATTATTTAAGTTGGGCGCAAATCCACCTTCATCCCCAACAGCGGTTGAAATATCTTTTTTTTCTAATATTTTTTTTAATGTGTGGAATACCTCAGAAGCTTTTCTTATCGCATCAGTAAAAGTGCTACAATTTACTGGTATAATCATGAATTCTTGAAATGAGAGATTATTATTTGCGTGAGCGCCACCATTAATTATGTTTAGCATTGGGGTTGGCATTCTAAATGATTTGGTGCCCCCCAAGTATTTATACAGAGGTATATTTAAATATTTTGACGCCGCTTCTGCACAAGCAAGTGATACACTTAATATTGCATTAGCACCTAGTTTCTTTTTATTTGCTGTCCCGTCTAAATCTATAAGTGTTTGATCAATAGTTTCTTGATCAAAAACATCGTATCCTGAAATTGTATCGAATATTATTGTATTTACATTTTCGACAGCTTTTAAAATTGATTTTCCATGATAAGACTTTTTATTGTCCCTTAATTCAAATGCCTCATTTTTTCCTTTTGACGCTCCCGATGGAACTGAAGCTCTTCCAAATACTCCATTATTAAGATACACATCAGTCTCGATCGTTGGATTTCCTCTACTATCAAATATCTGCCTTGCAATAATGTTTTTAATGAAATTCATAATTTTATAAGTATTTATAATAACTTATTTAATTTTCTTTAACTAAATTGTCAATTTCAATGAGTTTTTTTAACAATTTGCTCATATCTTTTATATCTACCATATTTGGACCATCAGAAGGAGCATTATCAGGATCATTATGTGTTTCCATAAAAACACCTGAAACGCCCACAGCCACGGCAGCCCTCGCTAACGGTGAAACAAATTTTCTATCCCCACCACTTTTATCCCCTAGGCCACCAGGACTCTGAACGGAATGAGTAGCATCAAAAATGACAGGAAAACC
>CABZHO010000020.1 GCA_902525595.1 uncultured Pelagibacteraceae bacterium | reverse complement strand
AATGTTCCTGAAACCTTTGATGCTACAAAATTACCTAATCGATGCATGCAAGTGAGTAATTTTTACGATGCTATGGACGGCATTGAGGGAGGGTCAATTATTGGATCTGAAGATTGTCTTTATTTAAATATTTATGCATCTGAAAAGGCACTTAATAGTAAAGAAAGTTTACCTGTAATGTTTTGGATTCATGGTGGAGGTAATACTTGGGGGTATTCAGCATCTAACATTTATACTTCTGGAGATTTTGTATTAGAACATGATGTAATATTAGTCACAACTAACTATAGGTTAGGACCGTTTGGATGGTTTGCTTACAGTGGGCTCAATCAAAGTTCAGATAACCCACTTGATAACACAGCTAACTTTGGAACTCTTGACATAATAAAATCTCTCGAATGGGTAAATAAAAATATATCTCATTTTAATGGTGATCCAAATAATGTGACGATCTTTGGGGAGTCAGCTGGTGCGAGAAACGTAATATCTTTGATGTCATCATCACTGAGCGAGAATTTATTTGAGAGAGGCATATCTCAGAGCGGTTATCTTGGGTCAGATTCATTAGAGTACGCTGAAAATAATATTAGAGCTGGCTCTATAAGTTTGCTTAAACATCTTAAAAAATCACAATATTTAGAAATCTCAGATCAAGAACTATCTGATTTTATAAATGATAAGAATTCTTCAACTAATTTTTTACGCTCTGCAAGCGCAAATGATATTATTTCTTATTACCGTCCAAGAAATGATAGCGGAGGCTTGATTGATGTTCCAAATGTAATCCCTGACGGAATTGTCATTCCAATGAAGGGTATATACGGCGTTTATCGTGATGGAGATATGCATGATAAGCCAATGATATTTGGCTCCACCAGAGATGAAGACAAGCTTTTTATGTTTGTTAATGATGACTTTGTTGACAGGCCACTTTCAATATTAAGTCCTATTTCAGAGTATTTTGAATTGTATGTAAAACCTAAGGATCAAAAATTCTATGACGCATACGGAAAATATATGGCTGAATCATGGAAATATGGCGCTGTTGATTTACCTTCAAAGTTCACATCGACAAATAAGAATTCAAATGTGTACGCGTACCGATTTGACTGGGATGAACAAAATTCTGATTTAGGACTAGATTTGTTACTTGGTTTCAATGTTCCTGGTATTAACCTGAATCTTGATCTTCCAAATTTATTGGGTGCAGGTCACGCTATGGAAATAGCTTTTATATTTAAGTCAGGTGGTCTACTGGGCGAGAGCTATGATGCAATTACAGATATAATGTACGATGAAAATAACAGAACAAGTGACTTAGATCTCTCCACAAAAATGGGACAATACTGGGTCAACTTTTCATATGATGGAAATCCGAATTCTACACCCTATAGTATGAGCACTGAATGGATGCCATGGGATGAGCCATTAGGCAAAAAGAGGTTTATTGTTTTCGATTCAATAAATGATAAAGGAATAACAATGTTTAATAATACTCTTTCAGCAGACTCCATATTGCAAGGCATAGCAAGTGAAAGCATATCTCTTGAGCAAAAGTGCCATATCATTAACAAAATGTTCAATAGAACGACTCTTACACAGAGTGAAGTAGATGATATTTATGCAAGTTTTATGAGCGGTAAGTGCAATAAAGTCTAAATTTTTGCGAGTTTTACCTTATAGCCATCTACAACATTAATTTCTTGAATACCATCTATGTGCATTTTTAACATTTTATACTCCTTCTTTTCTTTAACTATTTTACGAGCATCTTCTTCGTCTTTCGCACAAACAAATATATTAGTGTGTCCTTCATAAAAACCGTCAGAAATATTAGGGTCGTAAAAGCCTGTATGGACTTGAAATAATTTCATATTAATTAATACATCATGAAAAAAGAAAACTTACCATCTAAAATTTGTCCTGTATGCAATCGTCCATTTAATTGGAGAAAAAAATGGAAATTAAATTGGGATAGTGTTATTTATTGCTCAAAAAAATGCGCTGGATTGAAAAAGTCTTAGACAATATTTCTTTTTTTTCCTTTATAAAAAGAGTTTATGTTCGCAATTAATTGATTAATGGCTTCCTGAAGAGTTTTCTCTGAGGCCCAAGCAGTATGAGGCGTCCAAATAAAATTTGATTGACTCAAAATCGCATAGTAAGCGTGAGAAGGCTTAGGAGGTTCTTTAGTAGAAACATCGATTCCTGCGCCTGCAATAATATTTTTCTTTAACGCTTTTATTAAATCTTCCTCGTTAACAATTCCACCTCTAGCCGTATTAATAAGAATTAAATTTTTTTTCATTAGTTTTAATTCTTTAAAAGTAATTAAATTTTTTGTATTTTTATTCAGAGGACAGTGGACTGATAAGTAATCAACCGAGGTAATAAATTTTATAAATTGCGTATTTGTATAATTACGAACTGAAAAATATTGAACCTTCATACCAAAAGCTCTTGCTAACTTTCCAACTTTTAAGCCTATTGAACCTTTGCCGATAATTCCAAGTGTTTTGCCATGTAAATCGTAAATTTTTCTACTTAATAGTGCAAACACTTTTCTTTGTTGCCATAATTTTTTACTTATATCTTTTTCAAGACCTTTGATATTTTTAGATAACGTAAGCATTAAAGTTAAAACATGTTCTGAAACTGAAACGGATGCATAGTTTCTTAGATTACATACTGATATATTGTGCTTTTTACAGTAATCTAAATCAATTATATTTGTTCCTGTCGCTGTAATAGCAATAAGCTCTAAATTCTTTGCAGCACTTAAATTATATTTATTTAATTCAACTTTATTAGTAATAATAATATTTGATTTTTTAATTCTTTTTTTTACTTCTGAGATACTTGTAAATTTATAACTTCTCCAGTTATGATTGAAATCAAGTTTAGGGAATGAGACATCTTTTGGAAAGGTTGAACTATCCAGAAAAACTATATTTTTTTTCATAATTTCTTAGATAAACTATAGCATCAAAATTAAATATTTTACTGTAAACATCCAAAAAATAGTCTATTTTGCATTTTCTATTAATCGCGGATATGGTGGAATTGGTAGACACGCTGGTTTTAGGTACCAGTGAGGCAACTCATGGGGGTTCGAGTCCCTCTATCCGCACCAAAATGTTATGGAATATAAAGAAATTACAAATAAAGGTTTAAAAAGAGCTTATGAATTCGTCGTAGAGGCAAAAGAGTTTGCTGACAGTATAGATTTAAAAATCAATGAAGTTAAAAAAACAATTAAAATTGATGGATTTCGTCCTGGGAAAGTTCCAAATAATATTATTTTGCAAAAACATGGTGAGGCAATAAACAGTGAAGTCATTAACACCATAATACAGCAAAAAGTATCAAAAATTATCCAAGATAATAATCACAGACCGGTATCACAACCAAAAGTTAACTTTAAAAATGAAAACGATATCAAACAAGATGAAGATAAATTATTTGAAATTGAATTTGAAATATTTCCAGATATTAAATTAGCTAATTTTGAAAAAATCGAAATAAGTTCCACATCTGTTAAGCTTAATAAAAAAGAAGTAGATAAAAGAATTGATCTAATCGCAAAGTCTCAGAGAACCTACAAAGAGCAAAAAGATGAATACAAGGCTAAAAATGATGACTCTGTATTACTTGATTATGAAGGAACAATAGATGGAAAAAACTTTGATGGTGGTAAAGCTGAGAGTCAAACGATAATTATTGGATCTGGACGCTACTTAAAAGATCTTGAAGAAGGTCTAATAGGAACAAAAAAAGGAGATAATAAAAAAGTAAAGGTACAATTTCCAAAAGATTATTCTGCAAAAGAACTTCAAAATGCCGAAGCTATTTTTGAGTGCATCATTAAAAAAATTAGTTCACCTGAAGAAGCAAAAGTTAGTGATGATTTTGCCAAAACCATGGGAGCATCTGACCTAAAAGATCTAAAGTCAAAGGTAGAGGCGCAAATGCAGAATGAGTATAATGATCTCACTAAAAATCTTGATAAAAAGAATTTGTTTGAAAAATTGCAAGAAACACACACCTTTGATCTACCGGCTGATTTAATTGAGGCTGAGTTTAATAATTTAAAGGAGAACTACCTACAATCACAAAATCCTTCTTCAATAGACCATCAAAAAGAAATAAAGGATAATAAACTCACAGCTGACAACGAAAAAAAGTTTAGAGAAGATGCAAAAAATAGAATTGAACTAGGACTTATTTTGCAAGAAGTTGGCAAAGCTCACAATATCGCGGTAACACCAGAAGAGATGAATAAGGCATTATTTGAATACGCCAGCAATTTTAAAGGTCAAGAACAAAAAGTAATTGATTATTATAAAAATAATCAGGAAGCATCTATGCAATTACAGGCGCCTATATATGAGAATAAAATTGTAGACTTTATTTTAACTAAGGTTAAATTGAAAAAAAATGAGGTTGACGTTGATTCGTTTATTAAACTTTATAACAATTTAAACCAGCCAGAAAAAAAACCGACAAAAAAGAAAAGTATTAAAAAGAAGGCTGCAAAGAAAAAAGCTAAATAAAATTTATGGACTCAAACAAAATATTTGATCAACTTGTTCCGATGGTTGTTGAACATACTGGAAGAGGGGAAAGAGCATTTGATATATATTCAAGACTTCTTAAAGAAAGAATTATCTTTCTAGTAGGACCCGTAAATGATCACATGGCGTCACTGGTTTCAGCTCAGCTTTTATTTCTGGAGTCTGAAAATCCTGAGAAAGAAATTTCTTTATATATAAATTCCCCAGGTGGGGTTGTTACCGATGGTCTAGCAATTTATGATACAATGCAATTTATTCAATCTCCAGTTTCAACATTATGTTTTGGTCAGGCAGCATCTATGGGATCGTTTTTGTTAGCTGCAGGAGAACAAGGGAAAAGATTTGCACTTCCTAATAGCCGTATCATGGTCCATCAGCCTTCTGCTGGCTTTAAAGGTCAAGCTACAGATATAGAAATACATGCGAAAGAAGTCCTAGCAATGAAGTCTAACTTGAATAAGATTTATGCTAAACACACCGGTCAGACAGTTGAGGCTATAGAAGAAGCACTTGAGAGGGACAACTTTATGTCACCTGATGAAGCTAAGAAATTTGGTATTATTGATAGTATTCAAGATAAAAGAATTCCGCCAAAAACTGAGAAATAGCGTCAAATAATCTCTTTAATCCACTGTTTATAAACACTTTTTTTTACAATTTTTTCAAAATCATTTGTTTTTTAATCATTAAAATGTTTTCCTAGTAAATTATTGATTCGAAATAATATTTATGAGTGAAAGTAGTAACGATAATAAAAATAAAAATACGCTGTATTGTTCTTTTTGCGGCAAGAGTCAGCATGAAGTAAAAAAGCTAATAGCGGGTCCTACTGTATTTATCTGTGATGAATGTGTTGAACTATGTAATGACATTATTCAGGAGGAAAACAAAGAAACCAAGGCCAAGTCTAGTAGTAGAATTCCAACACCAAAAGAGATTTGTGCAACATTAGATGATTTTGTTATTGGCCAGAAAGACGCAAAATACAATCTTTCTGTCGCTGTTCATAATCATTACAAACGAATAGAGCACTCTTCTTTTAAATCTGATGTTGAACTTTCTAAATCAAATATTTTGCTTATTGGACCTACTGGATGTGGAAAGACATTACTGGCTCAGACACTGGCGCGCATATTGGATGTACCGTTTACAATGGCCGATGCAACAACATTGACTGAAGCGGGGTATGTTGGAGAGGATGTGGAAAATATAATCCTAAAATTATTACAAGCCTCCGACTATAATGTTGAAAGAGCTCAACGTGGAATTGTATACATTGATGAAATAGATAAAGTCAGCAGAAAATCTGAAAATCCATCTATTACAAGAGATGTTTCTGGTGAGGGCGTTCAACAGGCCTTGTTAAAAATAATGGAAGGAACAGTTGCAAGTGTACCTCCACAAGGTGGGAGAAAACATCCACAACAAGAGTTCTTGCAAGTTGATACAACAAATATTTTATTTATTTGTGGCGGTGCCTTTTCTGGCTTAGATAAAATAATTAATAAAAGATCAAAAGGTACAGGTATTGGTTTTCAAGCAAATGTTAAGATCCACGAGGAAAAAACACTAGGAAGTAGTTTAATGAATCTAGAACCTGAGGACTTGTTAAATTATGGATTGATACCTGAGTTTGTGGGTCGACTGCCAATTGTGACGACATTAACCGATCTTGATGAAGAATCTCTTGTGAAAATTCTGCAAGAGCCAAAAAATGCGCTGGTAAAGCAGTATCAAACTCTTTTCAAGATGGAAGACGTCAAGTTAATTTTATCTAATGACGCCTTGGGAGTTATTGCTAATAAGGCAATTGAGAGAAAAACAGGCGCGAGGGGTTTAAGATCGATTCTTGAAAATATACTACTAGATACAATGTTTGAACTGCCATCGCTTGAAGGGGTTGAGGAAGTGGTTATTAATGCTGAAGTCGCCGAAGGCAGAGCACGACCACTTTACACATATTCGGACAGTAAAAAGGCTTCAGAAACAAGCGCTTAGCCTTCTCAATCGTTTATATTCTTGAAAATGTCAATTTTATGCACATTTAAGATATGTGATAAGAAATATTAACTTTACTTAAGATAACATTAATTTTCTTATCGAATGTAAACATATTTGAGTCTTTAATTTAATGGTTGAAAAAAACATTCCTGTATTGCCCCTAAGAGACATTGTCGTGTTTCCACACATGGTTGTACCCCTATTTGTAGGTAGAGATAAATCTGTCAAAGCTCTTGAAAAAGTTATGGCGGGTGACAAAAGAATAATGCTAATTACTCAAAAGCGAGCAGCAGTTGATGATCCCAAAAAAGACGATCTATTTGACTTTGGAACAGTAGCAAATGTACTACAGTTGTTAAAATTACCCGACGGCACAGTAAAAGTTTTGGTCGAAGGAATGCAAAGAGCATCCATCAACATGTTTACAGATATGAACACACATTTAGAGTCTAGCATCGATTTAATTGAAGAAAATGTAGATTCAACAGATAAAAAATTAAGAGCACTTTCAAAATCAATCACTGAATTATTTGATAAGTATGTAAATCTTAATAAAAAAATCCCCCCTGAAGTATTGGGTACAATTAATGAGATAGACGATTTATCAAAGCTAAGTGATACTATAGCGTCACATTTATCTATTAAGTTATCTGACAAACAAGAAATTTTAGAAGCGATGGATTTAACAAAACGTTTCGATAAGATTATGAATTTTATTCAGGCTGAACTTGATGTGATGCAAGTTGAGAAAAAAATTAGAGGTCGTGTTAAAAACCAAATGGAGAAAACACAAAGAGAATATTATTTAAATGAGCAGATGAAGGCTATTCAAAAAGAACTTGGCGAAGGTGAAGATGGTAAAGATGATGTTCAGGAATATGAAGAAAAAATTGAAAATACAAAATTATCAAAAGAAGCCAAAGAGAAATGTTATGCAGAGATAAAAAAATTAAGATCAATGAGCCCAATGTCTGCTGAGTCAAGCGTGATACGTAATTACCTTGATTGGGTTTTAACAATCCCATGGGGAAAAAAAACAAAGGTTAAAAGAGATATTAATTTTGCAGAGAAAGTTTTAAATGAAGATCACTATGGACTAGAAAAAGTGAAAGAGAGAATTCTTGAATATTTAGCGGTACAACAAAGAATAAAAAAAATGAAAGGGCCAATTCTCTGTCTTGTGGGTGCTCCGGGTGTAGGTAAAACATCCCTTGGTAAATCAATTGCACGAGCTACGGGAAGAAAATTTGTGAGAATGTCATTAGGAGGTGTCCGTGATGAAGCTGAAATCAGAGGACATCGACGAACGTACATTGGTTCATTGCCAGGTAAAGTTTTACAAATGATGAAAAAAGCAGGTTCATCTAATCCATTATTTTTGTTAGATGAGATTGACAAGTTAGGCGCTGATTATCGAGGAGATCCATCTTCGGCGTTACTCGAAGTCCTTGATCCGGAACAGAACAACTCTTTTAACGATCATTATTTGGAAGTTGATTATGATTTGTCTGACACAATGTTTATTACAACAGCAAATACATTAAGAATGCCACCAGCACTTCTTGATAGAATGGAAATCATTCGTATTGCTGGTTACACAGAAGATGAGAAAGTGGAGATTGTTAAACAGCATCTTGCACCACAAATGCTTGAGAAGCATGGTCTTATTAAAGACGAACTAAAGATTCATGATACAGCTATTCTTGGTTTAATCCGATACTACACAAGAGAAGCTGGAGTAAGAAGTCTTGAGAGAGAATTATCAAACCTTGCACGCAAAACGGTCAAAAAGATTGTGGCAGGTGAAATTAAATCAATCACAATTGACGAAAATAATTTACACGACTTTGCTGGAGTGAGGAAATTCAAGTTTGGCGAAATAGATAACGATGATCAAGTGGGAATAGTTACTGGCCTTGCGTGGACTGAGGTTGGTGGAGATATATTGCCAATTGAGTCAGTTATAATGCCGGGTAAAGGAAGAATGACGATCACTGGTAAATTAGGCGATGTAATGAAAGAGTCTATTCAAGCAGCAAAATCATACGTGAGATCTAGATGTATTGATTTTGGTATTAAACCAACAATTTTCCCAATGAGAGATATTCATATACACGTTCCCGAAGGGGCAATACCTAAAGATGGTCCCTCAGCAGGCTTAGGAATGGTCACATCTATCGTATCAGTACTAACAGGAATTCCGGTTAGAAAAGATATTGCAATGACAGGTGAAGTTACGCTCAGAGGCAAAGCGCTTGGCATTGGCGGACTTAAAGAAAAATTATTAGCTGCCTTGCGGGCTGGCACAAAAACAGTAATTGTTCCAAAAGAAAACGAGAAAGATATGGCTGAAATTCCAGATAATGTAAAAAATGGTCTTGAATTAATATTTGTTGATAATGTTGACGAGGTATTAAAGATCGCTCTAACAAAGCCATTGTTACCGATTGAATGGGATGAGGATGAAACTCCAAAATCTTCTGGAGATTTAAAGGAAGAAGATACTGAATCAGATGCGGACAATCCTATAACACACTGATTCTAATTATATTTTCCTTATTTTAAACAGTATTTTTTTGTTTTTAGCGGTTTTTCAGGGCTTTTCCTTGACTATATATATTAGTTCAGATCTCATAGTGTTATAACGAATCAAAAACCCTAGAAAAGGGGGGGATTATGAATAAACAAGACTTAATAGCAAAAGTAGCTGAAGTTACTGGTATGCAAAAATCAGACTCGGAAAAGGCTGTAAATGCCGTTTTTGATCAAATCACTGACGTTCTCAAAGCGCGAGGCGAAGTGAGACTAGTTGGCTTCGGCACATTTAAAACCTCAATCAGAAAGGCATCACAAGGACGAAATCCTCGTACGAATGAAGTCATTCAAATACCGCAGTCAACAAGACCTAAGTTTACCGCAGGAAAAGGTTTGAAAGAAGCTGTTAATAACGCCGGTGGTGGAGGCATGGAAATGTAATTTTTGCCATTAGCGAAATTTATTTTAAAAACCCGACTGAACACAAATCAGTCGGGTTTTTTTTACTGTGAAACTCAACTAAAATAGATATATTACAATTTTTCCGGGCGATTAGCTCAGCTGGAAGAGCGTCACGTTTACACCGTGAATGTCGGCAGTTCGAACCTGTCATCGCCCACCATTTCCCACGAGATGGAACGATAAAAAAATCTGTGGGGGTGTAGCTCAGTTGGTTAGAGCGCCTGCCTGTCACGCAGGAGGTCGCGGGTTCGAGTCCCGTCACTCCCGCCATTGATTTTTTTAGACGAATCTAAGATGCTCATAAGATGATTGAAAATTTTGGTAACATCTATTTATTGATACTTCATATTATTATGACTGCACTATTTGGTATCTACACCTTTAGAACCCTTTTTGCACCTGCAGGTATGGCTAAGGAATTTAATATGGATCAAAGCAGTGTGTATATGGTGCGTGTTCTTGGAACCTTTGTAGCCCCTTTTTTTCTGATTGGTGTTTATTTGATTTTTAGACCCAACGGACCCGAAGGAGCTTGGGTTTATTATAATTTAATTTTTATAAATTTCGTTATTCTCTCTATTTATGACACGACGTTTTATCTTAAAAAAATAGACCAAGACAGGGGCGCTAAAAACTCAGTGACAGATTTAGCGGTTAATACTTTTACTCTTATCGCATCAATCATCTTAATTCTTGGGCTATCTGATAAAATTTATCTCTAATTAATTTAATAATATTCGATTTCTAAGTTGCCTAGATCCTTCAAGTATTCTTGTAGTAGGGCGACTAAAATAAGAGTCAGCGTCAAATGAATAAACTTTATTTTCTTTAAATGCCTTTAGGTGATTAATTCGATCATCTTCAAATAATTGTTTTGAAAAAAAAGAATTTTGTTCACCATTGTAGCCACAACAAATCAAGGCAATCGCAAATGGATCAGAGTCGATTATTTCATCAACGGTCAACACCCTTGATTGATCACCAGTTTTGCCAATTGCTGATTTAAAGCCGGCTAATTCAATTTGCTCTGGAACCCAATGGCCAGCTGAAAAATAGGGGTCAATCCACTCTAAGCAAAGGATTGGATAATCATATTTTGTTTGACGTTGCAAATAGTCTTTTTTATTTCGAGCTTGATCAACATGATTTTTAGCTTGGTTCATTGAATTAAGCTCATTCCCAAGCGCAATAATATCATCACAAATACCGTCAAAAGTTCTACCATTTAAAGAAATGATTTTTGTAGATGCGGGTAGGGTACATAATGTCCCTTTTAATTCGACTTCAATCTGATTACTTGAAATTGAGCAGACATCGCAAATACCCTGAGTAATAATA
Source organism: uncultured Pelagibacteraceae bacterium (assembly GCA_902525595.1). Lineage (GTDB taxonomy): Bacteria > Pseudomonadota > Alphaproteobacteria > Pelagibacterales > AG-422-B15 > CACNXQ01. The sequence continues at coordinate 2,669 of CABZHO010000020.1, read as the reverse complement.
AAATCTGGCTTTAACTCATTTAACCGTTCAGTATTTATTTGATAGAGAGTCGCATTACTCTGGAGTGTTTCTCGAACCTGATGATCAATTTCACCTTGAGATCCAGTGGGATCAATGGATGAACTGGAAACTTTTTCTATTATATCAATTTCCTTTGGATAATTACATTCATGACTAATGCCGACTAAACGTGAACCTAAACCAAGCTCAAAGACTATTTCACTAGCGCTTGGAGTTAAGCTTACAATCCTCATTGACTAGATTATTCGTGCTCACCGTCTTTACCTCTGAAAAATTTTAAATCATAAATTTGAGGTTTTTTCTCAGCAGTAACAAAAACAAATATTGTAATGAAAAGAGCAGCGATCAATAAAGCGTGAGCAATTGCGGTAAAGCCAAACACATAAATACTCTCAACGATATAGAGAGAAAACACACCACTCCACATAAAGGCAAGGATTTGCATAATCATATGACGAATTTTTAAGTTAGTTATGTTCTTTAATGGATTTACACTGGAGTCCATTATAGGCGACCAAAAACTTTTAAATAATTCTAATATTTTTTTCATTTGTATATTATTGAAATAATGTTGCTGTGTCTTTAACGTCCTTTAAAAATTTTTTTCTTACCTTGTCTGTGACAAAAGGAACAGCAAAGTAACGTTTGTAAAGAATACTCTTGATACCACATATGTGAAAAACGCCTCTTTTCAAGCGTCGAATGGGTAAATTCAGAAAGAATGTGGTGATCGCTAAACGGGGTGAGCCATACGTACAGAATATAATAGCTTTTTTATTGCCTAAGTTACCTTGTGGGTACCCATAGTTTCCGACAAGTTGTTTGAAAGTGAAAGCCCATGGTGGTGCCAGAACTTTATCGATCCACCCTTCCAGGATAGCAGGCATCCTAAAATTCCAGATAGGTGCAATCAAGACAATAGTATCGCTTGCCTCAATTCTTCGTCTGTGATCAAGAACATCAGGACCAGGGTTGCCACCTGCAAAAACAGGATCAAATTTATCTTTATAAAGGTCAACCATATCAACATTATGTCCAGCTTTTTTAGCACTTTCAATAAATGTATCTCTTATGGCCGCGTTAAATGAATTGTCATCATAATGCCCATAAACTATAAAAAATTTTTTATTTTTTCTTTCTCTCATTCTGTTTTTCCTTAATAAACATTATGGTCTGATTCTTCCTCATTTTATTGTAAAATTTTGTTAATTTTGAATAATTTTCTAAAAATGAGTCCTCTTCAAGCCATGATAAAAGAGTAAATAAATAAAAATCTGCGAAAGATATTTTATCACCAATTAAATAGAGACCCATCATGCCCTCCAAAAACCCTAAATAGATATTAATAATTTCTTTCGCTTTATCTGCGAGATCATTTTCATTATTTGCCGATACATACTGATCTGGATGGTAAAATAATAAAATCACCGGATATAAGGACGAGGACATAAACGCCATAACTTCATGAAATTTCGCTTGTTCCTCATCGTTAAAAGACGAATTCAATTGATTATTTTTATCTAAAAAATGATAGATAATAGCAAGACTTTCTATCAGATAGTCGCCATTAGGTAATTTTATCATTGGCACCCTTCCAAGTGGATTATGCTTTTGCAAATCTGTGCTATGCTTAATATTGTCAGTATCCATTTCTATAAAATCGTAATCAATTGATAGCTCATGGCACACGTATTCAATGATGTCAGAGCCAGTCTCTGGTCTCCCAAAGACTTGATATTTATTCATTATGGACAGCCAACTTTTGGCAATTCAACGTCTATTGAATAAATTTTACCTGATAGTTTAGAGCTTGCTTCTTCTGGATCAGATGTATCCGCTGTGCATACGAAGAGCGTTTTGCCCTCATTGCCTCCTAGCATACAGGCATATGCTCGATTAGGTGTTGCAATTCTATTTGTTATTTTGCCGCCTTCTTCGTACCTTATAACTTCAGAGGTGGTTGGGGAGGCAACCCAAACACCCATACCTTCGTCTAAACATATTCCATCCGGCACTGGAAAAGGCATTCCGCTACCTTCTTTTGGATAGATTCCCAGAAAACGAGAGCAACGAGAAATGAAATAGTAATATCTAGGTATCATCTGAGCCCACACTCGTCGATTTGATAAATTCCCATTTTTATTGATTAAAAATGAGGTTAATCTCCCAGCATAGGTTTCGCCAATTATTAGTTTTTTTCCATCAGGTGTAATCACGGTTCCGTTAGGAAAGTCTAATTTTGATGCAACTACTGATGCATTGCCATCTGTATCTACTTTAATAAGAACAGTGGGAGTTACACCTTTACCGTGTTGATAAGTGCCAAAATTTCCTACATATGCATTACCATTTACATCAATAACCATGTCGTTGCATCGGTATGGCGTTATATTTGACAAGTCTGAATATAGCTCAAGGGTACCGTCTTTAATTTTCATTAATTTACGGTCTAACATGGAAACGACAATCATATCGCCGTTTGGCAGCCATCCTAGACCTGAAGGCTGATTTGGGACATCAGCTAATTTTTTTTGGTTCCCAGAGCTATCTATTGACATCACTGATTTTAAAAAAAAATCTGAAAAATACAGATTTCCGTCTCGCCATCGTGGACCTTCAGCATAATGAAGATTTTCTGCCACTAATTT
>CABZHO010000019.1 GCA_902525595.1 uncultured Pelagibacteraceae bacterium | reverse complement strand
ATACCAAAAAAAACTTGCGATACTGTTCTGATGGATTTTGATTCCTTGTCCGCTGTAAAAAGTGGATTAGGAACCGCTGCAGTAATTGTGATGGATCAGAGTACAGATCTGGTTAAGGCAATTGCAAAACTATCACACTTCTACAAGCACGAGAGTTGTGGTCAATGTACGCCGTGCAGGGAAGGCACAGGGTGGATATGGCGTATGATGGAAAAAATTGGAAGTGGGCAAGCCAATTCAAGCGATATCGATAAATTACTTGATGTCACTAAGCAAATTGAAGGACATACAATTTGCGCATTAGGGGATGCAGCTGCCTGGCCCATTCAGGGGCTATTCAGACACTTTCGTGATGAAATAGAAGATCAACTAAAAAAAATAAAAGCAGCGTAATGGCAAAGGTAAAAATAAACGGAAATGATATTGATGTCGCAGATGGCTTAACAATCCTTCAAGCCTGTGAGGAGGCTGGATTAGAAATTCCAAGATTTTGCTATCATGATCGATTATCAATAGCTGGGAATTGTCGTATGTGTCTCGTTGATGTGGAGGGCTCACCTAAACCCGTAGCATCTTGCGCAATGCCAATAAATGATGGAATGTCCATACACACAAATACTCAGTCAGTTAAGAAGGCAAGAGAGGGAGTGATGGAGTTTCTTCTTATAAACCATCCATTAGATTGTCCAGTGTGTGATCAAGGTGGAGAGTGTGATCTACAAGATCAAACAGTTGCGTTTGGACCAGAAAATTCAAGGTTTGAGGAAAATAAAAGATCTGTTGACGAAAAACATATGGGGCCACTGATCAAAACTTATATGACTCGTTGCATTCATTGCACGCGTTGCATTCGCTTTGCAGATGAAGTGGCAGGTGTAAACCAATTGGGAGCTGTAAACCGTGGTGAAAATATGGAAATCACAACATATCTTGAAAAGTCCATTGACTCTGAACTTTCAGCAAACATTGTAGACCTGTGTCCTGTTGGCGCCCTAACATCAAAACCTTACCAATTTGAGGCGAGACCATGGGAATTAAAAAAAACTCAGACTATAGATGTCATGGATGGTGTTGGTTCAAATGTAAGAGTGGACACATATGGTTGGAAAGTAAAAAGAGTTTTACCTGTTTTAAATGAAGATATAAATGAAGAATGGATTTCTGATAAAACAAGATATGCTTGTGATGGATTATTAAATCAGAGAATAGACACACCTCTCATTAAAAAAGATAAAAAGTTCACTGAAATTTCATGGAATGAAGCATTAGGCAATTTAAAAGAATACCTGCTAACAACCAAACCTGAGGAAGTTGCTTTCTTATTAGGAGATTTTGTTGATTTAGAAACTGCCTATTTAACAAAAAAATTAGCTGATGATTTAAACATTAAGACGATAGAATGTAGACAAGAAGGCTGTAAGATACCTTTTAATCATCGGTCTCAATTTTTATTTAATTCAAAAATAAAAGGAATTGATGAAACTGATTGTATTTTAATAATTGGAAGCAACATTAGAGAAGAAGCTGCAATTATAAATTCAAGGATCAGAAAAAATATAGTATCAAAAAATATTCCTATCGCTTTAATAGGCAACAATGTTGATTTAACCTATGATTATGATTATCTTGGTAACGATATTAATATTATTACTGATATTCTTAACGAAAAAAATCCTTTCAGTGATGAATTATTACGCGCAAAAAAGCCAATGGTTATTATTGGTCAATCTGTCTTAAATAGAGATGACTCACTTCAAATATATTCTTTATTAGAAACTTTTACGGATAAGTTCAACCTCATACAGGATGAATGGAATGGATTTAATATTCTTCAATTAACTGCGGCAAGAGCAGGGGGATTGGAGGTAGGCGCATTTCAGCGATCACAATCGTTAGATGATATATTGGACTCAAGTACTGATAAATACAGAATAATTATTTCAATTGGAGCGGATGAAGTCAATTATGATAAATTGAGTAATAGCAAAATTATATATATCGGTACCCATGGAGATCGTGGTGCGAATGCCGCGCAGCTTATTCTTCCATCTGCCGCTTATACTGAAAAAGACTCAATCTATATAAATACGGAGGGAAGAGTTCAATTTGCAAATAAAGCTAGTTTTCCTCCAGGCGATGCTAAGGAAGATTGGAAAATAATTAATCAATTAAGTGAATTAATGAAATTGGATTGGTCATTTATTAGCCAAACAGATGTAAGGGATGCAATTTTCTCGGATTTACCTCACTTAACTGAGGATTTCAATGAATTGTCAAACGGGTTTATTAAAATATTAGATAATAAAACAAAGGATGAAAATGAATTTGTACCTAAGGATACAAGATCTATTAAAGAAAAGAAAAGTGATACATTAAATGGTAATATTAAAGAATTCGAAGAGAACTCTGCTCAAAAAATATTTAAATCATACTGGAAAGATTTGAATGATCGACAAAGAGAATATCTTAGAAAATATAATTACCCAGAATCATGGTCTGAATTCACAGAATATTTTGGATTTAAAGTCGTAAATGATATTAAAAAGAAAAATAATGTCATTTTACCCTACGAAGAAAGTTACGCTGAAAGCTTAGGTAAATCTTGGGATGATCTAACATACAATCAAAAGAAATGGGCTTACACTAAAAGGAATAAGAATAATCTTATTGGCTTAGCGGACGATGCAACATTCACACCAGAAGGAATCGTAGTTTTGAATGACAATCAAGAAGCTTATTATGCAGAGCCCAAAGAGATTTTTTTCGAAAATAAACGTCTTACTTTAAGTATAAATGATTTTTATATAAATGACTCTATCTCAAGACATTCAAATACGATGGCTGAATGTAGTAGGGCACGCAATGAGATAAGAAATCCAATAAAAGTAAAGGCCTCTTAATGTTTAATTTGTTTCAAACTTACACATTTGACCTCTTGAGTATTGTATTTTATTGTTTGTTAATTTTTATTCCTCTCCTTCTTGGCGTTGTATTGGCTTTATATGCCGATAGAAAAATATGGGCAGCCGTTCAAAAGCGAAAGGGTCCAAATGTGGTTGGCCCATTCGGTCTATTACAAGTTCCAGCTGACGGCTTAAAATTTATTTTTAAGGAAATAATTCTACCTGACGGTTCAGATAAAACAGTTTTTTTGGTCGCTCCTATTATTACGCTGGCCTTATCTATTGCTGCATGGGCCGTTGTTCCTGTACAAGCAGGTGTTGTTTTAGCGAATATTAATGTTGGTATTCTCTATATTTTTGCAATCAGTTCCCTTGGTGTTTATGGAATTTTAATGGCAGGATGGTCCTCAAATAGTAAATACCCATTCTTTGGTGCGCTACGATCAGCGGCGCAAATGGTTTCTTATGAGGTATCAATAGGTTTTGTAATAGTTACAGTTTTGATGTGTGTAGGATCACTGAACTTGACTGAAATAGTGATGGCACAAAAAAATATTTGGTTTTTTATTCCACTTTTCCCTATGTTTATTGTTTTTTTCATATCAGCTTTAGCAGAAACCAACAGACCTCCATTTGATCTTCCCGAAGCAGAATCTGAACTAGTTGCAGGTTATCAAACAGAATATTCTGGCATGCCTTTTGTTTTGTTTATGTTTGGAGAATACATAAATATCTTATTAATGTGCGCTATGACCACTATACTATTTTTAGGTGGGTGGTTACCTCCCGTTGATATATTTCCATTAAACGAGTTACCTGGCTTTGTTTGGTTTCTTCTCAAGGTAACTCTAGTATTTTATATGTTTGCTATGGTAAAAGCTTTTGTTCCAAGATATCGATACGATCAACTCATGCGACTTGGTTGGAAAGTTTTTTTACCCTTGTCCCTCTTAGCAGTCGTAATGACTTCATCGATTTTATTCTTTTTTAATTTAGCCCCAGGAATGTGATGAAATTATTTAAATTTTTCAAATCTTTTTTGTTACTCGATTTTTTAAAGGCATTCTTTTTAGCCCAAAAATATTTTTTTCAAAAAAAAGCTACAATTAATTATCCTTTTGAAAAGGGAAAACTTAGTCCTCGTTTTAGGGGGGAGCATGCACTCCGGCGTTATCCAAGTGGTGAGGAAAGATGCATTGGTTGCAAATTATGTGAGGCAGTGTGTCCCGCACAAGCTATTACAATTGAAACACAACCAAGAGATGATGGCACTCGAAGAACACTGAGATACGATATTGATATGGTTAAATGTATTTACTGTGGCTTATGTGAAGAATCTTGTCCAGTTGATGCAATTGTCCAAGGACCTAATTTTGAGTTCACTACAGAAACAAGAAAAGAACTTTACTACACAAAAGAAAAACTACTAGAGAACGGTGATAAATGGGAGACCGTTATTGCAGAAAACTTAGAGGCTGATGCAAAATATAGGTAAAGTATGACAATATCATTATTAACGTTTTATTTATTTTCAGCGGTAATTTTACTTTCTTCTCTCATGGTTATTTCCGCAAAAAACCCAGTTCACTCAGTTCTTTTTTTGATTTTATCTTTTTTAAATGCAGCGGGTATTTTTGTTATTTTACATGCAGAATTTTTAGCCATGATACTAATAATTGTTTATGTAGGCGCAGTTGCAGTGCTCTTTCTATTTGTGGTTATGATGCTCGATATAAAGTCATCAATTAGTAAAGAAAATATTTTACAATATATGCCAATTGGCTTGCTTGTAGGGTTGGTATTTATTGCTGAATTAGTGATTGTTCTAATAAATACTAAACTTGATTTGACTAGCATACAAATACTGTCAAATCCAATGAGTAACTTTGTAGGCCAATCAAATACTGAGGCAATTGGTTCAGTTCTCTATACAAATTATATACTCTACTTTCAATTATCTGGCATTATCTTGCTAGTAGCAATGATTGGTTCCATTGTTCTAACTCTAAGAGAACGCGAGGGTGTTAAAAGACAAATTATCTCAGAGCAACTAGAGCGCAGAGGAAAAATAGACTTAGTTGATGTAAAATCTGGCGAAGGAATTGATGTATAATGCTAGAACTCAATCAATTCCTAATTTTATCGGCTTTACTTTTTGCGATCGGTGTAATTGGTATTTTTTTAAATCGCAAAAATGTAATCATCATTTTAATGTCGATTGAAATAATCCTACTTTCAGTAAATATAAATCTGGTTTCATTTTCTTACTTCTTAAACGATCTCACTGGTCAAATTTTTTCTTTGTTCGTTTTGACAGTTGCTGCAGCTGAAGCAGCGATAGGACTGGCTATTTTGGTTATTTATAACAGAAATGCTGGAAGCATTGAAATTGAGAAAATTAACGCCTTAAAGGGGTAAACTTAATGGCTCACAGTATTGTATTATTTCCATTAATTGGATTCATTCTTGCTTGTGGAATGTCTTTTTTAAAATCCAATTCTACTGTTGACCGATTATCAGAAATTATTACCTCATCGTTAATAATTTTAGCTTCAATCTTTTCTTTCTATCTTCTCCTTACAAATCTTAATAACGCAGATATTGTTTCCATAAAATTGTTTAATTGGATCTCTTCAGGATCATTTAATGCGGATTGGTCAATTTATCTAGATACAGTAACACGTGTAATGCTCGTAGTTATTACTACTGTTTCAGCTCTAGTACATGTGTATTCGATAGGTTACATGTCTCATGACTCTTCCAAGCCTCGTTTTATGGGATACTTGTCTTTATTTACCTTCGCTATGATAATGTTAGTAACTGCAGATAATTTTCTTCAGTTATTTTTTGGCTGGGAAGGAGTCGGGCTTGCTTCGTATTTACTGATAGGCTTCTGGTACAAAAAGCCATCAGCTAATGCGGCTGCAATAAAAGCATTTGTTGTAAATCGTATTGGAGATTTTGGTCTTGCACTCGGAATTTTTACAATTTTCATTTTATTCGGAAGTATAGAATATGGTGAGGTATTGGCTAATGCAGACAGTGTAAAAGATGCAAGTTTTAATTTTTTTGGTTACGAAATTCATGCCTTAACATTAATTTGTATTTTTCTTTTTATAGGCGCTATGGGTAAATCTGCGCAACTTTTCCTTCACACATGGTTACCGGATGCTATGGAGGGGCCAACGCCCGTTTCAGCGCTTATTCATGCAGCTACTATGGTAACAGCTGGTGTATTTTTGGTTGTTAGATGCTCACCTTTATTTGAACTAGCTCCAATTGCTATGAATTTTGTTGTATTGATTGGTGCTAGTACAGCTTTCTTTGCAGCAACTGTTGGTTTAGTACAAAACGATATTAAAAGAGTTATTGCTTATTCTACATGCAGTCAACTCGGGTACATGTTTGTTGCCGCGGGTCTCGGAGCTTACGGGGTAGCAATGTTTCACTTATTTACACATGCATTTTTTAAGGCTCTTTTATTTCTTGGGGCAGGTTCTGTTATTCATGCTGTGCATGAAGAACAAGACATAAGGAAAATGGGAGGAATAAGTAATTATATTCCTATTACACAAATAATGATGATTATTGGAACAATTTCTTTAATGGGATTTCCATTTACATCAGGCTATTACTCAAAAGATGCTATTATAGAAAGTGCTTACTTATCAAATTCATTATTTGCTGATTACGCATATATACTACTGACAGTTGGAGTGGTTATGACTTCATTTTACTCATGGCGTCTCATGTTTCTTGTTTTTAATGGTGAAACTAGAATGTCCGAAGAGGATTACAGAAAAGTTCATGAATCTTCATCAGTTATGTTGATTCCATTAATTATACTCGCAATTGGCGCTTTGTTTTTTGGTTTCTTATTCAAAGGTTACTTTATTGGATATTATAGTGACAGTTTTTGGAACAATTCAATCGTTGTTCATCACTTAGATCACGATAGTATTCCACTGCTAATTTATTACCTTCCTGCTTTTTTAGGCATTGTTGGTTTCTTCATTGCTTGGTCAATGTATTTTAAAAAATCTAATCTTGCTAAAAATATCGCTGAATTAAACATGCCTCTGTATAAATTTTTATTAAATAAGTGGTATTTTGATGAGTTATACAATTTTTTGATTGTAGCACCAGCTCTTCGTGTCGGTCATTTTTTTTGGAGAATTATAGATGGCATTATAATTGATGGCTTTGGACCAAATGGAATTGCCTCAACAGTAACAAAAATATCAAACAAAACAAAGCAAGTGCAGTCAGGCTTCATATATCATTATGCTTTTGCGATACTTATAGGCCTTTCATTCATAATCACATTAATAATTTTTAGATTTTAGACATGAGTCAAATCCCATTACTCAGTATTCTTATTTTCCTACCAATCATTGGTATATTATTTATGCTTTTAATAAGAAATAATTCTGATCAAAGCTCTAATAATTTAAAGCTGACAGCGTTGTGGATTTCTTTTATTAATTTTATAATTTCTCTATATTTATTATTTTCATTTAATCAAAACGATCCCGATTTTCAATTTGTTGAACAATATTTTTGGATTGAAAATGGAATAACATATCATTTAGGCGTCGATGGAATCTCGGTTCTTTTTGTTGTTCTGACAACTATGCTTGTACCATTATGTATTCTTGCAAGTTATGAGAACATAAAATTTTCAATTAAAGAGTATCTGATTTCTTTTTTAGCACTTGAGACCTTTATGATAGGTGTATTTTGCTCACTAGATTTAGTTTTATTTTATCTTTTTTTTGAAGGCGGCTTGATACCAATGTTCCTAATTATTGGAATTTGGGGCGGGGAGCGCAGAGTTTACTCAACATTTAAATTCTTCTTATACACATTAGCAGGGTCCGTTTTTATGCTACTAGCAATTATCTATATTTTTATTCAGACCGGAACAACTGATGTTGAGACATTGTTAAATTATAATTTTACGCGAAATGAACAAATTATTTTATGGTTAGCTTTTTTCGCTTCATTTATGGTTAAAATCCCAATGTGGCCTTTTCATACTTGGTTGCCCGATGCGCACGTTGAGGCCCCTACGGCCGGTTCCGTCATACTAGCAGGGGTTTTATTGAAAATGGCTGGTTATGGATTTATAAGATTTTCAATCGGTTTCTTTCCAGAGGCATCAGAGCTTTTTGCACCATTTATTTTTGCTTTAAGCGTTATAGCAATTATCGTCACATCACTAATAGCACTTGTTCAAGAAGATATGAAAAAATTAATAGCTTATTCTTCCGTAGCACATATGGGCTTTGTAACATTAGGTATATTTACATTCACAGTTCAGGGTATTGAAGGTGGTATTATTCAAATGATAAGTCATGGTATTGTCTCAGCTGCACTTTTCCTATGTGTTGGAGTTGTATATGATCGACTACATACAAGAGATATCTCAAGGTATGGCGGACTTGTTAATAAGATGCCGATTTATGCTTTCAGCTTTATGATTTTTATTTTAGCAAGTCTTGGATTACCAGGAACTAGTGGTTTTGTAGGTGAATTTTTAGTTTTACTGTCAATATTTAGCATTAACACATATTTTGCAGTTTTTGCCACAACTGGTGTGGTCTTAGCGGCGACATATTCCTTGTGGTTATATAGACGTATAATTTTTGGTGCATTGATCAAAGATGAATTATCTGAAATGGTTGATCTAACTAGAAGAGAAATCTTAATATTTGCCCCTTTACTTATACTCACCATTTTAATTGGCATTTTTCCAAAACCAGTAATTGACATTATTGAGCCATCGACAAAGAAAATTGTAAGCCAAATAGAAAATAAATTAAAATAAGATTATGGAAAACTTTTTATACTTGTTACCTGAAGTATTTTTATTTGTGGTTGCAACCATTTTGTTAATATTAGGATTATTTATAAAAAATATAAGATTGATAAATAACCTTGCAATTATTTCATTACTTATTGGATTGATATTGATAATTAACCAACCGTACCAATCAATATTTGATAACAGTTATGTGATTGATGAATTTTCAACTGTATTCAAATCAATGATTTTAATTGGTTCAATTGCCTCATTGATGATGTTTATTTCAAGCAAGGAAGACTTGCATATAGATTTTTATGAATTTCCTATTTTAATAATTTTTGCCACACTTGGCATGATGGTCATGGTCTCATCAAACGATCTGCTTTCAATGTTTATTGGATTAGAGCTTCAATCTCTAAGCCTTTATGTGTTGGCGGCCTTAAACAGAAATAGTCTTTTATCCTCTGAAGCCGGAATAAAATATTTTATTTTAGGGGCTTTATCGTCTGGCTTATTACTATTTGGTATATCATATATTTACGGCTTTTCTGGTAATACTAATTTTAATCTTATTGCTGTAAATTATGACACTGAAAGTTTGGGTCTATTGCTAGGGATAGTCTTTGTCTCTGCAGGACTAGCTTTCAAGATCTCGGCTGTACCATTTCATATGTGGACTCCAGATGTATATCAAGGAGCTCCTACACCAATTACTGGTTTCTTTGCTCTTGCTCCCAAGGTCGCAGCTATGGGGCTTTTGGTTCGCTTTTTACTTAACTCATTCGGTGAAATTTATTTGGATTGGCAACAGATAATATTCTTTATTTCCATTGCTTCAATGGCATTTGCCGCTTTTGCTGCGATAGCTCAAAAAAATATAAAAAGACTTATGGCTTATAGTTCGATAGGTCATATAGGATTTGCATTAATTGGAGTTGCGTGCGTTTCAAGTGAAGGATTAAGATCTCTAGTAATTTACTTAATGATTTACTTAATAATGAACATTGCAGCTTTTTCATTCATCTTGTCTTTAAAGAGAAATGATGCCTATTTTGAAAATATTTCAGACATGTCTGGCATGTACAAAAACCATCCATTCTCAACTATTTTAATTGCTCTTATGATGTTTTCTTTAGCAGGCATTCCACCACTTGCCGGTTTTTTTGGAAAATTTTATATTTTTGTGGCAGCTATAGAAAGCAATATGACTTTCTTGGCGGTCATTGGTATTATAGCGAGTGTTATAAGTGCATTTTATTATTTACGTATTGTAAAGATTATTTATTTTGATGAACCTAAAGATGAATTTGATGGCTTTTCAATAAGATCTTTAAATATATTATTTTACACCTCTTCATTTTTAATAATTGCATTCTTTATATATCCTGCACCTGTAATTAGTGTAGCAGAATATGCAGTCAGGTCTTTTTTCTAAGTAATGGATAATTTGGAACCAAAGATTATTCATTTTGAAGAATTAGATAGCACCAACACAGAATGTAAAAGATTGATAGAAGCAAATGCTATAGAAGATCCAGTTTGGGTACAAGCTGACTATCAAACAGCAGGTAGGGGCCGTAACGAGAAGGAATGGCTATCAGATACGGGTAATCTACTCACCTCTTTAGCGCTTCCGATAGAATTTCCATTAAGTAAACTTCCATTAATTTCATGTATTTCATCTTTATCTGTTTATGAATGTATTTCTGAATTAATCGAGGAGAAAGAACTGTTACAAATTAAATGGCCAAACGATATACTATATAATAATGCAAAAATTTCTGGGATATTAATTGAAAATACTCTGACAGCGCGTAAACAATTTTCAATTATTGGTATAGGTATTAATATTACCTCTAGTCCTAATATTCAAAATTTTAAAACAACATATTTAAATTCTATCATAAGCAAAAGTGTGGGTTTGAATAATATTATTCATATTTTGAATAAGTATTTTTTTTATTATTTAAATATGATTAAGTTAAATAAGCATCGTGATTTAATCGAATTATATAAAAAGTATTCTTGGCGATATAATGGTCAAATAACGTTGGTTATAAATAGCAAGGAATTCACAGGTACATTTGTCGATATTACAGATGATTTTGAAATATTGATAAATACTGATAATAATGTGATGAAATTTAGTGCTGGGGAAATATCTTTTCGATATTAAAATGAAAATTGTAGTCGATATTGGGAATACAAATGCCCTTTTAGGAAGATTAGATAAAGATAAAATTGTTGATCAACTTAGAATTGAAACAAGAGAACTATTAGAAATCAAAGCCAGTAATAATCTAATTAGTATTATTCAGAATTTCATCAAAGGTGGGGAGATTGTAGTCATATCAGGTGTTGTACCAGTTGCTGAGAGTCATCTTAAAAAAATATTATCTGACACGATAAAGGATATTAGAGTATTTAATGTCAGTACTGATTATTTGCGTAGATTTATTGAATTTGATTTAGAAAACCCAAATGAGGTTGGAGATGATAGGATTATTAATGCTATTGCTGCAAAAGTAAAATATTCATCCCCGATTATAATTGTTGATTTTGGAACAGCCACAACAATTGATGTGGTAAATTATGAAGGCAAATACTCCGGAGGAATGATTTGTCCTGGGGTAAATTTATCCATTAAGTCACTTTCAGAAGGAACAGCTATGCTTCCACTAATTAAATTTAAGAAATCTAATGAGTTAATTGGAAAAAATACCATCCAAGCAATGGAATCTGGTATTTACTGGGGGTACATAAGTATGATTGAGGGATTAGTAAGAAAACTTAAAAGAAGTAAAAGCTTAACAGATGCAAATACTCTTGCAACAGGAGGGTTGTCAAGATTGTTTGAAAATGATCTCGAATGTATTAATTATTTTGATTATGACCTTACTCTAAGAGGTCTAAGCATAATTAGTGAAAGTATAAAATGAGTAAAAATAATAAATTAGTTTTTCTTCCATTGGGTGGAACTGGTGAAATTGGGATGAACATGAATTTGTATGGTTATGGCAATGAAATAGATGACATGAAATGGATAATTGTCGATGTAGGTATCACATTTGGTGATGACACAACCCCGGGGGTTGATATCATACTACCAGACCATGAATTCATAAAAGAAAGAAGAGAGAATCTACAAGCTATAATTATTACACATGCCCATGAAGATCATGTAGGAGGATTAGCTTATCTATGGCCAGATTTAAAATGTCCTATTTACGCAACTCCTTTTACTTCCTCTATTATCAAGCTCAAGTTTGAGGAACGGGGCATAAATCATGAGGGGTATTTAAATACTATTGATTTATCATCTGAAATCAAAATCAACCCTTTTGAATTAAAATTTCAAACATTAACTCACTCAATTCCTGAGCCAAATTCAATCTTTATTAAAACTAAGCTTGGAACAATTTACCACACAGGTGATTGGAAGATTGATCTAGATCCTGTTGTTGGTGAGACAATAGATGTAGATTCCCTTAAATCAAATTCAAAAGAAATATTAGCCATGGTTTGTGACTCAACAAATATATTAACTAAAGGCAGGTCAGGTTCAGAGTCTGAAGTAAAGGGAAACCTCATTGATCTTGTAAAACATCAGAAAAATAGAGTCTTCGTAACATCTTTTGCTTCAAATGTTGCGCGTCTTGAAACTATTGCCGCCGCTGCTAAGGAGTCAAATAGATCACTAGTTGTACTAGGAAGATCAATGCACAGAATGATATCTGTTGCTAGGCAAAATGGCATTTTAGCAGAAATAGATATTATTTTATCAGAAAAAGAAGCTTCAAAAAAAAGAAAAGAAGAGGTTTTATATTTATGTACTGGTAGTCAAGGAGAGCCAAGAGGAGCAATGATGAGGATTGCCAATCAGGACTTCCCCCGTGTCGATATAGATCAAGACGATACAATTATATTTTCTTCCAAAATAATTCCTGGTAATGAAAAAAAAATCTTTCAGTTATTTAATCGTTTATCCGAACTTGGAGCAAATGTGATAACAGAATATGATGAAGATATTCACGTTTCTGGCCATCCGTGTCTAGAGGAGATGATTGATATGTATAATTATATTAATCCAAACATATCAGTACCAGTGCACGGTGAACATCGACATTTAAAAAGACATTCAAATCTGGCAAAAGAAATGGGAATAAAATATCCCATGCTTATATCTAATGGAGACATTTTACAAATTGCACCAGGACCACCATATATATTTGATCAATGTAAGTCAGGAAGACAATATTTAGATGGAAATAGATTAGTTCAAAGTGACAGCAGTCATATGAGAGATCGCAAAAAGATGAGTTATAATGGTGTTTTGAATATTACTTGTCTCTTAGACAAAAAGATGAATCTGAAGGAAACTCCAATTATTTTTACAAGTGGAATTGTGAGTGATGAAGAGCACGATAATGATGAAATGGTTTATTTGTTAGAGGAAGAAATTTATAAATTTTTTGATGATAAATCCAATATTTCAAAAAAAGAAAAAAAAGTTCATCAAAAGTTAGAAACACTATCACGAAACTTTATATATAAACATGCACGCAAAAAACCTTTGACAAACATAAGTATTGTTCATATCTAATACATATGATCGGAAAATTAAATCATATAGCTATTGCAGTTCCTAATATTAAAGAGGCTGCCGAACAATATAAAAATATATTTGGCGCCAAAGTATCTGATCCGGTAGAGCAACCAGATCATGGGGTAACCACAGTTTTTATTGATCTTGGCAATACAAAAATAGAGCTACTGGAAGTATTGGGCGAGGACTCACCAATAAAAAATTTTATTAACAACAACCCAAAAGGTGGAATGCACCATATTTGCCTTGAAGTTCAAAATATTAATGAAGCAATTGATAAATTAAATACGCACGAGGTATCAATTACTGGAACAGGTAAACCAAGAATTGGAGCACATGGAAAGCCCGTGGTATTTTTGCATCCTAAAAGTTGTAATGGTACCCTGATTGAACTTGAAGAAGTTTAAAAATTGGGGATTACAGGATCTATAATTATATTTCTCTTAATCTGGTGGTTAATATTTTTTCTATCTCTACCGATTAATATTAAAAACAGCGATGCTACTAATGGAATTGATGGCGAGGATCCAGGAGCGCCCAATAATCCACAATTATTTAAAAAATTTCTTATTACAACAATTGTATCGATAGCAATCTGGTCTATCATATATATATTTCTAAATAATGATGGTTTTTTGATGTTTATCTTAAAACTCTTTTACATGGATGAAGTTATCTAATTATTTTTTGCCAGTTTTAAAAGAAACCCCCAGTGACGCTGAGATTATATCTCATAAATATATGCTACGATCAAGCATGATCAAACAATCAAGTTCAGG
>CABZHO010000018.1 GCA_902525595.1 uncultured Pelagibacteraceae bacterium | reverse complement strand
AAGAGTTATTCTCAGCTGCGAGAACAGAATTTAAGCATATGGAATATTTTTACTATCACAATTGCCTATACGACGCGGTATGGAAGGATAACAATAGAAGATACAATGATAATTTGAAAACTTGGGACCTTCTGCATACATATCCATCTGATTATAAAGTTATATTTGTTGGAGATGCTGAAATGAGTCCTTATGAAATAACGTATCCGGGTGGCAGTGTAGAATTCTGGAATGAGGAGTCAGGTGAAACTTGGCTCACTAGAATGCTCAATGTGTATGAAAATGCAATTTGGCTCAATCCAATACCTGAACGGTACTGGGACAGGATCGCCTCAACTTCAATTATAAAACAAATATTTTCAGATCGTATGTTCCCTCTTACAATCGAAGGGATCGATCAAGCCATGCGTGAACTAAACAAATAGTTCATGCCCAAAAAACAAAATGTGATTCTGGGCATATCACTATTATGTCTTGGCCTATTTATTGCACCTTTATACGATGCCTTGGCCAAATATCTAAGTGAAGATATTGGTATTTTAGAAATTATTTGGGCTCGATTTTTTAGTCATTTTATTTTTTTAGTGCCACTGATTTATTTTATAAAAGGAAAAAAAGAATTTATTAATCAATCAACAAAGCATCAACTAATTAGAGGAACGTTTATCTTTCTTGCAACAGCCTTTTTCTATGCATCAATTTCACAGATTCCTCTTGCAAATGCACTGAGCATTATGCTGATAGCACCAATCGTGGTTGTGTTTATGTCATCATTTATTCTTGGCGAAAAACTTAATACATTAAAAATCTTTTGCACATTTTTTGGTTTTTTTGGAACACTGTTAGTCATTCAACCTGGCTTTAAAGACTTTAACTATTATTCTTTATTTGCACTTCTTTCAGGTTTTTTTTACGCAATGTATCTAGTGTATACCCGAAGAGTAAATTTTACCTCTGACCCCTGGGTCAGTCTTTGCTATACAGCAATACCAGGTGCCATTTTAATGACAATTTGTCTGCCTATTTACTGGAATAGTTTTCCAAACTTTAGTCAGGCAGTTTTAATGGCAACTATAGGATTAGTCGTGATTTTGGTACATTATATATTCATAAAAGCTTATCAAAATGCTGAAGCAAGTGTACTCGCGCCATTTCACTATTTTGAAATTGTCAGTAATATGCTAATAAGCGTTTTATTTTTTAAAGATATTCCAAATATAATAATGTGTTTTGGAATTCTTTGTATCGTTAGTAGTGGAATACTTATAACTATAAGGCAAAAATTAAATTATGAGTGAATTAAATTTAAATTATCGTTTTTCAGTAGCACCAATGATGGGTGTTACGACTTCAAGTGCTAGGTATATGTATCGACTGATATCAAAAGAAGCAATCCTATTTACTGAAATGATCGCTAGTCAAGCCTTACACAGAGGTGATTATAGAAAAATTTTGAGAAAACAGGAAATCGAGAGCCCTGTAGTCTTGCAAGTTGGTGGGTCGGATATTAATTTACTGAAATATACTACTGCCCTTGCAAATAAATTTAATTACCAAGGTATCAATTTAAATGTTGGTTGTCCTTCAAAAAAAGTTTCACAAGGCAAAATGGGTGCCTGCTTAATGAAAGAAGCTGAACTGGTAAGGGATTGCTTAAACAGCATGAAAGTTGAGTCATCAATTGATGTATCGTTAAAATGTAGAATTGGTGTTGATGAGTTTGACTCTTATGAATTCTTTAGAGAATTTATATCAACAGTTTTAGAAAGTGATATAAAAATTATTTTTATACATGCTCGTAAAGCTTATTTAAAAGGGCTTGACCCAAAAAAAAACCGTACTTTACCAGAATTAAAATATGATTTTGTATATAGAATAAAAAATGAATTTCCTAATATAAATTTTGTAATGAACGGTGGCCTCACTGATATCAATGATTGTGTTGAGCAACTTAAATATCTCGATGGAGTTATGGTAGGAAGAGCCATTCAAGCGAACCCTTTTTTTATTCAAGAAGTTGATAATATATTTTATAATAAAAATACAAGGGTGGCAGATAAGCAATTTGTGGTGAAACAATATTTTGATTACGTTAAAAACAATCTTGAAACAGTATCGACTTATGAGTTATTGAGCCCTCTTCTGTCGCTTTGTTTTGGCCTGCCAGGATCAAAAAAATTCAAACAAGAAATAAATGAACTAATAAGAGCGAGAGATATCAATAAGTTAGAGGATACTTATTTAAACTTGATTGCTGCTTAAATTATTTCTGCAATATCAGAAAATTCATATCTTGGGGCTCTCTTAAAGAAACCGCCTTCAGCTGCGTAACCTAAGTTACATAAGAAGTTACTTTTTATGGTTGAGCTATTAAAGAATGCTTTATCAACCTCCTCATTTGAGAAACCCGACATAGGTCCAACGGATAAACCGAGTGAATTTGCTGCCTTTATAAAATAACCACCTTGAAGAGAGGAATTTCGAAATGCAGTGATTCTGGATTTTTCAGTATCATTTTCAAAATATTGCTTAGCATCTTCACGTAAATAATTTTTTGGAAGGTCACGCCAAAATTCTATATCCATGCCAATTATTGCACACACTGGTGCATTAATGATTTTATTGATATTATCGTCACTAACAAGTTTAGAGAGTTTCTCTTTAGATGATTTACTTTTTAAAAATTTTAACCGCATGGGACTACAATTGAACGACGTAGGCCCCCACTTTGTAAGATTATAGAGCTCATGAAGAGTCTCATTTAACACTTCTTTGTCAGTAAATTTGTAACAAGTTTGAGGATCTATAAATATTTTTTTAATCGTATCTGACATCTCAAAGTGCTTCCATAATGTGTTCTTCAATTTCTTCTGGTGTTTTTTGTGTACCAAAACCTCTTACAAACTCACCATCTTTATTAATCAAGAATTTTGTAAAATTCCATTTAATCTCTCTGCCCGCAGCCTTCGTAAGCATTGCAAAAAGAGGTGAGGCATTTTCTCCTTTAACCTCAACCTTATCGAATAACGGGAATGAAATACTATACTTATCGTCACAAAAATTTTTTATATCATTATTTGTCCCTTTTTCTTGAGCTCCAAATTGATTACATGGAAATGCTAAGATTTCTAAACCCTTATCCTTGTACTTTTCGTAAAGACTTTGTAGGCCTGTATACTGCGGAGTAAAACCACAAGCGCTAGCAACATTTACAATTAATAATGTTTTACCTTTAAATTTACTCATTTTGATAAGATTCAAATCAATATCTTTAACCTCCAGGTCATAAATATGCGTTTTCATAGTTGTTATCTTACAAATTTTCCATTGTTATAGTCATTGATGGCCTGAATAATTTCACTTTTTGTATTCATCACAAAGGGGCCGCCACGTGCTATTGTCTCACCAATAGGCTTGCCCGCAATTACTAAAAACTTAGCATCTTTGACTGCTGATACTTTCAACATGTCTCCTTTTGTTAATAGTATGAGTGTTGATCCTTCAATAATATCGTTAGTATTATTGCCGATTTTAATTGTTCCATTAATTAAGTAAATAAAGCTGTTATGAGTTTCAGGAATTGAAAATTGAAATTCTTTTTCTTTTTGAAGTTCAACATCTAAATATATTGGTTCGACGTTATGTTTGTTGATCGGACCTTCTGTATCTTTATATCTACCAGCAATTACTTTTATCGCTTTATCTGAATCGCTATATTTGCTTATCTCGTCAGCATCTAAGTAGTGGTATTCGGGCTTGCTCATCTTAAGGCTTGCTGGCATATTAATCCAAAGTTGAAATCCATGTAGTTTACCCTCTTTCATAGCAGGCATTTCAGAATGAATTATGCCACTTCCTGTTTTCATCCATTGAACATCTCCTGCCATCATCTTGCCTTCCCCGCCAGTACTATCTTTGTGTTCAAATTCTCCTGCAAGCATGTAAGTTACTGTCTCAATACCTCTGTGTGGATGAGAGGGAAAACCAGCAATATAATCCTTACTATCTTCTGAACCAAACTCATCAAGCATTAGGAAAGGATCAAAATAGTCAGGTTCCACTCCGATACTTCTTTTTAGTTTAACACCGGCACCGTCAGTTGCGGGAAACGGTTTAATTATTTGCTTGATCTCGATATCTGTCATTCTAATCAATAGTAAGAATGATTTTGCCTCTCGCACGGCCAGAGCTAAGATGTTTATATGCGTCAAGATATTTATCAAAGGAGAAAATTTTGTCGATTATAGGCTTTATTTTTCCATCCTCGATCCACATTCTGAACAAATCTAAATTTGCTGTTGAAGTTCGCCCTGATAAAACGACTCTTGATTTTTTTCTTTGAAATAGTTGTTTGGCTACATCAATATTATTATAAATATTATTTTTTGTACTAACATAAATACCGTTAGCTGAGAGAATTTTAGATACTTTTGGAAATGACAGATTTCCATTTGCATCAAAAATTATGTCATATTTATTGTCGGTGGATAAGATATCATCTTTTGTATAATCAATTACATCATTAATTTTAAAATCATTTTTAATCCAGTCACTATTTCTCTCGCTTGTAACTGCAGTAATATCTGCTTCATATATTTTTGCCATTTGAAGCGCAAATGTACCAACTCCACCAGATGCACCGTTAATCAAAATTTTATGCCCCTTCCTTATTGAGGCAATATTTCTCAATGCGAGCAGAGATGTATTACCTACTTGGGGTATTGCTGCAGCTTCATTAAGACTAATATTTTTTGGAACAAGCGAAATAAATTTTTGTGAGATTCTTATTTTTTCTGCTGCGCTTCCACCAAATAGAATATCTGTCATTCCAAATACTTTATCACCTACCTTAAAAGCACCAACGTCACGGCCAATTTCAGTTATTTCTCCACTAAAATCACAAGCTGTAGTTATTGGAAATTTATTTATATTTGTAATAGGTTTGAATCCCCCTTGCATTTTTTTAATGTCAACAGGGTTTATAGAAATTGCAGCAACTTTAACAATTACTTCAGTTTTCTTTATCCTTGGTTCCTTTACTTCAAGTATTTCCAGATTGTCAATATCTCCGTAAGTATTATATCCTAGTGCTTTCATTTAAATTTCTTTGTAATAATTTTCTGATATATAGTACATAAAATAGTGAATACAATATATAAATGCTTTATAGCTTTCTCAATGACATTTCTTGGGTTGTTAATATAAGAACTCCATACTTAACTCCTTTATTTGAGTTTTTTACTTGGTTAGGATATCGAGACTTTCTTTTCATGTTTATTCCTTTCGTTTATTGGTGTTTTGATAGAAAAATTTTTGGAAGATTGGTTATCATTGTATTCTTTACTGCAATTATAAACTCTTTGTTGAAAGATATCTTCCAAGATCCGAGGCCTGACTTCTCCCTCAATATTGATCCTTGGCTTCAAACTGAAACGTCATTTGGCTTTCCAAGTGGTCATACTCAAATTGCAGTGGTAATTTGGCTTTACATTGCCTTAGTAGCTAAGAATTCAATAGTAAGGACAGTTTCCATTCTTTTTTTATTAGGTGTTCCCTTAAGCCGTATTTACTTAGGTGTTCACGATGTTGGGGATGTTTTGGGAGGAATGATATTTGGATTGATCACTTTGTACTTGGCATCCATAGTCTATAAAAATATCGAAATAGGAAAAATAAATTTTTCGATCTTTACTCAATATGCAGGGTTAATGTTTATTTTTATAATATTATACTTTCTTTGGCCTTCTGATCATGAAACCACAATCGTCACCGGTATCGGTGGTTTAATAATTGGTTTCTTTATTGGAAAAAATATTGACTATAAATATTTTAATTTCAAAAGAATACCAAACAGTTATTTTCACTATTTCTCGTGTTTTTTCGCTTTAATTATTTTTATTTTATTAAATGAAATTTTAGAGCTAGGTTTTGAACTAATGAGTTTACCTATATGGTTTGAGTCTAGTGTTAGTTCACTTATTCTTGGCCTATATATTTCTTTTATTGGATTATATCTTTTATCAAAAATAAAGCTTCAATCATCGAGGTAAGTTTGACCGTGTTTAACGGTAAAAAACACTTCATTAGATACGCCAAACTTTTTTGTTGCTTCAGTTAATCTTTTTAGTGGTTCTGTTGCTGGCTCATCAGTAAGTCTAAAAGTTCCCCAATTCATTCCAATAGCTTTGTTTGCCTCTAAATCAAGAAAAGACTTCACTGCTTCTTCAGGATTCATATGAGAAACTTTCATTATCCATCTAGGCTCATAAGCGCCTATTGGAATAGCTGCCAAATCAACTTTTCCCAGTCTAGCTCTAATCTCCTTAAAATCTTCAGAATAACCTGTATCACCTAAATGTATGAAACTATGAAAATAATTTTTAAAATGCCAGGCTCCCCATAAAGTTTCATTTCTGTCAAATAAGCCTCGAGCTGACCAATGCTGAACTGGGGCAAATGTGATTTCAGTATTCTTTACTCTAGTTGTTTCCCACCAATCAAATTCTCGAACATTTAATATGCCCTTGCCTTCAAACCATTCTTTTAGACCTAATGGTACTAAAAATATAATATTTTCAAATTTATTAGACAATAATTTAACACTTTTATAATCAAGATGATCATAGTGACTATGGGAAATGGTCACTACATCAATATCTGGTAAATCATCAATACTCATTCCTGGCGCTGTATAACGTTTTGGTCCTGCAAAGGCAAACGGTGAAGCACGTTCTGTAAAATGTGGATCAGTTAATATATTTAATTCTTTATTTTGATACAAAAATGTTTCATGACCAATCCAAGTAATAGCTATGTTTTCGTTTTTATAAATTTCCTCAAAATTAGGCTTTGTTATTTCAAACTTGTAGGTATCTAATTCTTTACTTCTCCTTTCCCAACTCCACTTTAACAGTTTTTTAAAACTGCTTTCATAAGGTATGCCATTGGTATTTGAATAAGTACCATCAGGTAAATGATGAGTTGGAGAATTTGTATTTTCTGAAAAGACAGATGTATTAAATAATATACAAAAAAATAATATAGCTAATCGAATCGTCATTTTTCTTTGAGTTTCCACAAAATAGCTAAACAAATACTTTTTGAAATTGGAAGTACATAAAGAACAGACAGAATTGTAATTGGTATCCAAACTGTAGCCTGTAACCATAATTGAGGCGAATAGCTTTGTTCAATATACAAAACTAACGGAACAATAATGTGTCCTACAATAATGATCGTAAGCCAAGGCCCAAAATCATCTGTTCTATAAATAGATAATTCTTCATTACAATTACCACAATTGGTCTTCAGTTTTAAATATCGAATATAAATACTTTCCTTACCGCAGCTAGGACATTTTTTTAGAAAAGATCTATATAAAGCTAACAGTAAAGAAATTTTCACGATATTTATTCTTCATGTAAGGTAAATTCATTACTTGAATCGGCCAGCCAATCCCATAAGTAATCAGCAAAACTCCACCTAACTGAAATATCAAAAACTAAATCATCAGATATTCTATCAATTAAAACAGTAGCCTTACTAATATAAGATTGAGCACACGTATTTCCTTTTGTAAGAGCTTGCTCGAAATTGAGCGGACATGCCTTGGTTAATACATCAATACTTTTCGGGCCACTTAATCTCATTGTTAAATAATAATCAGACACATCAACAATTGAGTAAAATGAGTTTGTAAGAGATATGTTTAATTCATTGATTATATTATCTTTTTTTTCATTTTCACACAGTATTAAGTACTCATTTGGTCCAAGCCATAATACTCGAGTTTCATTGTTACCCGTTACCTCTCCAGCTATTTTAGGTAAATTGTAATTAAGATATTCTTCTACTATTTGCCTAACTTCAGCGTCGTCTTCTTGCAGCCTTAAGTTTAATTTTCCTAGAAACTCTATTTGCTGCAATCTAATGTTGTTTGAGGTGATCTTTTCTTTTTGAGAAAGTGGAGAATATGATTGTTCTTGACTATTCATTATTTCTCATACCTTCCTTATCATAAAAAATTGTGTCTGAGACTGTTGCCTCAACTACTTTTCCACTCATTAATGGAATGAGAACTTGTTCCCCCATTCTATTTAAGCCATCTTGCAACATAGCTAGTGCAATTGGGTGCCCAAGAGTAGGGCTATAATAACTTGATGTTACGTGACCTAACATTTTCATAGGTGGTTGCTTTAGAGCTTTTTCAACAATATGAGAACCTTCAGGAAGAACTGTTTTTTTATCATTTATAAGTAAGCCAACGAATTTTTTTCTGTCAGGTCTTATAGTATCCGGTCTTGTAAAAGATCTTTTTCCTAAGAAGTCTTCTTTCTTTTTTGAAACTATCCAATCCATATTCATATCAATTGGTGTAGCGCTACCATCTGTATCTTGTCCTACAATAATAAATCCTTTTTCAGCTCTTAGTACATGCATTGTCTCAGTGCCATATGGTGTGATATTATATTTCTTTCCATGTTCAATGAATTGTTCCCAAACAAATTTTCCATAACGTGCAGGTACGTTAACCTCGTAACTGAGCTCGCCAGTAAAACTAATTCTAAAAACTCTTGCTTTGATGCCGCATACTTGCCCTTCCCTAAATTTCATAAAAGGAAACGACTCTTTTGATAGATTGATATCTGTTAAATCTTGTAAGAAAACTCTTGAATTTGGGCCTGAGATAGACAGTACCGACCATTGTTCTGTAACAGAGGTACAAAATACTTTCATATCCAGCCACTCTGTTTGTAGAAACTCTTCTAACCATGACATCACTCTGGCTGCACCGCCTGTAGTTGTTGTCATGTGATAATGGTGTTCACCTATTCTCGTCGTCACACCATCATCAAATATCATTCCATGCTCATTACACATAATTCCATATCTACAAGACCCTATATCAAGCTGGGACCAGGCATTTGTGTAAATCATATTTAAAAACTTAGCAGTATCTGGACCCTGAAGATCAATCTTGCCTAAAGTTGAAGCGTCCAAAATGCCCAGACTTTCCCTTACCGCAAGACATTCCCTTTTGACAGCATCGTGCATATTCTCTTTGTTTTTTGGATAATAATAGGGTCTTTTCCATTGACCAACATCTTCAAAGACAGCTTTATTTCCAACATGCCACTCATGTATTGATGTTTTTCGCTCTGGATCAAAAAGTTTATTTACACTTCTTCCTGCAATAGCTCCGATGGTTTGAGGCGCGTACGGTGGCCGGAAAGTTGTATGTCCAATTTCATCAACCGGCTTATTATGTATGTGAGACATTAAAGCTAAAGCATTAACGTTTGAAGTTTTGCCTTGATCAGTCCCCATCCCAGTTGTGGTGTATCTTTTGGTATGTTCCACACTGATATATCCTTCTCTTTGAGCTAAAAAAATGTCTGCTGCTGTTACGTCATTTTGAAAATCTATAAAATGTTTTGAGCCTTGAGTTATCTTTTTCTTACCAAGCATATAAGGTTCAACATCCGAATGAGTAAAACCTATTTCTTCTTGACCAGTCCATTTTATATTTTCAACACTGTTAAAATTAAGCTCTTTTGCAAGCATAAATCCAGCCTGATATGATTCATTTAGATTTTCTTCTAAATTAAACTGTCCATTATTCGAACCAATAATTTTTTGATCTTTTACAAGTTTATCAGGAACAAAAGTATTGAGCTTTAGATCATATTTTAATTTTCCTCTTGATTGGCTAAATAATTGTACCGCTGGGTTCCATCCACCTGACATTAAAATACAATCTGTAGAAATTGACTCGATTTCACCAATTAATTGTCCCTGATCTTTGTCAACTTTTTGCAATTCAATTTTATTTACTTTCCTATCTCCGTAAGTCTTTATAATAGAATAAGATTTATAAATCTTTATATTGAGCGAAATACATTTTTCTGTAATTTTCGTATTTACGCTTTCTCTTGTATCTATAACGGTAACTTTGGCACCCTTTTTGACAAATGCATAGGCTGTCATATAAGCGTGATCATTATTTGTAAAAAGAACAACTGACTTTCCTGGCAGTACTCCAAAACGAGCTAAATATTTTTGGCCTGCGGATGCCATCATAATTCCTGGCCGATCATTATCTGCAAAGACTAAAGGTCGTTCAAAAGCTCCTTGTGCTAAAATTACTTTTTTGGAACGTATTCTCCAATACCTCTCTCTCGGTAAAGTGTTTGATAACTCAGAGTGATGATTGGTTACTTTTTCAAGAGCAGTTAAGTAATTATAATCATAGTAGCCCATTGCAGTCGTTCTTTTAAGTATTGTAACATTTGATAAACCGTTTAATTCGTCAGTAATATTTTTGATCCATTTTTTTCCGTCTTTTTCATTTATAGAAAAATCATAATCTAAGAGATACCCTCCTAACTCAGGGTTTTCGTCGATTAATAAAACTTTGCAACCAGATCGACCAGCTCCTAGTGCCGCAAGTAATCCAGAAATACCCGCGCCTACAATCGTTAAATCATTGTGAAAAAATTTTTGCTCGTATCTATCTGGATTTTTTGCAGTCGGTGATTGCCCAAGGCCAGCTGCTTTTCTAATGAAGTGTTCATAAAACAACCACATGCTGGGAGGCCATTTAAACGTTTTATAGTAAAAACCAGCCGGAAATATTCTTGAGAGAATATTGTTCATTGCGCCGATGTCAAAATTCACTGATGGCCAGCAATTTTGACTTGCTGCTTCCAAACCTTCATAGAGTTCTATTTCTGTTGCGCGAATATTTGGTTCTGTTCTTGCTCCTATTCCAAGCTGCACAATTGCATTAGGCTCCTCTGAGCCAGCAGTTAATATTCCTCTTGCTCGATGATATTTAAAACTTCGTCCCACTAAATGCACATCATTGGCTATTAATGCAGAAGCTAATGTATCACCCTGATAGCCAGTGTACGATTTGCCATTAAACGTAAAGTTAATCGGCTTATTACGATCTACTTTACCTCCGTAAGTTGTTCTATTTTGATTACTCATTGGGAATCTCTGGCCTAGGCTCGCCCATTTTATATGTTTTTATAATATTATCAGTCACTGTATTTCTCATTACATTAAACCACCTTCTACATCCGTGATCGTGGGTCCATCTCTCAAAGTGCATTCCCTTTGGATTATTTCTAAAAAAAAGATATTTACCCCATTCTTCATCAGTAACTTCTGAGGGTTTTTCTGGTCTTGCAATATGCGCTTCGCCATGACATGTGAATTCTGTCTGATCTCTCTCTCCACAATATGGGCAATTAATTATAAACATAAAAATAATATTTAATGAGCAACTGCTGCAGCTGCAGCTTCATCAACCAATGCTCCTGAGAAATGTCGATCAATTGAGAATGGTGCAGCAATGTCATTTGGTTCGCCCTTGAAAACTGTCTCTGCAAACACGTGAGCAGATCCCGGGGTTGCTTTGAACCCACCAGTTCCCCAGCCACAATTAATAAATAAATCTTTAACAGGTGTTTTGCCAATAATTGGACTTCTGTCGGGTGTCACGTCTACTATCCCACCCCAGCTACGTAGCATTTTAAGTCTCGAAAATATTGGAAATAATTCAACAAGAGGGGCCATCATATGCTCAATCATATCAAATGATCCTCTTTGCGAATATGAATTATATGCGTCGGAGCCTGCTCCAACCACTAGTTCACCTTTATCAGATTGGCTGACATAAACATGAACAGAATTTGACATGATTACACAATCTAAAATTGGCTTAACAGGCTCACTTACCAAAGCCTGTAAAGGAACAGAATTTATTGGTAGAGAAAATCCAGCCATATTTGCTAGCACTGAAGAATGTCCTGCAGGTACAAGACCAACCTTGTCTACTTTCACAGCACCCTTTGTAGTTTGAAGACCTACTACCTTACCATTTGAAACATCAATACCTTTAACTTCACAATTTTGAATAATATCAACTCCAAGATTCTCAGCAGCTCTTGCGTATCCCCAGGCTACAGCATCATGCCGCGCTGTTCCGGCTCTTCTCTGCAGCAATGCACCTAGAACTGGATATCTGCCATTAACATTTATATGAGGTATTTTCTTTGCAACTTGCTCTTGATTAAGAATTTCAGCATCAATACCATTTAAATAATTTGAATAACCTCTTCTTGATATTTCCTGCATGTCATGAACTGAATGTGCTAGGTGAAATAATCCTCTTTGTGAAAACATAACATTAAAATTAAGTTCACTAGAAAGGCCTTCCCATAAATTAACAGCATGGTTGTATAATGCCGCACTCTCATCCCATAAATAATTCGATCTTATTATTGTTGTGTTTCGGCCTGTATTGCCTCCACCAATCCAACCTTTTTCAAGAACTGCTATATTTTTAACACCAAATTCTTTTGCTAAGTAATATGCTGTTCCAAGACCATGACCGCCGCCGCCAACGATAACTACATCATACTCTGATTTTAATTCAGGACTACTCCACGCTTTCTCCCAATTCTCATGATAAGAAAAGGAATTCTTTATCAAATTAAATAATGAGTATTTCATAATTAAAACCTCTCAACAGAATAAGGAGACAAATCAATATCAGTATTATTTGCACAAATTTCTTGAGCAATCAATTTCCCTGAAATGCCACCCAATGACCACCCAATATGTTGATGACCAAAATTATAATAAATATAAGGGTTTTTTGACGATTGTCCAATCACAGGAAGTGAGTCTGGAACTGAAGGTCTGAACCCAACCCATGTTTTTTGAGGATGGCCAGCTTCTGGAAAAACCATTTTCAGTGTTCTGTTTAAAAATTTCAAAACTTTATCATTTTTTTTATCGTCTAAAGCGCCAAATTCAACAATTCCGCCAGTTCTTAGTCCGTCAGTCATTGGTGTAAAATAGGTTCCTCTTTCTTGCCAAGAAATTGGGCGATCAACAATATTTTTTAATTCTGGATTAACTAAATGATATCCTCTCTCTGACTCCAGCGGCACTTTGTCACCTATTTTATCAGTAATATCTTTAGACCATATACCAGATGTAATCACAACTTTATCAAATATTGTGCTCCCTATATCTGTTTTAACATTAACTTTATTATTGTCAGTCATTGTGATCGATACAACTTTCTCTTTCTTAAATTCGCCTCCCTTATTTAATAATAACCTCATCAGCGCTTCACTGACTTTAATTGGGCTTTTAGCAAAATAACTGCCTTCAAATAACGCGCCCTTGTAAAAGATATTATTTATATTTGGCTCAAGATCAGAAATATCGTCGTGACTTAGTATCGTTGTTTTAATGCCTGTTTTCTCTCTTTTATAAAAATCTTTTTTTGCAGAATTAAAAAAAATTTTCGTTGACCAGCCGTACATAATTGACTCTCTCGAGATATACTTTTCAACTTCCGCTTCTTTAAACAAATCTTCATAACCAGAGTCCATCTGTAATAGTAAAGTTGTTAGATGTTCAATGGTATGATCAACTCTTTTTTTTCTACAATTACTAAGATATTTGGCAATCCAAGGTATGGTTTTGTGCAGCCGTTTCAGACTAATAAATAATGGGCTATTTCTATTTAATAATAAATACGGGAATAAATAAAAATAAGACGCGGAGTTTGTTGGGATATTTGCATATTTTGCATATGTTCCTGCGTTACCATAACTCGCTTGTGACCCAGGCTCATTCATGTCATATAAAGTAACGTCCTGACCATATTTCTTTAACCAATTTGCTGATGAAATTCCAGCTATTCCTGCACCTATTACTGCTATCTTCATTTTACAATTATTGCGATTTCATTTCCAAAAGTCTGCTAATGGTTCTATTAAATTTAGTTTTTAAGTGATAGGCGCTACCAAGCTTATTTATTTCTTTAGCTGAGCTTAAGTATAATTTAATTTTGTTGTCATATAAAACATCAATGAGATTAATAAATCTTTCTTGAAGATTTGCATTTGAATTGTCAAAAGAGGGTACATTTTCAATAATCAAGATTTTAACTATTTTTATCATTTCTAAGTAGTCTTCTGTTCCCCGATCATCTCCACAAATTTCAGTAAATTGAAACCAAGCTATATTATTCGAGACATTCTTAACGATAAAATCCCTTTTTTTCACACTTATCACCCTATCTTGTATGAACGTTTTATTTGAATGGCTGTCATAAATATCCTTAATTTTCAACTTACTGACTGGTGACGTCGATAAAAAAAAGTTTTTTCCTTCACTCAATGATCTGGTTCTATAGTCAATATTTATTGAAAGATCATGAATCAGAGAGTTTTCTCTTATTAAACTTATAAATGGCAAAAAAAGATCTCTTTGTAGTCCATCTTTATACAACTCTTCTGGGCTGGAGTTAGATGTTAAAATGATTGTTATATTATGTTTAAAAAATGCCTCAAATAAATGTCCAAGTATCATTGCATCTGCAATATTAGTTACCTGAAACTCATCAAAAAATAAAAAATTTGATTCTAATTTAATCTCTTTAACAAGTTTCGAAATTATAAAATCTTTTGAATTTTTTTCACTTCTTAATTTATGTAGCTGATCATGTATATCGATCATAAACTCATGAAAATGTACTCTTCTTTTTTTATATAGATTTGGTTCGTTATAAAATAAATCCATAATTAAAGTCTTTCCAATACCTACACCTCCATGCAGATAGAAACACTTTTTTTCGTATCTTTTAGATTGAAATAATTTTTGTACAAAATTTTTTTTATTATTCGACAAAAATTTATCTAATTCAGTAACTAGATTTTTTTGATTAGCGTTGGTTTCTATTTGGTTATCTTTAATAAGCTGATCATAAACTTTTGATGCGCCTATCACTTAAATAATAACTAAGATCTGAGTTTTTGATTCTCAGGGTCATATGGACTTTCAGGTATTACGGTTACATCGTGCATATCACCTAATATATCTATCTTGAGTTTCGTTCCAACCTCAGCATGAGCGGGACTGACCATAGCTAATGCTAGGGACTTATTGACTCTAAAGCCAAAGTTTCCACCAGTTGCGCGACCAACAACTTTTCCATTCGCATATATTGGATTATTGCCAAGCACATCAGCATTGGAGGCATTGTGAACCTCAAGTGTAACAAATGAATTGTCAAAACCTTTCTCCCTCCATTGAACAAGTGCATCTCTTCCAATAAATTGGCCTTTATTTGGATGAATAAAGCGATCAATACCCGACTCATAACCAGCATATTCGATCGATAGCTCTGTCCCAATTAGCTTGTAAGATTTTTCTAATCTTAATGAGTCCATTGCTCTAATGCCAAAAGGTTTCAAACCCAAATCTTTTCCAGCTTCCATTAATGCATCAAAAATATGATTTTGAACTTCTATTGGTGAATGAATTTCCCATCCAAGCTCCCCAACAAAATTCACCCTTATTGCTAATGTTTCTGCACTTCCTATTCTAATTTTCTTGCCAGACAACCAAGGAAAGGCATCATTGCTAAAATCATCAGAAGATACACGTTCTAATAATTCTCTAGATTTGGGACCTGCAACAACCAACACGCCCACTTGGTTGGTAATATTTTCAAATTTTACACTCCTACCATCAGGCATGTGTTTTTTAATCCAGTCATGATCTAGTCTTTGCCACGCTCCTGCTGAAACACAATAGAAACTATCAGCAGACTCCCTCATTATTGTAAATTCTGAGTGTACTCCACCTTTAGTATTTAGTGCATGACAGAGGTTTGTTCGACCAATTTTTTTTGGTAGTTTATTGGCAACAAGATTATCAAGAAATTCTTCAGCGCCTGGCCCGCTTATTCTACATTTTGCAAACGCACTCATGTCTAGCAAGCCTACATTTTCGGAAACATTCTTGCACTCATTACCAATATGCTCGAACCATGAAGAGCGTCTAAACGACCAATCATCTTCTTGCGGCACACCTTCTGGCGCAAACCAGTTCGCTCTTTCCCAGCCGAAT
This sequence comes from uncultured Pelagibacteraceae bacterium, assembly GCA_902525595.1. GTDB lineage: Bacteria > Pseudomonadota > Alphaproteobacteria > Pelagibacterales > AG-422-B15 > CACNXQ01. The sequence goes on along the minus strand of CABZHO010000018.1, from coordinate 1,140 downwards.
TTTTGACCAAATACTGCGCCAAGATTTTTTAAACGATCATAACATGGGGCCTGTCTCAGAGGCCTTCCTGCAGGCCTTTCTTCATCCGGGTAATGAATTGTAAAAACATTTGCGTAAGCTTCTTCATTTTTTTTAATTAGATAAGCTTTTGACGCATAATCACCAAATCTCCTTGGCTCAACTCCAAGCATATCAATGGTCGGTTCGCCATCAACGATCCATTCAGCAATTTGCCATCCTGCACCCCCAGCAGCTGTTACACCAAATGAATGTCCATCATTAAGATAAAGATTTTTTCTATCCCATGCAGGGCCTATAATAGGACTTCCGTCTGGCGTATAACAGATTGCTCCATTATAAACTTTTTTAATTCCTGCTTCTCCAAAAATAGGTACACGGTTTATCGCGTGCTCAATATGAGGTCCTAGTCTGTCCAAATCTTCTTGAAATAATTCATATTCGCAATCTTTGCTTGGGCCATTGACATAACAAGCTGGAGCACCTTTTTCATAGGGACCTAATATTAGTCCGCCTGCTTCTTCGCGCATATACCATGCACCATCAGAACCTCTTAATACTCCCATCTCAGGAAGGCCTTCTTTTTGTCTTTCTAAAATTTTTGGGTGAGCCTCTGTTACAATATATTGGTGCTCAACAGGAATAACTGGAATATCCAAACCAACCATTTCTCCAGTTTGTCTTACAAAGTTTCCTGAACACGAAACAACAACATCGCACTTAATCTCTCCCTTATCGGTTGTCACAATCCAGGAGTCATCAGGTAATTGTTCCAGTGCTGTAACGGCGGTTTGTCTATAAATTTCTGCGCCCAATGCGCGTGCGCCTTTTGCCAAAGCTTGGGTTAGATCATTAGGTTGTATATATCCATCTTCAGGATGCTGAATAGCACCGACAAGACCTTCAATAGAACAAAGTGGCCAGGCCTTCTGTACTTCCTCAGGAGTTAGAAAATTTACCTTCACTCCAATTGTCTCGGCTACACCAGCGTATTGCCGGTATTCATCCATACGATCTTGGTTTTCAGCTAGTCGAATATTACTTACCTCTCTAAAGCCAACATCTTGTCCCGTTTCTTTTTCAAGCTCTTGATAAAACTTAACTGAATATTTATGAATTTGT
>CABZHO010000017.1 GCA_902525595.1 uncultured Pelagibacteraceae bacterium | reverse complement strand
TCCAAATCTAGACAAAATGCAAGATAATCAAAAAGCGAGTCTTAAATATCAGAAACTTGATGAAATCAATTTTAACGATGTTGATTATATTTTTAATTGTTTGCCAAATAAGAATCTCTACAAAATTATTAATCTATTTAATAATAGAGTAAGATTAATAGATCTTTCTACTGATTTTCGACTCGATAAACCTGACGATTATTTGACATGGTACGGTTTTCAACATGATAATTTAAAGTTAGTTGATGAATTTCAGTACGGCTTAACAGAAATCTATAGAGATAAAATAAAGGTAAGCAAGCACATTGCTAATCCTGGATGTTACGCAACCAGTGTGTTGATGCCATTAATTGAACTGGTAAAAAATGATTTAATTGATACAGATAGCATCATAGTTGACTCTAAATCTGGATATTCTGGCGCAGGTAAAACAAATGATCCTCAAAGTCTAATGCTTGAAGTGAAAGAAACTATAAAAACTTATGGTGTGGGCGATCATAAACATATTGCCGAAATTAACCAAGAATTATCAAGAAATATAAATAATAAAGTTGAAATATTTTTCTCTGCTAATTTAATTCCTGTTGAACGAGGTATACTAAGCAATATCTATGTGGAACTTAAAAATTCCTCTCATAAGGAAGTTCATGAGACTCTTTCAATGAGATTTAAAAATGAGCCATTTATCGAAATTATGCCATTAGATACTTTTCCATCTACAAAAGATGTTATCGGAACAAATAATTTAGTAATTGGTGTAAAAAAGGGATATAAGGATAATAAAATATGCATTGTGAGCGCGCTTGATAATCTTGTTAAAGGCGCAGCAGGTCAGGCCATTCAAAATTTTAATGTGATGAATGAATTTGAAGAGACAAAGGGTATAATAAATGAATAGAATACTTCCTCAATTATTCTTAGTTCTTCTTATATTACAAGGATGTTCCGCTTTTCAGAACTATTCCATATATGAACTATTATCTAATCAGGAATTTTCTGAAAATACTGATGAGTTATCTGTTGACGAAAAGCCTGACATAGAGAGTGTTCCTAAAAAAGTTGTTATCAATGAATAAAACGCTCGGGATAGGAATAGCTGGTTTAGGAACTGTCGGCCAGGGTTTCATCAAGCAGCTAAAAAGCTTTAAGGCTGGATCAAAGAAGGCCGCCAATATTAAAGTAATTAGTGTAGCGGTAAAAAATTTAAGAAAAAAAAGAAACATATCGACGCCATCACTACCAATGACCAATAATACAATGAGTCTGGCTAACAACTCTGAAATTGATATAGTTATTGAGTTGATAGGTGGATCTAGCGGTATTGCTTATAAACTAGTAAAAAAAGCTCTATCTAACGGAAAGCATGTAATAACAGCTAACAAAGCATTGCTGGCAATGCATGGAAATGAGTTAGCAAAGCTAGCTGAAAAAACTAATGTAAGCCTTAATTTTGAAGCTGCAATTGCTGGGGGCGTTCCAGTCGTAAAAGCAATTAGAGAAAACCTTAGGTTCAACTCAATTCGAAAAGTTTATGGAATCTTAAACGGTACTTGCAATTATATACTTACAAAAATGGAAAATAATGAAGGCAGTTACCAGTTTGTTCTAAACGAAGCACAAAAAAAAGGTTTTGCAGAGTTAGATCCCACGTTTGATATACAAGGTATTGATGCGGCTCACAAGATTACGTTACTCTCATGTTTAGCATTTGATATTCCAGTAAATTTTAAGTCTACGTATGTTGAAGGAATAACAAAAATTGATAATTACGATTTTGAATACGCAAATGAACTTGGGTATACAATTAAACTTTTATCTGTTGCTACAAAAAGTAAAGACAAGATACAACAGCGTGTTCATACTTGTTTTGTAAAACTAAGTTCAGAAATAGCAAAAGTTGAAAATGAGACGAATGCTGTTGTAATTGAAGACTCGGTAATTGGAAGAAATATGCTAATTGGACCTGGAGCAGGGGCTGGGCCTACAGGTGCTTCAGTGATGTCTGATTTGATGGATATTGTAAGAGAAACAAAAAACTACCCTCTTGGTGTTTCGATTAATAAAAAGAAAATAATGAAAATTGCTAAGATTGAAGATTTATTCTTTGCTTATTATTTAAGAATTTCCGCACTGGATAAAGCTGGAGTGATGGCAAAAATATCGAAAGCTCTCTCGAAGCGCAAAATCTCAATTAAAAGCATAATTCAAAAACCTTCAAACAAATCTAGTTTTGCAGAAATAATTTTAATTACCCACAAAATAAAAGAGGCTTTATTAATTTCTGCAATAAAACAAATTAAAATACTTCCAGAAGTTAGCTCTTCTGTTAAATTTATAAGAATAGAAGATTCGTTATGACAATAATTTCAACTCAGTATGCTTCCGGAATTGTAGCCGCAACTGAAAAAGCTGCCATTGCATCTTCTATGTTAATTGGACTTGGAGATGAAAAAGCCGCAGATCAAGCGGCTGTTGACTCAATGAGAACAGCATTAAATGCGATTGATTTCAATGGTAGAATTGTAATTGGTGAGGGAGAGCGGGATGAAGCTCCTATGCTATATATTGGTGAGGAGGTAGGAACTGGGAATAATCACGAGGTAGATATTGCACTTGATCCTCTGGAAGGAACTACAATTACCGCAAAGGGAATGCCCAATTCTCTGTCTGTAATAGCAGCCTCGCAAAGAGGTGGCTTATTGTATGCGCCTGACACATACATGAATAAAATCGCTGTAGGAGGCAGTTTTCCAGAAGATATTATTGATTTAGATGCCTCTGTAGAAGATAATATCAAGAGTCTAGCCAGTGTAAAAAAAGTTGATGTCAGTAAGATTACTGCATGTGTTTTAGAAAGATCAAGACATGATAATATAATTGAGTCTTTAAGAACTATTGGGGCTAAAATAGTATTAATACCTGATGGCGATGTTGCGGGTATTATCATGACAACACAAGAATTAAACCCAGTTGATATTTATCTTGGCATTGGTGGAGCTCCTGAGGGAGTTTTAGCTGCAGCTGCGTTACAATGCATTGGAGGTCAAATGCAGACCAGACTTGTAATCAATAATGAAGATGAAAAGATGAGAGCTGAAAAGATTGGTATTAAAGATCTTGAAAAAAAATACTATCTAAATGATCTTGCGTATGGTGACATTATTTTTTCAGCGACAGGAGTTACTGAAGGCACTATGGTTAGAGGCGTTAAGTCAGCTAGAGGTCATTATGTTACGCATTCACTTGTACTTCGAACTGGTGATTCACCATCTCAATATATTGAGACTTATCATAAAAAAAATTAATTTATGAAAGATGATTCTTTCAACAAGAATTTCTATTCTTTAACAAATAAAAAATGGTCTCTAAAGAAATACAATGAAAAAGATGTCGATTATATTACGCAGAGCCATGATGTTAGCCCACTTGTTGCAAAGTTGCTAAGTATAAGAAATGTAAATTATAAGGACATACAATCCTATATTAACCCGTCGCTTAAAAATAGTATTCCAGACCCAAGTACACTAACAGATATGGATATTGCATGCGAAAGAATATTCAAAGCAATTTTGGATGAAGATCGTATTTCAATTTTTGGCGATTATGATGTAGACGGATCTACATCAACATCCATTTTAGTCAACTATTTTAGACAAATATCAATTAATCTGGATTTTCATATACCTGATAGATTCACAGAAGGATATGGACCAAGTATCAATTCATTTTCTAAGTTCAAATCTCAGAATACCAATGTAATTATTACCGTTGATTGTGGAACAATGGCACACAGTGAAATAGCTTATGCAAATCAACAAGGTATGGATGTTATTGTTTTAGATCATCATTTACCTGAAATAAGTTTACCTGAAGCAAAAGCTATCATTAACCCCAATAGAATAGATGATACTTCTGGACTAAATTACCTGGCCGCAGTTGGTGTTACTTTTATGCTTACTGTTGGTCTTAACAGAAAATTGAGGGATGAGGGCTGGTTTGAAAAAAAACTATTAAAAGAGCCTAACTTAATTGAATTATTAGATTTAGTAGCGCTTGGCACAATTTGTGACGCTGTTCCTTTAAAAGGCGTTAATAGAATTTTAGTATCAAGAGGTATTGATGTAATTAATAAACGTTTAAACCCGGGATTGAAATCCTTGATTGAAGTATCGAAAATAAAGTCGAAAGTCTCGGTTTATGATTTAGGCTTTAAGATTGGCCCACGAATTAATGCTGGTGGTAGATTAGGTTATTCAAGTTTTGGGACTGAACTGTTGACGGAAAGTGATAAATACAAGATTGATAGTTTAACAAAAAATCTAGACAAATTTAATATGGAGAGACGTACGATTGAAAGTTACGTTTTAGACCAGGCTATATCTCAAGTAGATGAGGAAAAATTAAAAAATAAATTACTTATAGTAGCCGGAGAAGATTGGCATGAGGGAGTGATTGGAATCGTCGCAAGTCGATTGAAAGAAAAATTTAATAGGCCAAGTATTGTATTTGCAGTAAATAATGGTGAGGCAAAGGGCTCAGGTCGTTCAATTAAGGGAATCGATATTGGTCAGCTAGTTGTTGCTGCTGTGCAATGCAATTTAGTTGAGAAAGGTGGCGGACACGCTATGGCCGCAGGATTAACTATTAAGTCGGAGATGATACCTAAACTAAGTGAATTTTTTGATAGACAAATTTCTAGCAAAAAAATTGAAAATGATGATGAAACTATTTTATTTGCTGACTCTATTTTGAGTACTTCAGCAATTAATCTTGAAGTAAATCAAGAAATTGAAAAAATTGGACCCTTTGGATCAGAAAATCCTGAACCAGCTTTTATTTTTAAAAATGTATATGTTGCAGCTGTTGATAAAATTGGTGATGATCATTTTAAATGTCTCATAAAGTCAGATGGAGGAAGGTTTATCGAAGCAATGGCATTCAGAAGCGTTAAGACTAAGCTAGGAGAGGAATTGATCAAAAACAAAGGATCTTTTATAGACCTATTGGGCAAGATAAAAATAAATGAGTGGGGCGGTAAAAAAATACCTCAATTGCATATAATTGATATTTCTAAAGCAGAAAATCGTTAATCTTACGTTGATTTAGAACCATTATTAGATATATAAATAGTAATATTTAGGTCCCTTCGTCTAGCGGTTAGGATATCTGGTTTTCATCCAGAAGATCACGGGTTCGAATCCCGTAGGGACCGCCATTTCTGTGACAATATGTCGTTTTCATTGTTTACTAACCTCGTTTAAAAAAGTAGAAAAAGTATTATATATTTATTATGAATAAAATGTTTACGCATTATGAACCTAAAAATTTCAGTGACAAAGTTGCATTAACTTTCACTAAACTATTGAGGCTATTCGCTGATGTTTTTTTTAGGAAAAGATATGGCCATCGCGCGGTAATTTTAGAAACTGTTGCCGCTGTTCCGGGTATGGTGGCTGGTATGCTTAATCATCTCAAAAGTTTGAGAAAAATGCAGGAAGGAAGGGGTTGGATAAAAACACTTCTAGACGAAGCAGAGAACGAGAGAATGCATCTTATGACGTTCGTTAATATTGCTAAACCATCTCCGTTTGAGAGATTTTTGGTGATCTTGGTTCAAGGGATATTTTTTAATTTGTATTTTCTGATGTATTTAATATCACCTCGTACATGTCATCGAATAGTTGGATATTTCGAAGAGCAAGCAATAATAAGTTATACCGACTATTTAAGAGAAATAGATAATGGTAATATTGAAAATATTGCTGCACCTCAAATAGCTATCGATTATTGGAATCTGTCCCAATATGCCAGACTGAGAGACGTAGTCATTGCCGTGCGCAATGATGAAATGGGGCACAGAGATGTAAACCATCAATTTGTAGCAATCTTAGATAATGAAGCAATTAAACCAGACATTGCTCAAGGCAGCGAAATAAAGAACAAAAAGTAAGTAATTCTCAAAATCTAAAAAATGATAGAATTTGCAATATTCTTACATTCACTCATCGTCGGATTTATGCTTTTTTTTATGGGAGTAATATCGCCTGTAGTTTTTAAAACTCTCAAAGTTGAAGATGCTGGTATATTTTTGCGAAAACTTTTTCCGCGTATGTTTTTATATGGAATGATCTTAGCTTCTATTGCTTTTTTACTCACGTTAAATAATTATACATCTATTTATTGGATCATTTCCTTAGTTTCAGCAATTTTTTTCGCAGCAAATTTATTTTTTATAACTCCAAGAATTAATCAGTTTAGAGACGAAGCAAATCTTGGTAACTCTCAATCAGAAAAAAATTTCAAAAGATTTCATTTTTTATCAGTTTTTCTATTCATAATCCAATTATTGGGTTCACTATACTTATTAACAATTTTTTTTTACTAGGAGAAATATATGAAGATCTTAAAGATACTTGATAATGCAAAACTTATACTTGTCGATTTAGAGGTAAACCTGGGTAATAAAAAAAGACATGCCCCGACACTTTGCGCTTCTATCGATGGTAAAATAATCCCTTTGAGCACAGCCCACGATGGAAGACCAGTCCTAATGAATTTAGAAAATGCTCTCGAGCAGTAAAATCTATGATGTGAATTGATTAATAAAGTTCTCAGCTTTTAATAAGATTTTTTTCTTTCTCTCTGAATTCATTTTGTCATAAACAGTTACCATCATATTCAGTCTTGGATTACTGCTAAAAAACTTCCTATTTTTATTTATAAATCTCCAATAAAGTCCATCGACGGTTTCACACCATTCTCCTTTTTTAAAATCCATCATCTTCAAATAATAACTTGATCCGCAGATATAGGGCTTAGTTGCAAATATACCTCCATCACTAAAAAGTCCCATCCCGTAAACGTTTGGAACCATCACCCATTCAGATGCATCCACGAACATCTCCATGAACCATTTATAAATCTGTTTAGGCTCAATCTCACATAGGTTCATTAAACTTGATAATATCATTAACCTTTCAATGTGGTGAACCCAACCATATTTGATAGCATTCCTAATAGAATGATCTAGAGGTGGTATTCCCGTATCACCTGAATACCAAACTTTTTTGAATTTTCTTTTATGATTAAAAAAATTTCCCTTCTCCATCTGGATCGAGTAGTTTTGATAAATACCTCGCATAAATTCCCTCCAACCAATTACCTGCCTAACATAACCTTCAAGAGAATTTAATTTAACTTTACGATTCAGATTTTTTAATTTATCAATAATGGCGATAGGAGTAATTAGTCCTGTATTAATTAAAGGGCTTAATGCGCTATGAAATAAAATATTATCTCGTTGACTAACAGCATCCTCATAATCACCAAATAAATTTAATTTTTCTACTAAAAAATTATCGAGCCATAATGAAGCTTCTTTATGAGTTGTAGGAAGCCAATAATTGTCAGTATCACCAGGGTGATCTTTAAAAGATTCCTTTACAAATTTTTTTAATTTTTTTGTGTGTTTGGTCTCTGTTACTTCAAGATGTTTTGGTAATTTAATACCTTGAGGTAACTTTTTTCTATTATCCTTATCAAAGCTCCATTTACCTCCAATAGGCTTTCCATTATCTACTAATAAATCAAATTTGACTCTACTCTGCTTGTAATAATTTGCCATAAGTGGTTTTTTTTTATCTTTCAAATATTCTTTAAAATCATCTCTTGAATTAAGGAACATTGGGGATTGGACAACTTCGCTTTCGAGATTAATAGAATTAAAAAATCTAATTAATTTTTTTTCGAAAGGTTTATCTTCAATTTCAAAAGACCAAATTTTATTTGGTTTATTTTTTTTAATCGATTTTTCTAACTTGCTTTCATAGCTGGAAGAAAAATTATTTTCACAATCGTAATAATCAACAAGAAATCCTTTATTAACCAGTAAATCCCTATAGCTGCGCATTGAAGATAAATAATGCAATATTTTAAGTTTATGATGCTTTTCGTATGTACAGAGACCTAAGTCCTCTGCCATAAATATTTTACAATGTTTAAAATCTTTTAAATATTTTAAATCAAAGAGCTGGTTACCTAAAACTATAAATATATCTTGCATGCATTAATATATTTTCAGAGACTTAGTGCTTTTTCAATCTGACTTATGAATGTTTTAGAGCTTGGCTTAGTTAAGGCAGTAAAGCCAGCTAAGGCATTACCATTTTTATCTATGATTATTTTATGAAAATTCCACCTAGGTACACCACCTAAAAATCCTAGTTCCTTTTTTGACCACTGAAAAAAAGGGTGTGCATCGTTTCCCTTTACAATATTTTTTTCAGTAAGAGGGAATGTGATATTAAATGTACTTTCACAAAATTCTTTTACCTGTTCATTGCTTCCCGATTCCTGATTTCCAAAATCGTTAGATGGAACACCGATGACCATAAGACCTTTACTTGAATAGGTTTCATACAAAGCTTGTAAACCCTCATATTGATATGTAAAACCACATAGACTAGCCGTATTTACCACAACGATAGTTTTTCCCTTATAATCTGAGAGTTTGATTATGTCTTCTTCATTTATTGACTTAAAGGAGTAGTCGTGTGCATTGTCTGTCATAGCGATATTAATACTAGTAATTAGAACAAATAAAATTAATGCAAAGTATTTCATTAAAAATTTAAAAGTATATGCACATAAACGCTTGCAAAATATCCGATAGCTATAATCGGCGTCCATTTTAAATGACCAAAAAAAGTATACATCCCTCTAGACTGTCCCATTAAGGCAACGCCAGCAGCAGAACCAATTGAGAGCATACTACCCCCTACACCTGCAGTAAGCGTTACCAAAAGCCACTGTGAATCTGGCATTGCAGGTTCCATGGTTAGGACAGCAAACATTACAGGGATATTATCTACAATTGCTGATAAAATTCCAACTAAGACATTAGCTGTAGTAGCACCTAAATCTGTATACATGAATTGAGAAACATATTCTAAATAGCCAATAAATCCTAATCCCCCAACTGCTAGAATTACGCCAAAGAAAAATAACAATGTATCCCATTCGACATGAGCAACATTCTCGAAGAAATCATATTTTTTCTCCTCAATTTCTGTAACATTTATCTTTATGTAAAAACTATAAAGCTGCAAATAAGCCAGTCCAGTCATCATACCAAATACTGGTGGCAGATGCAGGAAGTTATGGAAGCTAACTGCTGTTAGTATTGTTAAGAGACCAAGAAGAATAATAATCTTTCCACCGTATTTAATTTCAACAATTTCCTCTGGAACATCAGGTTTATGATCTGATACAAAAAAATGCATTATACTTGCTGGAATTATATAGTTTACTATCGATGGAATAACTAAAGCAAAAAATTGAATAAAATCTAGTTGACCAGCCTGCCATACCATTAAGGTTGTAATATCTCCAAACGGACTGAAAGCACCTCCTGCATTTGCCGCAACAACAATGTTGACACATGCAATACCGACGAACTTGGGGCTTGAAGATCCAACCGCTACCACAACGGCACATAGTACAAGAGCGGTTGTTAAATTGTCTGCTAATGGAGAGAGAAAAAAAGCAAGGACACCTGTGATCCAAAATAATTGTCTGTAGCTGAATTGGCTCTTAATTAACCAGGCTTTCAATGAATTAAAGACGTTCCTCTCCTCTAATGCATTAATATAAGTCATAGCTACTAGAAGAAAAAATGCTAGCTCAGCATACTCAAGGAAACTATGTCTTATTTCATGTTCAACCATTTCATAATGAGGAGTTCCCGAATAAGCAAATGCGACTATTCCCCAAATCAGACCAGCGGCAAGTACAACAGGTTTAGATTTTCTTAAATGAGTAAATTCCTCAGCCATTACAAGTCCATAAGCAAATACAAAAATTGCAAGGGCAGAGAAACCTGCCCAGTGATAGGTTAAATCTAATGAATGTTCCATTTAATTTTCTCCAATAATTTACCGAACGCAAAGAAGTATAAAAAGCAATATATCAGTAATATAAGTGATACTGAATATGCTTCATCAATTCTATAACTTCCCATGAGTCTATATATTGTTTGAGTAAGGGTTGACAAGCTATTCGTTCCAAAAAAAGAAATCACCACAAGGTCACTAGCAGACAATATTGAGGACACACAAAAGGCTGTAATCAAAGAGTTTTTAAGCCTAGGCCACTCTATTGTTATAAATCTGCTTAAGCCGTAAATATTTAAGCTATTAGATATATCCTCATTTTCCTTTGTTATTTTAAAAAATGATGGAGCCAAATAATTATACGTAAAAGGCAAAACAAAAAAGGCATTTAGAACTATAACAATCATAATATTTGGAAATTGAAGAATGTTTAATTTATAAGAAAATATGTAATAACCGACTGCCATGATAGCAGGTGATAAAATTATTAAACTATACACTAATGACTCAGATATCTTGGTTCTTTTTTTCGTCAAAATCAGAAGATTGTATACAAGCACGGTAGAAATAATGCCAGAAAAGAGACAAATTATAAATGTGTTATAAAGCGACTCCAACAAGTATAAGGATTGAATAGTTGAAATAATTTTAAAATTTAATCCTTTTATAATTATAAATATAATTGGCATAAAAATACATGTGGCGATTAGCAATAGAATTACTAACTCAAGAAAGTTGTGTATTTTAAAATGAAAATATGTTTTCACTTGTCTATGCTCGTCGATTAAAAAATTTTCACTCTTGAAATTTTTAAAAAAAACAAAATAAATTACAGTGCATATAATTAATTGAAAAATTAATAAATTAAGTGCTGTACTAAAATCATTTGAAAATATTACTGAGTAATAAATTGATACTTCAAGTGTAGAATACTTTGGAGAACCTCCAAGTATTAAGACGGGAGTAAAACTAACAAAACAAATAAATGTTACCAAGACAAAGAGGCTTGGAATATTTTTTTTAATAATCGGCCACTCAGACGCAAGAAATGATGAAAACTTGCCTAAACCCATTTGTCTAGATAATAGCTTTTCACTCGGGCTTATGTTATTTAAAGTTTGGTAAATTATATGACTCACAATTGGAGTATTTAAAACTACATGGCCTATTAAAATTCCAGTAAGACCATAAATATCAAAAAAATTTCCATAAAAAGACAGTATTCCAAAAACAGTGATAATTGTTGGAAGGACAAATAATATTGATTGGGTTTGAGCAATGAACTTTATAAAAAGATAATTTTTATAAGTATATAATAAATATGCAAATAACGAACCTGTGATGACCGATAATAAAGCTGACAACAATGACTGATAGAAAGTGAAATAAATAATTGAACTAATGTAGTCTGTTACTTTCAAACTCAGTCTTAAGTCATAATATGTGAAAATACTTATTAGCGGTATTAATATGATCAATATTACTAATAACAGGCACAGCCAAGAGAATAAGGTTCGAAGTTTAAGATGCTGCAACTTCAAGCCATGTTTCTATTAAAGGCTCAGACTTTAAAAAATTCTGATACTCAATCTCTCTTGGTTTTTTAAGTTTTTTCATTTTATCGGGAATGTTATTATCAGTATCTTTTGCAGGATACATAATATTCATCTGCGCAATTATTTTTTGAATATTGTCTTGAACCATAAATTCAACAAATTCTCTACCAAGCTTTTGCTTATCCGATTCAGGTCTAACGTAAACTATTTCTTTAGTAATCAAATGCCCTTCGTTAAATTCTAGAGCCTTATACTTATATTCATCCTCGTACTCTTGATGGTAAAAGGGTGAAGTACTATAACTCAATACTAAATCAGCTTTTTCGTCTAAAAACATTCCGTATGCTTCTGACCAACCAGGCGTATAAGTTAAAACTTTACTGTTAAATTTTTTTAGTATCTCAGGAAAGTCATTTGGATGAGTTAGTTTTAACCACCTTAATAATCCAATACCAACAGGACTGGTTCTTGGATCTTGAACAACAATCTTTAAATCTTTTTGGCTTACTAAATCTTCGAATGACTGTGGCGTCTCTTTTAATTTTTCCTCATTATATATAAATGAGAAATAACCGTAGTCATAAACATTCCATATCTCGTTCGAAAAATCAAATTCGTGCATTTCCACACCCAAAATTACGTCTTTATTCCTGATAAAAATTTCATTTGCGAGCGTACCAGCTTGGCTTGTTGAAACATATTGAACGTCGCAATTACAAGTTTTTTCAAATTCAATCTCAATTACAGGCCCTGGCCCCCATTCAGCTGAAAATGAGTCGTATGTACCAACAATTAGTACATTGTTTGCTCTAACAAAATTTATAGATAATAAGATAAAAATAATTGATAAAAGTATGCTTTTCATAATTTGCCTCCGCTAGCATTATCTAGATCAGGTTATGGGTCGTTTCAAAAGAAACCTCTCAGCAATTGCTCCCCTTTAATAAATAGATTATATATGGGAAAATACTTTAATTTCAAACATTTTTAAAAATGCAATTCGACATTTTAAAAGATCAATCAAAATTTACAAAAGACAAAGATCCAGGTCCTTTTTCTAAAAACAATGGTTTCGTATATAATCTTGAATTAGACGGTAATTATTATAAAGGCTTCAAAGTAGAAGATGTGAACTGTAATAAAGCTGGAATCGCTCATGGCGGGACCTTGATAGCATTTGCCGATGGTATAATGGGTTATACAGCGTGGAAAAAAGATTCTTTTCCATGTCTAACAGCTAAACTGAATGCTAATTATGTTGGGCCCGCTCCTAAAGGTTCGTGGGTATATGGTTATGCTGAAATAACCAGAGAAACAAAATCAATTTTATTTATGAAGTGTACATTGTTTATAGATGAGAATATTATATTTACTGCTGATGGTATTTTTAAAATTATTAGAAATAGGGGTAAAAAAGATCCCTCCTAAATATGAATTTTTCTGATCAAAAATTTAAAGTAATTCCAAACAATAAAATTGAAATCAATACTTACGTTGATGGTAAAGGTCCACTCATAATATTTGCACATGGCTGGCCAGAGTCTTGGTATTCATGGCGTTACCAAATAACTTATTTTGTAGACAATGGATTTACCGTAGCTGCTCCTGACATGCGAGGATATGGAAAAACTTCTAAACCATATGAAATTGAGTCTTATAATATTATGGAATTAACATCTGATATTTTAGCAATTGCAAATCATTTAGGAGAAGAAAAGTTTAATCTGGTTGGCCATGATTGGGGTGCACCTGTAGTTTGGAATACTGCACTTTATCATTCCGAAAGAATTAATAAAGTTTGTGGTATGAGCGTTCCTTATCAGGTATCTAAAATGCCACCTATCGAGACAATGAAGTTTTTATTTAAAGATGTTTTTTTTTACATGCTTTATTTTCAAAAAGAAGGATTAGTTGAAAAAGAACTCGAAAGAGATATGAAAAAATCACTTTTAGCTATTTATAGTTCTATTTCATCAGATGGCAAAGAGATGGAAACATTTGAACCTAAACCATTACAAAAAGGGATGACATTTTTAGACTCTTTGGGAGAGCACTCTAGTATTCCACATTTTTTAAGCGAAGAAGACTTTAATTTTTATCTAAAAGAATTCAGCAGTAGTGGAATGAGAGGCCCGATTAACTGGTATCGCAACATTGATCGAAATTGGAAGATCACTGAAGATACGCATAATAAAAAAATTTCTCCCTCATCATGTTTTATCGTTGGAGAAGACGATCCTGTATCTAAATGGAGCCTGATAAATCCGTCTCTACACGAAAATTTGGTATCAAGTCATATTATTAAATCTGCTGGACATTGGGTTCAACAAGAAAAACCAGACGAGGTTAACAAAATACTTTTAGACTTTCTTAAATAGATTGAAGAATTGCAGGTTTTTATATACATTCGGCATCACTTCGGGGCGTAGCGCAGTCTGGTAGCGCATCTGGTTTGGGACCAGAGGGTCGCAAGTTCGAATCTTGCCGCCCCGACCAAAATATATGAGTACACCGTCTAAATTTTCATTTTATATGCCAGCTGAGTGGCAACCTCACGAATGTTGTTGGATGCAATGGCCGACAGAGACTTTTCCAATTAATGCGACTTCATCATGGTCGCACTTCGACCTTGATAAAGGAAGAATTGCATGGGCGAACGTAGCTAACGCAATCAGCAAGTTTGAAAAATTAAAAATGATTGTAAATCCAAGTGACTTAGCAAGTGCTAAAAAATTATTAAATGAGAACATTGAAATCTTAGTATTACCAATAAATGACGCATGGTGTAGAGATTCTGGGGCTATATTTTTAATTAATAAAGACAATCAATTAGGTGGAGTAGACTCTGATTTCAACTGTTGGGGTTATCAAGAAAACTATGAATTGGATGATAAAGTTGCAAAATTTATGATAGATCACGCAAATTCGAAATATTTCAAAAATAATATGGTCCTTGAAGGCGGTTCAATTCATGTGAATGGAAATGGCACACTGTTGACGACAGAACAGTGCTTGTTGAACGAGAATAGAAACCCTGAGTTATCTAAAGATCAAATTGAAAGTAATCTAAAGAATTATTTTGGAGTTGAAAATATAGTTTGGCTAAAGCATGGTACAGATGAAGGTACTGACGGACACGTTGATAACGTTGCATGCTTCACAAATCATAAGACAATTATAGCGATGACTTGCTCAGATAAGAACGATTCTTATTATGATTTATTAAATGAAAATCTAGAAACATTAAAGTCATCTCGAGATCTTGATGGAAACCCTTTCAATATCGTTGAATTAGAAATGTCAAAAAAAAGAATTATTCCAGGTGATGATGAGCCAAGCTCATACATAAATTTTTACATTGCTAATGATGCAATTATATTTCCAGTATTCGGTGACGAAGAAGCTGATTTAAATGCACAAAAAATTATTAAATCTCAGTTTCCAAATAGACAGATTGTGTGTCTCGATGGTCATGATATATTATTAGGTGGAGGAAATATTCATTGCATTACACAACAACAACCAAGGAGTATTAAATGAGAGAAGTAACATTAGCAGCTACTCAGATGACTTGCTCAAAAAATAATACAGAAAATATTGATAGAGCTGAGAGTATAATAAGAAAGGCCGCTGAAATGGGGGCGCAAATCATACTGATACAAGAACTTTTTGAATCTACTTATTTCTGTATGGATCAAAAAGATGAATTATTTCAATTATCCAAGCCCTTTGAAAATCATCCAACAATAGAGAGAATGGCAAAGTTGGCTTCTGAGCTAAAAGTTGTACTTCCAATCAGTTTTTTTGAAAAAGCAAATAGGGCTCACTATAATGCTATTGCTGTTATAAACGCCAATGGAGAAATACTGGGAAAATATAGAAAGTCTCATATTCCTGATGGCCCCGGGTATCAGGAAAAATTTTACTTTAACCCTGGCGACACAGGATTCAAAGTTTGGGATACGGCTTATGCAAAAATAGGCATTGGAATTTGTTGGGACCAATGGTTTCCCGAAGTGGCAAGAATCATGGCCTTGAAGGGCGCAGAAGTTCTTCTCTATCCAACAGCAATTGGCGGAGAGCCAGAAGACGATGGTTTTGATAGTTCAGATATGTGGCAAAGAGCAATGATTGGACATTCTGCAGCCAATCAAATTCCTGTAGTTGCGTCTAACAGAATTGGAACAGAACAAGGTCAGGATATATCAAATTACTTTTATGGGAGATCATTTATTACAAACCATGTAGGTGATAAAATTGCTGAAGCAAGCAGAGATAAAGAAGAAATATTGATAGGAAAAGTGAACCTTGAAGAAGCAGAAAACTTAAGAAATGTATGGGGCGTGTTTAGAGATAGACGTACAGATCTGTATAGTGACCTTCTCAAATTGGATGGATCTGAAGGGTAATTAATGCAGGCAAAAATATACAAACCTGCAAAAACAGCAATGCAGTCAGGAAGGTCCAAATATAACAAATGGATACTAAAAATTTCTGATAGTAAAAACCAAACAAAAGATACAATGATGGGTTGGAACGGCGGTAGCAATACAACATCTCAAATTCAATTACAATTTAAAACAAAAGAAGACGCCATCAATTACGCAAAGTCGAATAATTTAGATTATGAAGTCCTTGAAACCTCTGAGAGGAAAGTTATAAGTAAATCTTATGCTGATAATTTTAAGTAAGCGCCCGTAGCTCAGCTGGATAGAGCAACAGCCTTCTAAGCTGTGGGTCAGAGGTTCGAATCCTCTCGGGCGCGCCAAAAGAAGTTTATGAAGAAGATTTTTTATTTAATAATAATTATAATTTTTTTTAGTAGTTATAGTCTTAAAGCAGAGTCAGTTTACGATCTTCTCGTTTCTGGTGATAGAGAAAAAGCGATAGATGTCCTGAGGTATCAATCAGAAAACGAGAATAATCTGGATGCTAAGTATGTGCTCGGAATTTTATATACTGATGCCTCAAGTATTAATCTCTGTCAAATAGACGATTTCTGTCTTACGCAGTCACTGTCAAATTACAAAAAAGCAAAGCAGATTTATTTGGATCTTTATACCAATCATAATGATCCTCGAGCGGCGTATGCTTTAGCAGAATATTATGATGATCATTGGTATTTTAGTTCTAATTATAAAAAAGCCTTCAAACATTATTTATTTGCTGCTGAAAATGGAGTTCCTGAAGCTCAATTCAATGTAGCTAATATGTATGAATTTGGTGATGGTATAAAAAAAGATTTAGTCCAATCTGTCAGATGGTATCTACAATGTAATTATACTAGTTTGTGTGGTGCGGGTTATGAGGGTATTGACGATTTGATCAGTCAATTATCCGAAGAAGAATTAAAATACGCTCAGTCTTTAGTAAATAATAATCTTCAAGAATTAGATATAAGAATAACGATAGCTCGACAAATAGTGGTAAATTAGTTTCTTATCCACTACATGTTGTGGCCTCATCTTTTTTAATTTTCAACTTTTTTTTTTGTTTCGAAGACAACTAAACTGTGATTATATTTCCGCTGTTAATTTAATTAATTAATTAAAGAAAAGGATTAATCACTTATGAATAATATAAGAATCTCAATCCTTGCTGTTATTTGTTCTGTCTTTATGGTCCCTGCTGCTTATGCAGGAACTCTTGATACAGTTAAATCGCAAGGTTTCTTCAACTGTGGAGTGAGTCAGGGAGTCCCTGGTTTCTCAAACCCAGATGAGAGCGGAAACTGGAGTGGTATTGATGTAGACGTATGTCGTGCCGTCTCTGCTGCCGTTTTTGGAAATCCAGATAATGTAAAATATGTACCTCTTACTGCTAAAGAAAGATTTACAGCATTACAGTCTGGTGAAATTGATGTTTTATCAAGAAACACAACTTGGACATTATCACGTGATGCACAAATCGGATTAGAATTTGCTGGTGTCAATTTTTATGATGGACAAGGTTTCATGGTTAGAAAAGACTCTGGCATTACTAGCGCAATGGAGCTAGATGGTGCAAGTGTTTGTACTAACCTTGGTACGACAACTGAATTAAACATGGCTGACTTCTTTAGAGCTAACAGCATGGCTTATGAGCCAGTTGTTTTTGAAAAAGCAGACGAAGTTGTAAACGCATACGACGAAGGTCGTTGTGACACATACACAACTGATAAATCTGGTTTAGCTGCTCAAAGAACAAAGTTAGCAGATCCTGACGCACACGTCGTTCTTCCTGAAACAATCTCTAAAGAGCCTTTAGGTCCTGTTGTTAGAGAAGGTGATGGTGACTGGGCTGACGTTGTAAGATGGTCACTAAATGCAATGATTGAAGCTGAAGAATTTGGCTTAACTCAATCTAACGCTCAAACAACTTGCGCAATGACATCTAACCCTGTAGTTGCAAGACTATGCGGTAAAGAAGGTGCAACAGGCGCTGGTTTAAACCTAGGTGACAGTTGGTCATATGACATTGTCACAATGGTAGGTAACTACGGCGATGTGTATGAAAAACATGTTGGCGAAAACACCCCTGTTGGTTTAGCAAGAGCGGGTTCACCAAACGCGTC
>CABZHO010000016.1 GCA_902525595.1 uncultured Pelagibacteraceae bacterium | reverse complement strand
AGATTTCATATGATTTTCCACTTGGTAAGGTTTCAAGATAAACATCAACATTTATAATACGACCATTTTTTAAAACTTTGGGCTCTTCTCTTATTTTTTTGTAATTTAGAATTGTATCATTAATTATCAACTTTCCATTCTCTAATCTAATTTTATCACCAGGTAAGCCAACTAATCTTTTTATATAGTCTAAATTAGTGTGAGGCGGCTTAAAGATAATAATATCTCCTCTCTCTGGAGTGCTTGAAAAAATTCTGTTTGATATTGGGCCAAGACTGAATGGAAATGAATGTTTACTAAAACCATAATCATATTTTGAAGCAAATAATCTATCTCCTACCAATAAATTTGGCTCCATAGATGAAGACGGGATAAAAAAAGGCTGAAATAAAAAGGTTCTTATCAATAAGGCTATTGCAAGCGCATAAAGTAAAGTCAATATATTTGATTTAATCCAAGATGAGCTAGGTGTTTTTTTTATCATTGCATTCAACTTATTGTCACAATGGCCTGAGCGTAAGGATATTCATCAGTTATCGTTAAATTTACAACTGTTTTTTCTCCATTTGATATTTTTTGTAGATGGATTTCTGAATTGCCATGAAATATTATTGTTGGTTTACCCGATACAAGATTCGATACTTCTAAGTCTCTCCAATAAACTCCTTTTCTAAAACCAGTGCCAAGTGCTTTAGCTGCAGCTTCTTTTGCAGCAAATCTTTTTGCATAACATGCTGTGCTCTCCTTTCTTTTATCACATTTTTTAATTTCCTTATCTGTGAATACTCTTGTTTTAAACCTGTCTCCAAAACGTAATAAGGTTTTTTCAATCCTTCTAATATCAATTAAGTCTGATCCAAGCCCAATCATAAATTTTTTCTTTCTTCTTCAATAATTTCTTTAAACTTTTTTATTGAGTTTTGAAGCCCAATAAATACTGACTCTGAAATTATAAAGTGTCCTATATTGAACTCCTTCACTTCTTTTATTTTTGATAACTCTTTTACCGAGTCAAATGTAATGCCGTGACCTAAATGTAGCTCTAAGCCTATTTCATCAGCAAAAATTGCTGCTTCTTTAATGCGTTCAAACTCATTTTGTCCATCCTCTAGATAATTAATTTTTCTACAATATTCTCCAGTGTGTATTTCTACTATGTCAGCACCAATCTCTTTTGCTAATTTAATTTGTTCTTCTGACGCATCAATAAATAATGAGACCAAAATATTATTTTTTTTGATCTTTTCTATTTTTGGACGAAGCAAATCTTGATTTTTTTTTATATCAATTCCGCCTTCAGTAGTTACCTCTTCTCTTTTTTCCGGAACTATACAACACGCATTAGGATTTATATTTATAGCAATTTCAACCATTTCATTTGTAGGTGCCATTTCAAAATTGAGGGGAATTGTAATATTTTTTATTATTTCACTAACATCTGTATCTCTTATGTGGCGTCGATCTTCTCTTAAATGAGCTGTTATTCCATCAGCTCCATATTTTTCACAAGAGAGTGCTGCTTGAACCGGACTTGGATAGTTTTCACCTCTTGCATTTCTTAATGTAGCAACATGGTCAATATTAACACCTAGCCGAGGTAAATTCATAGATCTATAATTTTCTACTTCCAGGTTTTTCTGGCGATATATTTTTTAAATCATCTGGTAAATTATCTGGATCAAAGATTGGTATATCGAGCTTGAGTAAAGAAATTATTTCGTTATCATTAAAAATATTTTCTTTAGAACGATCAACTAATGCAGCTATCCCGAGTAAATTTACATTAGAATGATTTATTTTTTTAAGACATTCTTTTGTAGATTTTCCAGTAGTAATGACGTCTTCAACAAATAAAACATTACTGTATTCTTCAAGTTTAAAACCTCTTCTAAGTTCAAATTCATTGTTTATTCTCTCATAAAATACAAAATTGCAATTCAATGACTTTGCTAATTCATAACCGACTAGAACACCGCCCAATGCAGGAGAAATGATACAATCAATTTGTTTATTTATTTTTTTTAAAATGATTTTTTTCAGCTCATTGCATACATATCTGCCATTGTCAGGATTTTCAAAGAGTTTTGCACATTGACAATAAATACTTGACCTTTTGCCAGACGAAAGTACGAAATGTCCATGTCTAATTGCATTTTCTTCCTCAAAGAATTTCAATATCTCTTCTTTATTCATTGTAGATTTAAAAACAACCTATTAACAGAGCTAACATTTTCTACTACAGATAGAGAATCAATAATTTCTTCTAAATGCTGCATATTGTGTACGTCTATTACAAAAATCATGTCAAAATAATCTTTTCCTTTTTCAGAAATATTTAAATTTGTAATATTTCCTCTTGCGCTTCCAACAACTGTTGCTAGCTTTCCGAGAGACCCTGGTTCATTTTTTACTGATACTTGAATACGTGTAGAAAAATATTGTTTAGGATCAACATCTTTCCATGAGACAAAAATCCAATCATCTTTATTGCTACCGGTGTTCAATTCTTTACAACTGCTTGAATGCACAACGACTCCCGAATCATCCGTGGTCATACCTACTATGTCTTCATTAGGTAAGGGAAGACAACATTCTGCGAAATGAATCGCAATTCCAGGTTGAAAGTTACTTACTTCAAGAGGCATTTTATCAAGTTTTTTTGCTCTCCTATATCTCGAAAAAAATGATAAACGCGATACTGGTTTTAATTTATTAAGCTCACGCGGTTTGATGTTTCCTTTGCCGATAGCAATTAAAAAATCGTCAGTATTTCTTCTATTAAATTTATTTGAAAAAGTATTCAATTCTGTATTTGTTATACTTTCAGATTTATTTATAACTTTCTGTAAAATCTTCATACCCAAACTTGTGAACTCATCTTTTTCTTGCTTTTTAAAAAATCTTTTAATTGAAGACTGAGCCTTTGCTGTAACTACAATATTTTCCCAAGTTTCAGAAGGTGCCGGACTTTTTGAAGTAAGGATTTCAATTTCGTCACCATTTTGTAATTTTGTGTAAAGTGGTCTTGGTTTTCCATTTATCTTACAGCCTACACATCTATTTCCTATCTCAGAATGTAAAGCATAACCAAAATCAATTGCGTTAGAGTTAACAGGAAGATGAATTAAGTCCCCTTTTGGAGTAAAACAAAATACCTGATCTTGAAACATTTCTAGTTTAGTTGCTTCAAGTAAATCTTCAGAGGACCCACCACTATCTAATATTTCAACTAAATCTCGTAGCCATGTGACATTTACTGGATCAGACGAGGAATTATCAATCAAGCTATAGTTTTCTTTATATTTCCAATGTGCTGCAATTCCTTTATCTGCAACACTATTCATTTCCTGAGTACGAATTTGCAATTCAACTCTCTGTCTTTCAGGTCCAACAATTGTAGTATGAATAGACTGATAATTATTTATTTTTGGTGTTGAAATATAATCTTTGAATGTTCCTGGAACTGCGGACCATCTATTATGAACAATACCTAATATTCTATAACAATCTTCAAAACTTTCAGTAATAATTCTGAAAGCAAAAATGTCAGATAATTGTCTAAACGCAATCTGTTTATTCTGCATTTTACTCCATACCGAATATATTTTTTTTTCGCGACCTTCGACCTGATATTGAAGATTATTTTTTTCTAAAAGAGAAGATATGCGTAACTTAATTTTTTCAGTAAGATTGGATTTATCTTTTTTAAGATACTCAATTCTTGTTGAAAGTGATGAATATGCTGAAGGATTTAAAATTTGAAAGGATAAATCCTCTAACTCATCCTTAAAATTATGCATTCCCAACCGGCCAGCAAGTGGAGCGTAGATTTCAAGTGTTTCTGACGCTATTCTTTGTCTTCTCTTTAACTGAGGAATGAATTGTATAGTTCGCATGTTATGAAGGCGGTCTGCTAACTTCACCAAAAGAACTCTTATATCTTTTGACATAGCTAAAATAAGCTTTCTAAAGTTTTCTGCCTGAAGCTTATTTTCAGTATATGTTTCAATCTTAGATAGTTTCGTTACACCATTAACGAGCTGCAATACTTCGTGACCAAACTTCTGTTTAATCTCGTCCTCTGTAGCAAGAGTATCTTCAAGAGTATCATGCAATAACCCTGTAATAATTGTTGGGGTATCAAGTTTTAAATTCAGTAATATATCGGCAACAGCAATTGGATGAGAAATATATGGATCTCCCGAATGTCTTTTTTGCGATCTATGCGACTCCAATGCAAATGAATAAGCACTCTCTATTAATTCTGAGTCTAAGCTAAGCTCGGAGTTTTTCAATTTATTATAAATCTCACTTTGGCCCATATAGGACTTTAAATCATAGATTATAAATGAAGTGAAGCTTTAAAAATGTTGTAATTATAGTCTTTTTACCGACTTATACATTTTGTCACTTATACTTTGTGACTTTAAACACTGAGAAACTGTTACTTTTTCATTACCCATATACCAGTTTGGACAAATATCGTTTAAAGGCAACATAACAAATGCTCTATCCTTCATTCGAGGATGTGGAACTTCTAAGAAATGATTATGATCTCTGACACTGATATTTTTTTGATCTTTCACCAATAAAATATCTAAATCACAAGATCTTGAGGAATTTTTTTTATAAGTAACTCTGCCCATGATTTTTTCTATTTCTTTGAGAATATAAATTAATTTTAATGGCTTTAAAGAGGTTTCAATTATAAGGGCAGCATTAATAAAGTTTTCTGAAGCTAAAGTCATATCTTTTGGAGAAGTTATATAAAGATTTGATTTTGTAATGACTCTTATATTTCTTTTATTTAATTCAGAGACAGTAAATTTATAGTTTGAGAACTTATTACCAATTTTTGAAGATTTATTAGAACCAAAACCTAAAGCATAAATCATATTATTTTATTTTATTCTTTTCTTTTCTCTTGCCCAATCTTTTCTTTTTTTTGATTCTCTTTTATCGTAAAGCTTTTTGCCTTTTGCAAGGGCAAGTTCAAGTTTTGCAATACCTTTTTTATTAAAATAAATTTTTGTAGGAACCAGGGTAAGTGAGTCTTTGTTGACTTTTCCAATTATTTTTCTAATTTCTTTTTTGTTTAGTAATAATTTTCTCGGACGGTTTTCTTCATGATTTTGGTACGATGCATTTGAGTATTTCGAAAAATGAGAATTTATAAGGAAAATTTCGCTTTCTTCTTCTCTAGCATATGATTCTGAAATTTCTACTCTTCCACTTCTAAGTGATTTAATCTCACTACCTTGGAGCTGTATGCCCGCTTCAAAAAGCTCGATGAAACTGTAGTTATATTTTGCTTTACGATTTTGAACTGCTATTTGCAAGGTTATATAAGTGATGCATGTTTCAATGCAGCATCAACTAATTCTCTGGTTTCTCTAGAAATCTTTGTTAGAGGCAACCTTAATTCTTCTTCGCATAGACCTATTTTTGACGCAGCATATTTTACTGGACCAGGACTTGATTCTGCAAATAAAACACTATTAAGTGGCATCAATAAGTCATTTATTTCTGCAGCTTTCATATAATTACCCTCCATACATAAATTCATAAATTGAGAGCATAAACCAGGAGCGATGTTTGATGTAACTGAGATTGATCCATGTCCGCCATAGGCCATAAAAGCAAGAGTTGTTCCATCGTCCCCAGTTAATTGATTAAATTCTTTTCCTATTTTAACTTTAGTTTCATACACCCTTGGAATATTAGATGTGGCGTCTTTAACACCAATAACATTTTCAATATTAAATAACATTTTCATGGTTTCAGTTGTCATGTCTACGACTGATCTTCCTGGAATATTGTATATAATGATTGGTAACTTAGTTGATTCACTTATGGCTTTAAAATGTTCGTATAAACCTTTTTGAGATGGTTTATTATAATATGGAGTTACAACAAGTGCTGCATTAGCTCCAGCTTTTTCAGCATGAAGCGTTAAGTCAATTGCTTCTTCTGTATTGTTCGATCCAGTTCCAGCAATAATTGGCACTCTTCCCGCAACTTGATCGATACAAATCTCCACTGCATTTTTGTGTTCAATATGACTCAGAGTAGGCGACTCTCCAGTTGTTCCAACAGGGACAAGACCATGAATTCCCTCAGAAATCTGAAAATCTATTAATGATCTGAATGATTTTTCATCAATTTCATTGTTCTTAAAAGGCGTAATAAGAGCTGTATGCGATCCTTTAAACATAAAATTTACTTTAGCATTTTTAATAATTTAAAAAACAATAAATCATATATACTCCAGCCAAACAATAGAGATTGGTAGTGAAAAAGATAATTATCATTGTACTTTCAGTCATTTTTATATCTTCTTCAGTGTTAATTGCAGATGTTCTGCCATTAAAAAGAAAAATCATTGACGCAAACAACGAATATTTTAATTCAATTACTCCTATAAAAAAGCCTGATCAGCCATCACTATCTCAATTATTAAGTAATAAAGATGTTGAATTATTTGAATTGGCACTTGAAAAAGCCAACGAGTATAAGTGGGAACGAGTTGAGGGAATTAAACAAAATATAAATAATAAAACTGCAAAAAGCACAATTGATTGGATACGATATTATAACGGTGCAAGCGATTTATCTTTTGAGAATTATCTTCAATACATACAAAATAATTCTAATTGGCCAGAGATGAATAAAATTAATATCAATGCCGAGTCAAAAATTAATTATAATACTGATCTAGCTCAAATAAAAAAATTTTTCTCTAATAAAGAACCAGAAACTGGATGGGGGAATATATTTTTAGGTAATGCATATTTAAATGATGACAATTCTGAGGTGGGGAAAAAATATATTATAAGAGGATATGTGAATGGAAACTTTACAAGAAATGAGCAAGCCAGAATTATAAAAAGTTACAAAGATATTTTAGATCAGGAAAATCACAAAATAAGGATAGATAAACTTTTATGGGAGGGAAAATATAGAACTGCATCAAGATTGGTAAAGTATGTTGAAAAAGATTATCAAAAATTATTTGAAGCCAGAATTGGTTTAATTTCATTTGCTGGAGGAGTAGATGATTTAATTAGAAAGGTACCCAAAAATCTTCTTAATGATCCAGGTCTTATTCATGACCGTATAAATTGGAGATTAAAAAAAAGAAAATATGATAGTGCCTTAAAACTATTAATTGAGATTAATAAGACTGACCCAAATAAATTAGTAAGACCAGATAAATTTTGGGACAAAAAAAATTTTCTTATTCGAAAATTGATAGATAATCATCAATATGAACAAGCTTATAAACTTGCAATTAATCATGGTCTTGATAACAGTAAATATATTGCTGAAGCTGAATGGCTAGCGGGATGGATTAGTTTAGTATTTTTAAATAATTCAGAGTCAGCATATCTCCACTTTTCGAATATTTGGAATATTTCAACTAGACCAATTTCAAAAGCAAGGGCTTCTTACTGGATAGCCAAATCTCTTGAGTCCATTGGAAATTTTGAGGAGTCACAAAATTGGTTTCGTTTATCATCAAATTATAGTCTAACTTTTTATGGACAATTATCTATGTCAAAACTAAACGAAAAAACAGAGTTTATACCAATTACTACAAACAGTATAAATGTGAGTAATACAACAATTATAAAAAATAGAGAAATTTATCTCGCTATCTCATTGTTAAACGAATTTGACGTTTCAAGGTATGTAAAAAAATTCATTTGGGACCTAGCAAATAGGAATGATATAGAGACAGCCATTGACTCTGTAAGAATAGCAAATGAAATAGAACGACATGATTTTGCAGTTCAAGCGGGTAAAATACTTTATTACAATACCACGATACTTCATCCTATGAGTTTTCCAACTGTTGAAAAGCCAACTTTTGAAAAAATAATATTCCCAGAACAAGAATTAATAAATTCTTTGATTAGACAAGAAAGCCAATTTGATCCAGAGGCTGGTAGTTATGTGGGAGCGAAAGGCTTAATGCAATTGATGCCGTATACTGCTAAGCGTATTTCAAAGGGATTAAATTTAAAATATACAAAAGCTAAGCTTACAGAAGATCCTACCTATAATATGATACTTGGTTGTGCTTATCTAGATAAGTTACTAAATAATTATAATGGTTCGTACATTCTTTCATTAGCAGCTTACAATGCTGGTGAGTCACGTGTATCAAGATGGATAAAAAAATACGGAGATCCGAGAAAAGATGATATTTCTAGCGAAAACTGGATCGAACTTATTCCATTTAAAGAAACAAGAAATTATGTTCAAAGAGTCATGGAAAATATTCAAGTTTATGAATTTATCTCTAACGATTTAAGAAAAACAAAATTGTCTCTAATATATAATCTGGAAAGAGCTTATGTTGGAGGTAACTCAATAATAAAACCGGTTAGAAAAATTAAGCATGGCTTATAAATTCTGGCGGAGAGAGAGGGATTCGAACCCTCGGTACGGGTATAAGCCCGCACAACTCCTTAGCAGGGAGCCGGTTTCAACCACTCACCCATCTCTCCAATAAATAGATTTGTACTATAAATATTCTAATTAATCTAAGTATTTAATTTACTTTTTAATAGCTCATTTAAAATTTTTGGGTTTGCTTTTCCCTTAGATAGCTTCATGGCCTCACCTACAAAAAAACCAAATAGCTTTTCTTTTCCATTCTTATACTTTTTGACATTTTCAGGATTTGAAGATAGGACGGTTTCAACTAATTTCTTTAGTTCGCTTTCATCACTTATCTGGGACAAACCCCTTTGATTTATAATATTATATGCGGTCTCTCCTGTTTTACACATTTCCTCAAATATATCTTTTGCCTGACGACTAGAAATTTTACCACTATCAATGTTATCAATTAACTCTCCTAGATGCTTAGGCGGTACGGGACTTTCATCAATAGACAGGTTTTTTTTATTTAAAACAGAAAATAGTTCACTTGTTACCCATGTAGTAACAAGCTTAGGGTTTCGATCTTGCACAACTTTTTCATAATAGTCACTGGTTGACTTGTCCGATACAATCACGCTAGAGTCATATTCACTAAGACCGTATTCTCTAATAAATCTTTCTTTTTTACTATCAGGCAGCTCCGGTATAGATCCTTTTATGTTTTCAATCCAGTCTTCCTCAAGTACAAGTGGTAATAAATCCGGGTCTGGGAAATATCTATAATCGTGCGCATCTTCTTTTGATCGCATTGATCTTGTTTCTCCAGACTCAATATTGTATAACCTAGTTTCTTGAATAATATTTTCCCCTGACTCAATTAATTTTATTTGTCTTTTTGCCTCATAAATAATTGCTGAATGAATATATTTAAACGAATTCAAATTTTTTATCTCACACCTTGTTCCTAAATCATTCCCTGGTTTATTTACAGATACATTCACATCTGCTCTTAGTGATCCTTGCTCCATATTACCATCGCAAGTGTCAAGGTAACGTAATATAGATCGCACCTTCTTTACATATTCTACTGCTTCTTCAGGAGATTTCATGTCAGGCATGGAAACAATTTCCATTAAAGCAATGCCAGAACGGTTTAAATCCACATAAGTTAAATTTGGATCTTGATCATGCAAACTTTTTCCTGCATCTTGTTCAAGGTGCAACCGTTCAATGCCAATCTTTTTTAACTGACCATCTGACTTAATTTCAACAAATCCATTACCTACAATGGGATCTTTGAATTGCGATATTTGATACCCTTGAGGTAAATCCTGATAAAAATAATTTTTTCGATCAAAAATAGATTTATTATTAATTTTAGCATTTAACCCAATTCCTGATCGCACAGCTTGCTCAACACAAAACTTATTAATAACCGGCAACATGCCGGGCATCGCTGCATCTACGAGGCTGACTTGACTATTTGGGCCTGAGCCAAATTCTGTTGAAGAAGAAGAAAATAATTTAGATTTTGACTTTACTTGTGCGTGAATTTCAATTCCAATTACTAATTCCCAACCATTAATCATGTTTGCCACCAATTTTTAGGTACAGATTCATAATTCACAGTGTCTTGGACATTTTTTGCAATATTTAATAATTTTTGCTCCTCAAAAGAATTTGTAATTAATTGAAGGCCTATTGGTAAATTATTTTCATCATTAGCAAAAGGAATTGATATTGCTGGTATGCCAGCAAGATTGATAGGAACTGTGAATATATCATTTAAATATGTTTGAACAGGATCATTTGGTTCATTTTCAATCTCAAAAGCTGTAGAAGGAGTTGATGGAGTTAAGATAGCATCAACTTTTTTAAATGCTTTATTAAAGTCGTTCTTTATTAACGATCTTATCTTTTGAGCCTTTATATAATAAGCATCATAGTAACCAGAAGATAATACATAAGTTCCTATTAATATCCTTCTTTTTACTTCATCGCCAAAACCAACGGACCTCGTTTTTTCATACATGTCTATGAGGTCTTTACCTTCTTCTCTAATTCCGTATTTCACACCATCATATCTTGCAAGATTAGAAGATGCTTCTGCTGGAGCAATAATATAATAAGTTGGCAATGCATCCATTGTATGCGGGAGACTCAAGTCAATCAATTCAGCGCCATTAGTTTGGAGCAATTTCTTACAATCATCCCATGCTTTTTGAGTACTTAGAGGTAGATCATTACTTTTGAATTCCCTCGGTATTCCAATTTTCATTCCTTTAACCGAATTATTTAAATTGTCATAGAATCTTTCTTTTTCTTTTATAGATGAAGTTGAGTCCTTCGAGTCATGTCCTGCAATAATCTCGAATAATGCAGCTGCGTCCTCAACAGTTTTAGTTATTGGACCAGCTTGATCCAGTGATGATGCAAAAGCTATTATGCCCCACCTTGAAACTCTTCCGTAAGTTGGCTTTAATCCAACTGTTCCTGTAAATGAAGCTGGCTGTCTGATTGAACCTCCTGTATCAGTTCCTAGAGATGCAACGCATAAATCAGCTGCAACTGCTGCTGCTGATCCTCCAGATGATCCACCTGGTACAAGTTTTGCATCTGATTTGTTAGACTTCCATGGATTTGTGACAGGACCATAATAACTTGTTTTATTTGTTGAACCCATTGCAAACTCATCACAGTTTAATTTACCTAAGCTAATTAAACCTGCATCAATACAATTTTGAGTAACAGCAGACTCATAAGATGGAATAAAGTTTGATAAAATTTTACTTGAAGCTGTTGTTTTTATATTCTTAGTACAGAATAAGTCCTTGACTCCTATGGGTATCCCGTCAAACCGGCTTTTTAACTTTCCCTGTTGACGTCTAAGATCTGACTTTTCAGCATCATTTAATGCTTGCTCTGCCGTAATAGTATTAAAACAGTTAAGTTCTTCAGCTTCTTTAATATTTTCTAAATAAATCTTTGTAAGATCAACTGATGTAGTTTCTTTTGCTTCAAGAAGACTGCCTGCCTCTATAAAATTTAAATTTCTTTTCATGATTTTATTCAATTACTTTGGGTACAGAAAAAAAGTCTAGCTCTTTCTGTGGAGCATTTTCTAGTATTTCATTAGCTGAATTCACATCTGAGGCAATATCATCTCTCATAACCAATGATTGATCTAACGAGTTTGAAGTTGGATCAACATTTTCTGTATCAATGCTTTTTAGTCTATCGATAAACTCGACGATTGAGCCAAGATCTGATGATAATGACTGTAACTTACTCTCATCAATCTTAATTTTTGATAACTTTCCTAATTTGTAAAGACTGTCTTTATCAAATTCCATATTTTCTAATATATAAGGTTTAAACATTCTATGATATACATATAAAAAATGCTTAATTCAATAAACAAAGTAGATGATTTACATGAATTCAAACCATTTCTTTTAAATCAAAAAAGAATTATGGGATTAGATCTGGGTAAAAAAAGGATAGGTGTATCAATGTCAACTCATAGTTTAGATGGCGCCTTGCCTTTAAGAACTATCAGTGAAGATAAATTTAGCAAAATTATTGATATACTAAAAAGTATTATCTCAGAATATAATGTAATAGGTATTATATTTGGACTTCCTAAGAACATGGATGGATCTGAAGGAAGAAGTGCACAGTCTGTAAAAGATAAAGCTGAAAAGATGTGTAGTGAAATAAATATTAAATATGCATTTTGGGATGAAAGACTGTCTACAGTTGCTGTTGAGAGAAATTATGAGAAAAATAAAAAAAGTAGATCTAAAAAAAAACAGTTTAAAAAAGACATTGATAACTTAGCCGCAGCATTTATCTTAGAAGGTGCTATAAATTATATTATGAAAAGTAAGTATTGATGTCTAGCGATATTAAAATACCTAAAATAAGTCAAAGTCATTTATTAGGAATAAGATATCTTTCTGTTGAAGATATAAATAAAATCTTAGAGCTTGGAATTTTTTTTAAACTAAAAAATAAAGAAAAAAATAAAAACTATCCTATTCTTACTGGAAGAACAGTAATTAATCTTTTTTTTGAACCTTCTACAAGAACATTAATATCCTTTGAAATTGCAGCTAAAAGATTGGGTGCTGACGTGGTTAATATGAACATTAAAGGTTCCTCTCTTAGAAAGGGTGAAACGTTATTTGATACAGCTCAAACTATTGGAGCAATGAATCCTGATCTCGTGATAATAAGACACAATGAGGACAATTCTGCAGAGAAAATTTCAAATCTTTTGGATTGTCCTGTAATCAATGCTGGGGAGGGTGTAAATGAGCACCCTACTCAAGCACTGCTTGATGCATTTACAATCCTTAGTCACAAAAAAACTCTTAAAGATCTCACCGTCTCAATATGTGGAGACCTAGAACATAGTCGTGTTGCTAGGTCAAATTATTACTTATTAACTAAAATGGGCTCTAGCGTCAGATTCGTATATCCAAAATATTTTGAACCTAGTGACTTACATAAATATAAAGTTGAGACATTTAATGATTTAGATGCAGGAATTAATGACTCTGACATAGTAATGATGCTCAGAATTCAAAATGAGCGTATTTTAGATACTGAATTGCCAAGTACAAAAGATTACTTTCTAAAATATGGCCTTACATCAGAAAGATTGAAAAATGCCAAAGAGGACGTCCTCGTAATGCATCCAGGCCCTATTAATAGGGACGTAGAAATAGAGAGTTCATTAGCTGATGATGTAAATAAATCTGTGATTAATGAACAAGTAGAAAATGGCGTAGCTATCAGAATGGCTTGCCTAGCAATTTTACTTGATTAAATGATTTCTGAAGTTCTTATAATAATTTTATTTTCTTACATTTTAGGCTCTATACCCTTCGGAGTAATTTTAGCTAAATTTTTTTCACTAGATGACATAAGAACAATTGGATCAGGAAATACTGGTGCAACAAATGTCCTTAGAACAGGCAATTATACTGCTGCTGCTTTAACTCTTATTCTAGATTTTAGTAAAGCTTGCTTAGCAATTTATCTAACTCAAATGATTAATGGACAACTAATTATTGTATCAAGCTTGCTCGTTCTTCTAGGACATATATTTCCAATTTGGCTTAATTTTAAAGGAGGCAAAGGTTTCGCATCTTATTTAGGCATAATCTTTATGATCAATTTTTACTTATTTAGTTCTATTACATTAATATGGATTTTGATTTATTTGGTAAAAAGAATTTCATCTATTTCAGCATTGATAAGTAGTTTTAGTTCTATCGTTCTCTCTTACTTTTTGTTTAATTCAGATGAATTGTTAATTTTTATGCTCACATTAATAATCTTCATTTCCCACCACGAAAATATTAAAAGACTCATAAAAGGTACTGAGAGTAAAATTAAATAATCCCAGTATTCTGGGTTTATTTATATTTTTTTCCTCATAGATTTGACAAACTGCAAAAATAAATATTTAAATCCGCAAAAAATTAATGATTTAAAAAAATGAATTTAGTAATTGTTGAAAGTCCTGCAAAAGCGAAAACAATTAATAAGTACCTCGGTAATCAATTTAATGTGCTAGCAAGCTTTGGTCATGTTCGTGATTTACCATCAAAAAATGGGTCTGTTGACCCAGCAAATAATTTTTCTTTCGAATGGGAAGTTTCAAATACATCTAAAAAACATATTAAAGAAATATACGAGGCTGCAGAGTCCTCCTCAAATATCTTCCTTGCTACTGATCCAGACCGAGAAGGTGAAGCCATTGCATGGCATATAATTGAATTATTGAATAAAAAAAAACTTATCAAAGACAAGTCTGTCAAAAGAGTTGTGTTTAGTGAAATCACTAAGTCAGCTGTAAAAAACGGTATTGACAATCCAAGAGAACTTGATCACTCATTGGTTGATGCGTACTTAGCAAGAAGAGCTCTGGATTACTTATTTGGTTTTAATTTATCACCTGTGTTATGGAGAAAGCTTCCTGGAGCAAAATCTGCGGGAAGGGTTCAATCAGTTGCACTTAGACTTATTTGCGAAAGAGAAGTTGAAATTGAGTCTTTTGATCCGCAAGAATATTGGAAAATTAAAGCTAATATAGGTATAGCTGATACTACGATTGAAGCAAACCTTACTCATTTTAATGGTGATAAAATAGATAAATTCACTTTTAAAGATGAGAATAAAGCTCAAAGAGTCATCGAGTCTTTCAAAGGAAAAAATTTTAAATTAACAGATATTACAAAAAAGCCTGCTTCCAGAAATCCAGAAGCTCCATTTTCTACGTCTACTCTTCAGCAAACTGCTGCAAGCATTTTTGGGTTCGGAGCATCAAGAACAATGCAGATTGCTCAGCGACTTTTTCAAGGGGTTGAGATAGATGGTGAAACAACTGGGTTAATAACTTACATGAGAACAGATAGTACTGATTTATCAAAAGAGGCGGTAGACTCATACAGAAAATTTATAAATGATAACTTTGATACATCATATCTTCCAAAAGAAATTAGAACTTTTAAAAGTAAAAAAGCAAAAAATGCACAAGAGGCTCATGAGGGCATTAGACCTACTGATGTATTAAGAAAACCAGAAGAAATGAAAAAGTATTTAGATACTGACGGCTATAAGTTATATGACTTAATTTGGAAAAGATCATTAGCTAGTCAGATGAATTCAGCTACCTTTGAAAGGACGACAATATCAATTTCAAGCGAAGATGATAAATTAAAACTTAGAGCGAATGGCTCAATACAAACATTTGATGGATACTTAAATATATATAGTGAATTTAATAATAAATCAGACGAAAGTAATTTAGATGTAGATGAAGAAGATAAGAGTCTACCTAATATTAATCTAAAAGATATAATTGAAAATGTTGAAGCATTAAGTACTCAGCACTTTACTCTACCTCCACCTAGATATTCAGAGGCAACTTTGGTAAAAAAACTTGAGGAGCTTGGAATTGGCAGGCCATCAACTTATGCAAGCATTATATCAGTTTTAAAAATGAGAAACTATGTTGAAATAGAAAAAAATCGTTTCGTACCAGAAGACAGAGCTATTCTTATCACAGGTTTTCTTAAGGGCTTTTTCTCGAAATATGTTGACTATGAATTCACTGCTGAAATGGAAGAATCACTTGATGAAATAACGTCTGGCAAAATAGATTGGAAAGAATTTTTAGAAAAATTTTGGAAAAATTTTTCATCAAATATAGGAGAGGTAACTGATTTAAGAATTACAAATATTCTAGATCATCTTAATGATAGCCTTAAAAATCATATTTTTGTTGATCCAGAGGCGAAGAGTATAACTCGAAGCTGTCCATCTTGTGACGGTGAACTAAGCTTAAAAGTTAGTAGATTTGGGGCATTCGTTGGCTGTTCAAATTATCCAGAATGTAAATTTACAAGGCCTATTTCTCCAAGGAAAATAAAAGAAGTAGTTGAAGATACAATTCTTGGAGTAGATAAGGAAACAAACAAAGAAATTAAGCTTTTAAGTGGTAGGTTCGGACCATACATCCAGCTTGGTGACAATGATAAAAAAGAAAAACCAAAAAGAGCAAGTATTCCGAAAGGAATACCAGCTGCAGAAATAGATCTTGATAAAGCTAATTATCTTTTAAGTCTTCCTCGAGAAATTGGTCATCATCCTGAAAATGGCGAGATAATCACTGTAAATTATGGTCGCTATGGTGCCTATATTACTTGCAATGATAAAAATGCAAGCCTTGAGGATAATTCAGAAATATTTGAAATTGGAATTAATAGAGCTGTAACACTTTTGGCAAATGCTAAACCAGGAAGGTTAAAAAGCTCATCTGAAATCAAAACTCTTGGAGAACATCCTGAGGATAAAAAGCCAATTAAGGTAATGAAAGGTAAATTTGGTCCCTATATAAAATATAAGACTGTTAATGCCACAATTCCTGACAACATTGATCCAGAAGATATTGAAATAGATGTTGCTATGGACCTAATTGAAAAAAAGATGGAAAAAATGGGAAAAAAGAAGAAAAAATCTTCAAAAAAATAGAAATATCTATATCTTGAATTAACTTTGTAAAAAAATACTTAAAAAAGTTTCTGAAAGGTACCCTATGGCTCTCGCATTAAATGATGTCATCGAAAAAAAGTCATCAATTGATTTTAAAACCCAAGCTTTCATCAATGGCAATTATACTAATTCTATCACAGGTAAAACATTTGAAAGTATAAGTCCGGTCGATGGCTCATTAATTGCTAATGTGTCTGAGTGCGATGTTGATGATATCAATAATGCAGTAAAAGCTGCAAGAGCAGTTTTTGAAAAAGGCTCATGGTCAAGGATGGCTCCTTCCAAAAGAAAAAAAATACTTTTTAATTTTGCTGATCTAATGAAAAAAAATATTTTGGAGCTTGGATTATTAGAAACTCTAAATATGGGTAAACCAATAACCAGAGCTACAGGAGATATAGCGGCGTGTATAAATTGTACAAAATGGTATGCTGAAGCTATTGATAAGTTATATGACGATGTTGCTCCTACAAGTGATAATATTATAGCAACAATTACTAAAGAACCACTTGGAGTTGTTGGCGCAGTTACTCCATGGAATTTTCCATTACTTATGGCTTGCTGGAAATTTGCTCCAGCACTCGCAACTGGAAATAGTTTTATTCTTAAACCAGCTGAACAATCACCGCTATCAGCATTAAAGGTTGCAGAGTTAGCCATGGAAGCTGGAATACCTGAGGGAGTATTTAATGTCATTCCAGGTTTTGGCCCTACGGCTGGAAAAGCTCTGGGTACACATATGGATGTAGATAAATTAGGTTTTACAGGCTCTACAGAAGTTGGCAGATATTTTTTATCTTATGCAGGAGACTCAAACATGAAAAGAGTTTCACTTGAATGTGGAGGAAAATCTCCAAATATTATTTTTGCTGACGCACCTGATCTGGATCATGCTGCTAAAATGGCAGCAGATGGCATGTTTGGAAATAGTGGTCAAGTATGTGATGCACCGTCAAGGTTACTTGTGGAAAATTCAATTAAAGATGAATTTCTAGAAAAGGTTGTAAAGTACTCTGAGCCATGGGCACCAGGTAATCCCTTTGATCCAGGTACACTAATGGGCTCTATTGTTGATCACACTCAAACTAAAAGAATTATGGATTACATTGATACTGGAAAAAATGAAGGGGCGAATGTTATTACAGGGGGTGAACAGGTTATGCAGGAAACTGGCGGTTATTATGTTAACCCTACAGTTTTTAAAGATGTTAAAAATTCAATGAAGGTTGCAAAGGAAGAGATATTTGGTCCAGTTTTATGTGCAATAGACTTTGAAAATGAGGATGAAGCACTAGAAATTGCTAATGATACAAACTACGGACTAAATGCAATGATTTGGTCAAATGATCTTAACAAAGTTCATAAACTAGCAAAAAGAATTAAAAGTGGAAAAGTATTAGTAAATAGCCTTAGTGATGGAGATATGTCATTACCTCATGGGGGTTATAAGCAATCGGGTTTTGGAAGAGATAAATCACTTGAAGCTTTGGGACAATATACTCAAACTAAACTTACACTGATCGAAATTAAATAGTTAGTAATGAAAGCTAAACTATCTGAAGGTCTAATAGACCAGATTAGTAAAACTATAGTTGTTCAAGACAAACATTTGCTCATTTCAGATGCAGATGAAGTACTCTTAAAATTTTTACCTTGTTTTGAAAATTATTTGCAAGATAATTCAATGTGGTATGATTTAAAATCATACGCACTTTTCGGAAATATAAAGAATAAGATTACAAATGACTCGATATCTAATGAAGATGTTTTGTTTCATCTTGAAAACTTCTTTAAAAATAAATCTAGACAAATTGATTTTGTTAAAGATTCTATTAATTCGTTAAATAAACTCATCAATAAATTAAATTTTCAAATAATTATCTTAACAAATATACCATTCAAATATCTGGAGGATAGAAAAGCATGTTTTAGAGATAATGGTCTTGAGTTGCCAATTATTGCAGGCAATGGCCCTAAAGGACTTGTAATAAAAGAATTAGTAAAAAGTTTTCATGGCAACATTTTTTTTATTGATGACCTGGCTCCTCATATTATTTCTTCAAAACATGAAGTGAAAAGAGCTAAAACTATTCATTATATCTCCGATGAGCGACTCTCCGAACTTGCACCGACACCCAAAGAGGCAGATTATCGTGCAAAGAGTTGGAAAGAAATATATAATTTTATTGAAGATGAGATTAAAAGATAAAATTTTAGAAATAGACAAAAATTATGATGACTTTGAGGTTGCAACTCTAGGAAATTATATCCCACTAAAACAAGTAGGTAATTTAATCTACATTTCTGGACAGTTGCCTCTCGTCAATAATCAACTAATAACAGGTAAAGTGCCTACAGAAAATTCAATCAACACAGCAAAAAGAGCCGCAAAAATATGTATGTTAAATACTCTATCTATTTTAGATCAAAAATACCCAACGTATTATCTAGAAAATTTTAGTTGTATCCATATTGCGGGTTATATTAATGCGGAAAGTAGTTTTGAAGATCACCCACAGATAATAAACGGCGCATCTGATGTGGTATGTGAAATACTCTCAAATAATGGAAAACATTCACGTATAGCCGTAGGGTGTGCTTCACTTCCAAAAAATGCGAGTGTTGAGATTTCGTCAATTTTCTCAATTATTGAAAAATGAGAGATTTTTTGGAGAGGCCGATAGCTCATAGAGGTCTACATAATGAAAATCAGATAATTGAAAACACTTTAGAAGCATTTGAAAATGCAATTCAGAATGATTATCTAATTGAATGTGATGTTGTTCTATCAAAAGATCATGAAGTATTAGTATTTCATGATTATGATTTAAAAAGACTTTGTAATATAGAAAAGAATATCGCAGATATTTCAAGTAAAGAGCTAATAAATATTAATTTATTGAATA
>CABZHO010000015.1 GCA_902525595.1 uncultured Pelagibacteraceae bacterium | reverse complement strand
GAAATTTTAAAATTTTACCATCAGTATGGGTATGTTGTAATTGAAGGTTTACCAGCTAAGGATGGAGAAGTGATAAAATTCGCAGAAAAGATTGGTTTTGTGAGAGAAACTAATTTTGGTAAGTTATTTAATGTTAGGTCTGAGAAACAACCTAATGATTTAGCTTATACGTCGATTGAATTAGAATCACATACAGATAATCCCTACAGAAAACCAGTGCCATCAATTCAATTTTTATTTTGTATAGAAAACAGTTGTAAAGGTGGAGATTCTACTGTTGTAGATGGTTTCAAAGTTGCGGAGGATTTAAAAAAAGAAAATCCTAAAGCTTTTAAGATCCTAATAAACACGTTGATAAACTATAAATTTGAGGATAACGACGCTATTTTAGAAAAGACTGGAAAAATTATAAAATTAAGTGCCAGAGGCGAACTAAAACAAATAAAATATAGCAATAGATTAGACTTTGTATTTTATGATGAGCCGCATGTTCTTGAAGAATTTTATGCTGCGAAAAGAGTTATGCATCAAATGATTAACTCTGATAAATATATATTACAATTTCATTTAGAGCCTGGTAATCTATTAATTATGAATAATTATAGAACTTTGCATGGAAGACGAAGCTATAGCACTTCTGAAGGAAGTCGATGGCTTCAAGGTTTATATATTGATCATGATTCAGCTGAAAGTAAATACAAACTCCTCGCTAAAGAAGTTAAATGAAGACAGTTAAATTTACTCAGATGAAAGATGGGTCAAAAGAAGATTATGAACTTTTGGCTAAATATGAAAAAAGCTATGTACATGAACTCCCTGATCGAATCTTGAACTCATTAAAAAACTTAGACAATTCAGTGGATGGTTATCAAGTAACAAGACTTGAGCATTCTCTTCAGTCAGCAACTAGAGCGGAAAAAGATGGTGCAGATGAGGAAATGATTGTTGCAGCACTATTACACGATATTGGAGATGCTTTGGCCCCTTATAATCACAGTCAATTAATAGCAGCAGTTTTGAGGCCTTATGTTTCAGAAAAGATCCATTGGATCATGCTACATCACGGTCTTTTTCAAGAATATTACTATGCACATCATTTAGGTAAAGATAGGAATTCACGCGATAAATTTAAAGACCACCCTTACTACCAAGATGCGGTTGATTTTTGCGAGAAGTGGGATCAAAAGTCGTTTGACCCTGATTATAAGTCGTTTCCATTAGAACATTTCGAACCTATGGTGAGAAGATTATTCTCTAAAGAACCAAATTTTTAAGCTATTTTTTTTACGATAACATTCCCGACTGAATAACCGGCTCCAAACGAACAAATGATGGCCAAATCGTTTATATTTAAAGAGTGATTATATTTGTGAAAGGCAATGATAGAGCCAGCAGAGCTAGTATTGGCATATTCGTCTAGAACAACGGGAGCTAATTCTTTAGGAGCATCTTTTCCTAGAACGTATTTTGAAATCAAAATATTCATATTCTCATTCGCCTGATGAAGATACATGCATTTTAAATCATTTGCTGATAAACTATTATCTTGCAAATGTGATTTAATTAAATTTGAAACTTCTGGGACTACCTCTTTAAAAACTTTTCTTCCATTTTGATGGAATAATTTGTCTGGTTGACCAACACCAATAGGAGATGAATTATTCAAGAAACCATAGTTGTTTCTTATATTATTTGAAAACTTGGTTAATAATCTTGTACCAATTATTTCATAAGAATTTTCTTTAATATTATTTTCGTCAAGACGTTCAATAATCACTGCAGTTGCAACATCACCAAAAATGAAATGACAGTCCCGGTCTTTAAAATTTAAATGTCCTGTACATATTTCAGGATTTATCATTATCGCTGATTTTATACTTCCTGTTTTGACCATATCAAAAATAGTTTGAATACCAAAAGTAGCTGATGAGCATGCAACATTCATATCAAAAGCAAAACCCTCTATGCCTAATGCGTTTTGTATCTCAATGGCAATTGCCGGATAAGCGCGTTCAAGATTTGAACAAGCAACAATTACTGCATCAATATCTTTTGAATCAATATTTGAATTTTTTATTGCATCTTGAGCAGCTATGACTCCCATTTCTGCTAAATTTGATAATTCTTCTTCAGACCTCTCTCTTAAGTTCGGTCTCATAAAAGAGGTATCTAGAATGCCAGACTTATTTTGTACATACCTCGATTTAACACCTGACGCTTTTTCAATAAACTCAGCACTGGATTTTTCTAAAGGTTGAATTTTACCAGTTTCTATATCATGCGAATTTATTTTATTAAATTCATCAACGTACTTGTTATATGACTCAACTAATTCCTCATTTGATATTTTTTCTTTGGGAGTGTAGAGACCAGTTCCAGATATTTGAGCTTTATACATGTTCTAAAATTATAAAATGTAAGTGGGTGTTTTAACCAATTAACTTTTTTTTCTAATTGTTACAAAATATAGAAAACTGACCCTTTTGAAGGGTCAGCCTCTAATATTTATATTCCTGGTATATAAGGAACACCGTCACCTTTTACGGTTTCATTGATGCTTTGTAGTGTTGTACAGGCTGAAATCATAAAACTGAAGGCTAAAACTGTAAGAGTAGTACGCATGCTGTTTCTCCTATTTATTTACGAACACTATATTTAATTAAGTACCAATTACAATTAATATGTTCAGAATCATGAAATTCTATGTGTATATTATTGGAACAACAAATCCTCGAGCCAGAACATACGTTGGTTGGAGTAACGATGTTAATAAAAGAATTGAGGCTCATAATACTTCGAGAGGGGCGAAGTATACCCGGGGAAGTAAGTGGAAACTTTTATATAAGGAGACTTTGAATTCAAAATCTGAGGCAATGAAAAGGGAAGCAGTTTTGAAAAAAGATCGAAAGTTCAGGACTCAACTCCGAACAAAACTAATTTAATGTTCCGTATTCACTTCTTCCCTTTTTCCTAAAACCATATGGTCCAGCAATATAAATTGTTATGGGCTTTATGCCTGGTTCTAAATCCACACGATGTAAATTGTCAGCACTTCTAAACCCAATATAAAATCTTCCTCTCCAAATTTTTTCTTTTTTAATATTAGTTTCCCAATAACCACCACTTAAAATTATAGTGATATAAGGAAAAGGATGATTATGTAATCCTACACCGTGATCATTATCTAATATGTGGTGAAGAAGAATATTAAAAGGAAACCATTTAGGCCTTTTTCTAAAAAGTAAGTAATATCGTGCCGTCCACGGTTTAGCCAGGTGATATTCAGAGTGCGATGGACCTCGATCCATCACGACTTTTTTTCGACCTAATTTGTCTAGTATCTTAAGAAAAAGCATGATACGTGAAATATAGTATAGATGCGTCCGTAGCTCAACTGGATAGAGCATCAGACTTCGGATCTGAGGGTTGAGGGTTCGAATCCTTCCGGGCGCACCAAAAAAAAAGTTATGAAAATATATAAGCCATTTGGACCAACAATAGGAAAAACAAAGCTATCATCAAGAATTGTTGATAGTTTAAATAAGTTTTCCGAAAATGTCTCTAGAAATAAAAAACTTTCCAAAAAGTACGATTATGACCATCAACTCATAGGTAGTATGAAGCAGCAATTTAGGATACCAACTAAAGTTCTGAAAACAGGAATTGAAAGACAAATAATTAATTCCATAAAAGATTATTATAAAAAAACTTTAAATATCAAAGTTAAAAAAATTAAAATCGAAAGAGCCTGGATAGTAAGTCAATATGCAGGAGATTTTAATCCACCTCATTTACATAGAGGAAATATAAGTGGAGTTGGCTACTTGAAGATTCCTTCATCAATTAAATTAAATAAAGAAAAAGATTTAGCAGGTTTGATATCTTTTTTTGATGGACGTGTTTCTATGCCTAGAAATAGTCCGCCACTCGTTAAACATCGGGAGACATTTAAGCCAAAAACTGGAGATTTATACATTTTTCCATCTTTTTTGATGCATGACGTTCATCCATTTAGAGGAGATGGTGAAAGAAGATGTTTTTCTTTTAATGCCTTTGTCGATGCCTAAGTATTTTCATATTAAAATTCTCAAACTCTCTATAAATTAATTTCTTTGATATAGCACCTTCACGAATAATTTTTACTTGTTTATTTTTCGTTTCAACTAAAGTTGACTCTTTAAAGCTCATATTTCCCTCACTCTCAATTGCGAAAGCAACATTAAATGAATTAATAATCATTAATTTACTTAGAGATCTTATATTTTTTTCACCATGAATATTTGCACTTGTTGTTGCTAGTGGTCTCTTAATATATTTTAATATTTTTATAACTTCTTTGTTCTTTGGTATCCGTATACCTACCTTTGATAATCTTTTGTCACCATTATATATATTGCTTACTTTTTTTCTTAAAACGAGTGTTAACGGTCCTGGCCAATATTTAGAGGCTAGGTACTCTTCAAAAGGTGAAAAAATAGCTAGCTTTTTAGCTTCAGTAATTGAGTCAGTTAATAAAATTAAAGGGAATTTTTTAGGCCTTTTTTTTATTTTAAATATGTTTTCAACACCATGAAGACTTTTCGCGTTCGCTGCAATACCGTAAACTGTATCTGTTGGTATAACTATCGTCTTACCAGCTAGTAGACTTCTTGCAATAATTTTAATATTATTTGGTTTAAGTTTTATTATTTTTGATTTCATTTAATGACTCAGACAGCAATATATTTTGACAATAGCTTTAAAGATCATGTATCTACTCTTGATTACCCAGAAAGAACTGATCGGGTAAAAAATATCATCGATTTGATAAATAAAGAAGAATTTAAAAATTTATCAATCTTAAAACCAGATCAGGTTGGTTACTCACATATTTATGCTGCACATGATAAAGAATTTGTTGATGATACGCTTAACCGATTTCCTAAAGACGAGAAAATTGTTTTTCTTGATCAAGAAACGCCCGTATCTATTGGCTCATTTGATGCAACTTTAAGAGCTGCAGGGGCTGGCATTAATGCAGCTGATAATATTATTAATGGAAACTTTACTAACGCATTCTGTATTGTAAGGCCTCCTGGCCATCATGCATGTTATGATCGTTCTATGGGTTTCTGTGTTTTTAATAATGTTGCAATTGCCGCTGAATACTTGATAAGTAAGTACGGCTTAGAAAATATAGCTATTATTGATTTTGACGTTCACCACGGTAATGGTACACAGGATATTTTCTACAAAAATTCAAAAGTTCACTATTACTCAACGCACCAGTACCCTTTGTATCCGGGAACGGGTGATATAAATGAGATAGGTGTAGGTAATATCGTAAATGTGCCCCTAAAAGCAGGAACTAATTCATCTCAATATCATTTAGCATTCGATGAAATAGTTTTAAAAAAACTTCATGATCAAAAACCAGATTTTCTTATTATATCTGCTGGCTTTGATGCTCATGAAAAAGATCCTCTTGCATCACTAAATCTTGTTGAAAATGATTTTAAATTGATTACACAAAAGTTGATGAGCATTGCATGCCAATACTGCGATAATCGAATTATTTCTATGCTTGAAGGTGGATATGATATACAAGCACTAGAACGCTCAATGATTGCGCATATAAGAGAATTACAAAATTATGACACAAATTCCTGAAGATATAAAAAAGCTATCATTTGAAAAAGCAATGGAAGAACTCTCAGACATCGTTGATAATTTAGAGAGTGGAAATATAGATTTGGAAAAGTCCATTGAAAATTATACTCGTGGATCTCAACTTAGAGCCCATTGCCAGAAAAAATTAGATGACGCAGTTCTAAAGCTTGAAGAAATAAAAATATTGCCAGACGGTAAAGTATCAAAAAAGAAGTGAATGAAAAATCAAATCATCAAAAACGATTTGAAAATTTTTACAAAAAAATTTAATAAATTCTTTAAAACAAAATTAGGTAAAGATAAAAATTTACTTAATAATGCTATGTTATATTCAATTAATTCAGGTGGTAAGAGATTTAGGCCTTATTTAGTATATACTTTTGGAAAGGAACTAAATTTATCTCACAATTTAATTTTTAATTTAGCCGCAATTATCGAAATGTTGCATAATTATTCTCTCGTACACGATGATTTGCCAGCTATGGATAATGATAAATTTAGGCGGGGTAAAAAAACTACGCATTACAAATACAATGAATATACAGCAATTCTTGCTGGCTGTGCTCTGTTGACCAAATCATACCAAATTCTTTCCAGTAAGGCGTTCAGGCTTTCTAATAATAAAAAAATTAAATTAATTGATACTATCAGTAAAGT
The DNA here is from genome assembly GCA_902525595.1 of uncultured Pelagibacteraceae bacterium. Taxonomy (GTDB): domain Bacteria; phylum Pseudomonadota; class Alphaproteobacteria; order Pelagibacterales; family AG-422-B15; genus CACNXQ01. The sequence continues at coordinate 17,860 of CABZHO010000015.1, read as the reverse complement.
TTCAGGTGAAAAAGGACTTCTACTAGGACAATATCATGATCTAAGTATTCAATCACCTTCAATAAGTGAAAGAATAGAAGTTAATAAATTAAAAACTGCCAGATTAATGTCATATTGTTGTCAAGCTGTAGCTATCTGCGCAGGCAAAAATAAAAATATTGAAAATAACTTTAAAAAAGCTGGTCAGTATATTGGTGAAATTTTTCAAATAAATGATGATTTTGTTGATTTTCCTCAAATGCCAAAACAAGATGTTGAAAAATTGTCAGAATATAAAAAAATATTAGTGAATAAAATTCATCAAATATTTAATGTGTTAGAATTAAGAAGAAAACAAACTTTTTTACTTATTGATTTTTTAAAAGATTTAAAAGTTTAACTACATTGAGCTCTGTTGCGCATAATATGGTCTGCGAGAACACATGCCATCATTGCCTCAGCAATAGGAACTGCTCTTAGTCCTACACATGGATCATGGCGTCCCTTCGTTGAAATTGTTGTATTTTTAAAATTACTATTAATAGTTTTTTTGGCCTTCAATATTGATGATGTAGGTTTTATCGTGATTGACACATTCAAGTCCTGACCACTTGATATTCCACCTAAGATTCCCCCAGAGTTATTGGAAGAGAAGATAATTTTTTTATTCTTACCGGCTCTTAATTCATCAGAGTTTTCATCTCCTGATAATTCTGCAGCCTCATTGCCAATTCCTATTTCAACTCCTTTAACTGCATTGATACTCATCATGGCACCTGCAAGATCAGCATCTAATTTTCCATAAATAGGCTCCCCAAGTCCTGCAGGAACGTTTTTTGCATTTATTAAAAGTTTTGCTCCTAATGAGGACCCCTTTTTCCTGGTTGCATCTAAATATTCTTCCCAAACTTTAACAATTTTCTTATCAGGACAGAAAAATGAATTTTTCTTGGCATCATCCCAATTAAAATTTTTTTCATTAATAGCAAGCTTTCCAACTTGCGTTACAACTCCTTGAATAAGAATATCCTTATTTAAAAGATGGCTTATAACTTTTCTTGCAACTGCACCAGCCGCAACTCTACTAGCTGTCTCTCTTGCTGAAGAGCGCCCTCCACCTCTATAGTCTCTTATTCCATATTTTAAAAAGTAAGTTAAATCAGCATGGCCTGGTCTAAATTTATTCTTTATATCCTTGTAGTCTTTTGACTTTTGGTCTTTATTCCAAATAAGCAACATAATAGGTGTTCCGGTAGTTTTGCCTTCAAACACTCCAGACAAAATTGAAACTTTATCATCTTCTCTTCTTTGTGTAACAAAACGATTTTTTCCAGGTTTTCTCATATCTAAGTAATTTTGAATATCTTTTTCCTTTAAAGGGATTAAAGGGGGACAGCCATCAATAACACAACCGATAGCGGCACCATGGGACTCGCCCCATGTCGTATAGCGAAAATCCTTTCCAAAAGTATTAAATGACATTTTTATTTTTCTCTTATTATTAAATGATCCACTAATTCAACAAGATACACTTTATATTTACTTCCTTCAAATTTATTAATATTAGTTTTAGCTTTTTTAGCAAATTTTCTCACAAATTCTGCTGATCTTTCATATGTATTAGTTTTTTTCATGAGACTTAAAATCAAATTCAAATCTTTTTTATTTCTTCTTTTCTTTAAGAAAAGCTTAGCAATTATTCTTTTTGACTTTTTATCAGACTGGCGAAAACAATGGATTATTGGATAAGTTACTTTTCCTTCAAAGAAATCTTTTCCAATATTTTTTCCCATTTTTTTAGAATTGCCAAAGTAATCTAAAATATCGTCAGATAATTGAAAAGCCATCCCGAAATTAAAACCAAAATCATTAAATATTTTTTGAGTTTTTCTATCTTGGTTAGTGATTATTGTAGGCAAGTAACAAGATATTCTAAATAGTTCTGCGGTTTTAGCATTAATGATAGATAGATACTTTTTTTCTGATAAATTGACATTCTGATTATTTCCTACATCTTGTATTTGCCCTCGAGCTAATATAAGCGATGTCTGAGATAATATTTCTAGCAGCTTTAGCGACTTATTTTTGACCATAAGTTTAAAAGCTCTACTTAGAAGATAGTCGCCCACCAAAACACTTACTTTGTTTCCCCATATTTCGTTTGCACTCATTTTTCCTCTTCGAATTTTTCCTGCATCTATGACATCATCATGTAATAAAGTTGCGTTATGAATAAATTCAATACATACAGCAAGTGTTACGTCAGCACTTCCTTTATAATTGAGTATTCGCGCGATTAAGAGAGTGAGAAGTGGTCTAATTTTTTTTCCTTTAGCTTTTATAAGATGGCCTGCTGTTAATGTGATTAATTTCTCTTCATCTTTGATATTTATGCTTATTTCTTTATCAACTCTCTTAAGGGAACCTTTTAATAAACGAGACAATGATTTTTCAGAAGTATTCACTGATATAAGTAATGATGTTGTTTTATATTTAGATGTATTTATAATATAGTCTCGAATAAATAAAAGTTATTGATTTCTGACAAAAATTCAAAAAAATGAGCTTATTATCCTCAAAAAAAAGAATAAACATTGTTGGCTTGCGTGGAGTTATTGGCGATCTAGGTAGATTTCAAAAAGGACTAACACTTGAAAACTGCTCTACTATTTTAGAAAAAGCTTTTACTTTTAAAAAACCATCAGTTGTAATTATTAAAATCAATTCCCCAGGAGGATCGCCAGTTCAATCTGAACTAATACATAATCGGATTAAAAATTTAGCAAAAAAAAATAATGTAAAGGTAATTACAATTGCAGAAGATGTTGCTGCATCTGGCGGTTACATGCTTATGTGTGCTGGAGACATATTAATTGCTAATAAAAGTTCTATCGTAGGTTCTATCGGTGTTATCAGTGCTTCGTTTGGATTCAAAAAGCTAATTGATAAATTAGGAATTAAAAGAAGAGTATTCACAAAAGGGGATAGAAAATCTTTTTTAGATCCTTTTGAAGATGTCTCTAAAAAAGACATTGACAAGCTAATAAAGGTACAGGACAGCATATTTGAAAATTTTAAAGAATTAGTTTTAAAAAATAGAAAAAAGAAGATAGATCCAAAAAAAGTGTTTAATGGAGAGTTTTGGACTGGTGAGCAAGCAAAAAAAATTGGTCTCGTTGATTCAAATGACGAGCTTAATTCATATATTGAAAAACATTTCGGAAAAAAATTAAAAATAAGAAATATTGAAGAAAAGAAATCGTTTATTAAAAATATTTTAAATAATCAACTATCAAATAACGATATCGTAGATCGATTAATAGAAGCTCTTAGAGAAAATTCTTTCTGGAGTCGATATGGCCTCTAAAAATATGGAAGACCTCGTTTCTTTATGTAAAAGACGAGGATTTATTTTCCAATCGAGTGAAATTTATGGAGGTCTACAGGGCATATATGATTATGGGCCGCTTGGGGTTGAATTAAAGAATAATCTTAAGTCGTCATGGTGGAAGTCAATGATCTATGATCGTGACGATGTGGAAGGACTTGATGCATCAATTTTGACAAGTCGTCATGTATTAAAATATTCCGGACATGAGGACACTTTTTCTGACCCTTTAGTAGACTGTAGAAACTGTAAAAATAGATTTAGACCTAATCAATCAGATGATGGTAAATGTCCAGCTTGCGGATCTGATGATTTAACTGAGCCACGTCCATTTAATCTTATGTTTAAAACAACTGTTGGACCTGTCGATGATGGAAGTAATTTTGCATACTTAAGGCCTGAAACTGCCCAGCAAATTTTTACAAATTTTAAAAATATTTTGGATTCAACCAGCAAATCAATACCTTTTGGAATTGCTCAAATTGGTAAGGCATTTAGAAATGAAGTCACCCCAGGTAAGTTTATATTCAGAGTAAGAGAATTTGAACAAATGGAACTAGAGTATTTTGTTGAGCCGGGTAAAGACGAAGAATGGCATGACTATTGGGTTGAAAAGAGACATTCTTGGTGGATTGATCAAGGCATATCTGAAAGTAAACTAAAAAAGCTAGCTGTAGAGCCTGCTGACTTATCTCACTACTCAAAAGCAACTATTGATCTTATGTATGAATTTCCTCATGGATTGGAGGAATTAGAGGGAATTGCAAATAGGACTGACTTTGATTTAGGGTCGCATACAAAAAATCAAAATGAGTTTAAGATATCAGCTGATGTAATCAAGAACGATCAATCAACAACAAAGTTAGGTGTTCAAAATTTAAATAGTAAAGATTGGTATATTCCATATGTGATTGAGCCCTCTGCAGGTGTGGATAGAGGTGTATTTGCCATACTGAATGAGGCGTATAATGAAGAATCATTAGAAAATGGAAATAAAAGAATTGTATTAAGTCTTAAACCGCATCTTTCGCCTATAAAGGCAGCTGTTATTCCTCTAAAGAGAAATAATGAGGATTTAGTCAATAAAGCAAGTAAAATTAAAGATGAACTTCAAGCACTTGGTATGGGGCGAGTTATACTAGAAAACTCAGGCAATATTGGAAAAGGCTATAGACGTCACGACGAGATTGGAACACCAATTTGCATAACTGTTGATTTTGAAACAATTGAAAATGATACAGTCACTATCAGAGATAGAGACTCAATGTCTCAAAAAAGAGTCTCGTCTAAAGATTTAATCTTTGAGTATAAAAAAATATTTAATTAATTATATGTTTCTTTTTGGAAATTCTATTTTTTGAAAAGGCCATGACTTTTGTAACCAGGCCTTAAAAGTTTTACCTAATTCTGACTCAATGCCACTTTCAAGTAAATTTTCTCTAATCCAATAATATGCTTGTACTTCAAATTCAGGATTATTCGAAGGATAAATATAGCAGCATCCAATGACTACATCCTCATTATTTGGCATTACTACTGTATATGCGAATGAATGTTTCAGAGAAAACTCTTTTTCATGCCAACCTAGATCAACTAGATTCTCATCTAAAGTCATACCTATTGGCCAATCACTGTCATCCATAAGTTTATGTAAATGTTTCTGACTATCCATCACTGCTTCATAGTCATTCCTCAGATATTTAATCGTTAATGGTCTTAATATGAAACTCTCAGTTACTAATTCCTGAGGAACATTGAAATCTTGTTCAACGATTGGTCGGCTATACATTTAAATTTCTAAGCCAAAATCAATATTTTCAATACTGTGCGTGATCTGCCCAGTTGAAATACGATTAACTTTAGTTTTTGCATATGATTTTAAATTTTTTAAATTAATATTTCCTGATGCCTCACAAAGAAATCTATTATCAACTATTTTTAAACATCTTAAAATTTGTTTTTCAGTCATATTATCCAATAATACAACATCAATTTTTTGATCTAAGATTTCTTGTAGTTGCTTAATCGTATCAACTTCAACTGTAATCTTTTTCTTTAATTTGGATCTTTTAATTTGTTTTATATTTTCAATTAGATTATCTCCATCACTAAGATGATTGTCTTTTATAAAATAAAAATCAGATAAAGAGGACCTATTAATATGTGCCCCACCTACTGTAAGTGCATATTTTTGCATTTCTCTAATCCCAGGAATTGTTTTTCTTGTCGAATAAATCTTCACCCCATAAGTTTTTGCAATATCAACATATTTTCTTGTTTTTGAGGCAATACCAGACATCAAACCTAAAAAATTTAGAGCAGTTCTCTCTGCTGCAAGTATACTCTCTGCACTACCACTTACGGTTATTATTTTGTCTCCTTTTATTACTTTACTTCCATCTTTCCTCAACGTTTTAATTTTGATTGAATTGTTAAGCATTTTAAATGTCTGATAAGCAAATTCTGTCCCACACAAAATTGCACTTTCTTTTACATAAATACTTGCCTTTAAAGTTGATTTTTTTGAAATTAAAGTCTTGGAGGTAATATCTCCTGATGCACCAAAATCTTCATTTAAAGCGACTCTAATCTTTTCTTTGATATATTTATTAGCTAACGAGTTTTTCATCAAATTTTGATCTGTCAGTTTCTAAAATAGTTTTTATGTAATAATCAATATCAGAATATTTGAGATCAAAATGTTTGATTAGATCTTTATTTGTATCTTTATAATCAGATCTTAAATGACAACCTCTGCTTTCTTTTCTTAAGTAAGCACTTATTATAATGAATTTACACACTAAAAGCATGTCATTTAATTTTGCTGAAAGTCCCTTTGACTCCCTCTCAATTTTTAAGACATCATTTAATCCTCGTATGATCGTATCTTTATTTCTTACGATACCTAAATTTCTCATCATAGAGGAACGAAGTTGCCATATATATTTCTTGGCTCTAATTTTATTTTTCGTTTTTTCTTTAAATATTTTTATAAAACCTGAGCTTATATTAATTTTACTATCAATATCTTTCTTATTTATTTCCTTCGCAACAATTTTAGCAAAAACAAGTGACTCTAATAATGAGTTAGATGCCAGGCGATTAGCTCCATGTATACCAGTAGCTGCAACTTCACCACAACACCACAGACCTTCAACTGATGTCTGTCCCTTAAGGTTAGTTTTTACTCCACCAATGTGATAATGAGCTACAGGAAGTATTGGAAGTAAATCTAGCTCAGGATCTAAATCTGCTTTTTTGCAATAAGAAGAGACTTGAGGAAACCTAGTATTAAAGTTCTTTCCAATATGTCTGCAATCTAAAAATACTGAGTTTCCTCTTTCAATTTGATTAAATATACTTTGCGCTATGAGATCCCTGGGAGCTAACTCATTTGCAGGATGAGTGCCCAGCATAAATCTTTCTTTATGCTGATTAACTAAATAAGCTCCCTCACCTCTGATGGCTTCTGTTGCTAGTGGTGTTGGGTCAAGACCAAAGTCCAGGCCTGTGGGATGAAATTGTATGAACTCCATATCTGTCAGAATTGCGCCTGCTTGAGATGCCAATGCAATTCCCTCTCCATACGAACTTCTCGGATTAGTTGTATTGGCATACAAGCCTCCAAGACCGCCCGTCGCTAAAACGACGTGAGTACTCTCAATAACAACATTGTTATTTGGAACATTTTTATCAGTAAACCTGCCTATTACGCCATAGATTTTGTTTTGATCAGTCATGATGTTGTCAATTGAAACATTTTCAAGAACTGTAATGTGCTCACTTTGTATGACGTTTTCAATCAGACCTCTCATGATTTCAAGTCCTGAACTATCGCCTTTAGATCTGATTATACGATTATGGCTATGAGCACCTTCCAAGCCCAAATTAAAGGACCCATCTTTGTTCTTATCAAAATTAACTCCATAGCTTTCTAAATCGGCGATAGTGTTTTTTGCATTATTAATTACTTTTTCTATCGCATCAGAATTTGCTAAACCTACAGCAGTACGCAAAGTATCTTGAATATGACTTTCGTTACTGTCATCTTTTGAAACAGCGGCTGCTATGCCACCTTGTGCCCAGCTACTTGAAGTATTTATACCAAGTGAACTTTTTGTAATTATACACACTTTTCTTGGAGCTAAATTTAGAGCAACTGTTAATCCTGCTACACCTCCACCGACAACAACTACATCAGGACTGTATATAGCATCAGCCATTATGTACTGCGACCAATTTCAAGCATTCTATCGATAGAGATACGTGCTTTATTGATAATATCTTTATTCACTTCTACTTGATATTGATTATAGCGAATTGCATCAAATATTTTTTTTAATGAAATTCTTTTCATATGTGGACATAAATTACATGGCCTTATGAACTCAACATTAGGATTTTCAATAGCAACATTATCGCTCATCGAACACTCAGTGACCATTATTACTTTTTGTGGTTGGTTATTTTTCACGTAGTTGTTCATTCCAGCAGTTGAACCTGAGAAATCACTAACAGCCACAACATCTGGTGAACACTCTGGATGGGCCAGAACTACTATATTTTTGTGTTGATTTTTATACGCTAAAATTTCTTCAGCAGTAAATCTTTCATGGACTTCACATCTTCCTTTCCATGCAATAATTTCAACTTTTGTTTGTTTTGCAATATTTTTAGCTAAGTATTCATCAGGTAAAAAAATTACCTTATCAGTTCCAAGTGACTCCACTACGTGCTTTGCATTACCAGATGTGCAACAAACGTCAGTTTCTGCTTTAACTTCAGCAGATGTATTAACATATGTAACTACAGGGACACCCGGATATTTTTGTTTAAGTAAGCGTATATCATCAGCAGTTATTGACTCAGATAAAGAGCATCCTGCCCTTTCATCGGGGATGAGAACATTTTTTTCTGGGCTTAATATTTTTGCTGTTTCGGCCATAAAATGAACACCACAGAGAACAATTGTATCCGCTTTTGAGTCTCGAGCTTCATAAGCTAGCTTAAGAGAGTCTCCAACTATGTCAGATACACAGTGAAATATTTCTGGCGTTTGGTAATTATGCGTGAGGATTGCAATATTCTTTTCTTTCTTAAGACGGTTGATTTCATATATTAGAGGGGCGTGAAATTGCCACTCCACCTCTGGAATAAACTTCTCAACTCGATTATAGAGTTCAGCTGTGGCTTTTTTTACTTCAGAATTAAAATCTGATGGATATTTTAAATCTTGCCTTAACATCTTTATTATTTAACGTTATTTAATATTACAATTATAGTTAAATGTATATATTTCAACAATATAACTTAACTGTTGAAAACAGGGGAGTCTGGGCCGTCGTGCTGGAATTGGTAGACAGGCTGGTTTGAGGGATCAGTGAACGTAGTTCGTGAGAGTTCGAGTCTCTCCGACGGCACCATTGGAAATAATTGAAGAGAAATTAGTTTATGAAATTACTATTTATCGGACCAACAAGAATAGGTGACTCCATTCTCTCGACCTCAATCCTCAACTACTACCTTGAGAATAATAAAGAATTTAAATTTACAATTATTACAAGTCCCTTTTCAAAAGATTTATATGAAAAGTTTCCCAATTTGGAAAAAATTATCGTTATTAATAAAAAAAATTATGGATTTCACTGGTATAGAATTTGGACTTCAGTTGTATTCACAAAGTGGGATTTAGTTATTGATATGAGATCATCCGCTATATCATACTTCTTAAATAAAAAAATGAAATTGATATTTAGAGGTAATCATACTGAACATAAGATTATTCAATTTCAAAAATTTCTTAAGACTCAAAAACATATCAACCCAAAGATTTGGTTTGACAGGAAAGATCAAATAATAAGTGAAGAAAAAGTTAATCTACCAGGACCATTTATTGCATTATCACCATTTTCAAATTGGCACAAAAAAGACTGGCCTATAAAAAAGTATATAGAATTATTCCATCATGACTTTTTTAAAAAATATACTTTAATAATTTCTGGAATTACCTCAGAAAAAACAGATGATGATGACTTTAATAAATTATTAAATCATCCAAATATAAAAGTATTAAATTTGCTTGATACAGGTCTTCGACAAATGATTCCTATTTTTGAAAATTGTGAATTCTTTATTGGAAGTGATAGCGGATTAATGCATCTTGCAGCAACAACAAAATGCAAGACATTTGCTTTATTCGGACCAACGAATGAAATTGTTTATGGGCCATGGGGTAACCATAGAGTCATAAAATCCTCTAATTCCTCCAAAGACGATGACTCTTTAAATCTTTCTGTAAATCAGGTATTTAATGTAATAAAAAATGAAATAGTATGATTGATTTAATTATTGAAAATGGAACTGTTGTAACTCATAACTCTTCAAGAAAAATTGATATAGCTATAAAAAATGGGAAAATCTGTAAATTAGGTAAACTTAAAAACCAAAAATCAAAAGAGAGAATTGATGCTACTGAACTGCATATAATGCCAGGCGCATTTGATACACAAGTCCATTTTAGAGAACCTGGAAATACAAAAAAAGAAGATCTCAGGACAGGAAGCTTAGCTGCTGTCGCTGGCGGCATAACATCTGTATTTGATATGCCCAATAATAAACCCAGCATTACTACAAAAAAACTTTTTATGACTAAACTTAAAAGGGCTGAAAAGCGAATGCACTGCAATTTTGCATTTTATTTCGGAGCTGAAAAAAATAATATAAATGAAATTAAAAAAATTGAAAAAGTCAGAGGTTGCTGTGGGGTAAAGGTTTTTGTTGGATCTTCTACAGGAACTTTGCTTGTTTCTAATCATGAAGATATTCGAAAAATTATGAGATCAACTAAAAAGATGATTTCATTTCACTCTGAGGATGAAGATTTATTAAATCAAAGAAAAAAATATATTAAAAGGGGAAAACCACTAAGTCATAAGGATTGGAGAAATGTTGATACTGCCTTACTATCAACTCGTAAATTAATAAATTCTGCAAATAGAACAAAAAAGAACATTCATGTTCTACATATTACGACAGAAGAGGAAATAAAGTTACTTAGGAAGAATAGAAAATATGTTTCTTTCGAGGTTACTCCGCAGCATCTTACTCTCTCAGCACCAAGTTGTTACAATAAATTAGGAACTTTTGCACAAATGAATCCTCCAATTAGAGAAAAAAAACATCTTAACTATCTTCGAAAAACTCTTAAAGCTGGTAAGATTGATATCATTGGATCTGATCATGCTCCTCACTTAAAAGAAGAAAAGAAAAAGATCTATCCAAATAGTCCGTCAGGAATGCCAGGCGTTCAAACGCTGCTACCAATTTTGTTAAACGAGGTCGCTAATAAATTCATTTCAATTCATGAAGTTGTAAAGCTGACAAGTTACAATCCTATGAAAATATTCAAAATTAAGAATAAAGGACTTATAAAAATAGGATATGATGCAGACTTAACAATTATCGATTTAAATAAACGTAAGAAAGTACTTAACAAAGATATGCAAACAAAGTGTGGATGGTCACCTTTTCATGGAACATCACTTCAAGGATGGCCAGTTGGTACCATTATCAACGGTGAAAAGGTATATTGGAAAAACAAAATTAATAAAAAAGTTTTTGGTAAGCCAATACATTTTAGCTAACCTTTTGCAATAAATGAAGTATTTTTGTATTTTGGCTTACCGTATCGAAGTATTTTTCTGTCTAAGGTCCTTATTCGGCCACCTGCGAATCTTAAAATTGCATCACCAGCTGCAGTATCCCACTCCATGGTAGTGCCATAACGAGGATAGACATTAGCAAGACCATGTGCAATATAACATAATTTGATTGAACTACCCGAACGTAAAATTTTATTAGCATTAAATTTTTTAAAAATTATTTTTTTTGCCTTTATCATGTCTTTTTTTGCGAGTGAGTGTGATCGACTTATTACAATAATATTCTTTTTCCTTTTTTTAATTTTAATTTTCTTAAGATCTTTCATTTCCCCTTTTTTTGTTAGTTTTGTAAAATATGAACTATTTTCTTTTGTGAAATAAAGTTTATTTTTTACAGGCATATAAATTATTCCGTAAATAGGTTTCCCATTCTCAATTAATCCAATATTGACTGTAAATTCACCGTTTTTTTTGAGAAATTCTTTTGTTCCATCGAGAGGATCTACAAGCCAAAAATTTTTTTTCTTGGTACTCTTATTTGTGTCATTTTCTTCTGAAATAATAGGAATCTTTGGAAAATTTATTTTTAGACCCCTACAAATAATCTCGTTTGCCTTTAAATCAGCATTAGTAACGGGGGTATTATCTTTTTTATAATTTTTGATAATTTTATTATTGTATATCTTTAATATTTCCTGGCCCGCAGTATGAACAAGAGAGATTAAAATTTCTGATTGTTTTTCTGATATTTTCATAAAAAAATGATTACTTGTAAAATAGACATTATGATAAATATATTATAGTTACCATACGTAAATTAAAAGATATGAATAATACAGCGAATGATATTAAATTGGTTGACCCAGTAGTCGTTGCGATGTCAGGGGGAGTAGACTCGTCTGTTGCTGCAGCACTTATGAATAATAATAATGACAATGTCATAGGCATAACACTTAGACTTTACGATGAGAAAAAAGTATCGAACTCAAAGACCTGCTGTTCAGGAGCAGATATAATGGATGCAAAAAAAATTGCTAATAACATAACAATTCCACATTATGTGTTAGACTATGTAAATACATTTAAAGAGAATGTTATCGATCCATTCATCAAAGAATATGAAGAGGGCAAAACACCAATTCCGTGTATTAGTTGTAATGATAAAGTAAAATTTCTAGATTTGTTAAAATTTGCTAAAAGTATTAATGCCAAAAAATTGGTTACAGGACACTACATAAAAAAAATAAAAGTAGACGGTGAGTGGAGATTATATATTGCTGAGGATTCTGACCGTGATCAATCTTATTTTTTATTTTCACTAAATAAAAAAGACCTTGATTTTATTGATTTTCCATTGGGAGATTATAAAAAAAATGAAATAAGAGATATAGCTTATAATTTAAATTTTCATCTTTATGATAAAAAAGACAGCCAAGATATCTGCTTCGTTCCAGATGGCAATTACAAGAATTTTGTTAAAAATAAAGTTAAGTCAACTAAAGGTGAAATTGTTGATGTTAATGGCAAATTTCTTAATCAGCACGACGGTATACATAATTTCACAGTTGGGCAAAGAAGAGGTCTAGGAATATCACAAGAAGAGCCTTTATACGTAAAAAAAATTGAGCCTCAATCAAATAGAGTGGTTGTTGCATTCAAAGGTGAGATAAAGTGTACAAGTATTAATGTTGATAGAGTTAATTTATTTACTGATTTAAGTAATAGAAATATTTTTGTTAAGGTCAGATCAACAGGAAGTTTGCTTAAAGCGAGTATTGATCTATTATTAGACAACTCAGCTGTAATTCACCTTGAAAGACCCGAATCTGCTATAGCTCCAGGACAAGCATGTGTTTTCTATGACATTGATGAATTAGGAACTCGCTTATTAGGTGGAGGTTGGATTATTTCGACTAATTGATCAAAAAACTTAATTTATATCTACACTAAATCGTACATTTAGTTGCAATATTAATTGGCACCGCAACATTTAGTAATCTATCTAAAAAAAAGTATTAATTTTTTTTTACCCTTTTATTAAACATTAATAAATTAATATAAATTGTTGAAAAACATTATGAATATTATTTATCGTAAGGTAATTAGTTCAGTTATAGCTCTTATTTTGCTTACAGGTTGTAGCAATTCATTCATTCAAGGCCAAGGATTTTTTCTTTCTGAACTTCCTTTACAAAATTCTTACAACTCACCCATTCAAACCAATATAAATTTAAAGTTAGTTGATGTTAATAATGTACCCATCCAAGTTCTTGATAGTATGCCAAAAATAAGTTCAGCTAAAATACCTGCTGATTTAAGAAATATTACTTTTTCAAGCAAGATAGATAATACTTACCCTACATATTTAATTGGTCCAGGAGATGAAATAAAAATAGAATTTCCAACTGACGGTAATGTAAATAATATTACCGCAAAAGGTCTCAAAGTTGATGCTTATGGTGAAATAGAATTTCCTTATTTAGGTAGTTATAAAATTTCAGGCTTTAATGCTCGCGAGGCAGAAGATTTGCTTAAAATTGCATTATCTGAGTTATACGTAGACCCTGAAGTCTACTTAACGATAAAGAAATTTAACAGCAATAAAATATTTGTTAGTGGTGTTATGGCTAACAGTGCTGGTGATACCGTTTCCACTCCATCAATCGAAACAACAGTAGTAAATTTAGATGATGTACCAATGACAGTAATACAGGCTTTAAATAGTGCAGGCATTAAATTTAGTGAAGCAAGTCCAAACCCTTTTTTAATTTTGAAAAGAGGCGACTCCAATCATATTGTTGATTTGGGATTTATTACGAATAATGCTGATCCGAATATTTACGTCAAAAATAATGATTTTTTATATCTTCCCAATACCCAGTCACAAAAAGTCTACCTTACCGGAGCTGTGGATTCAGATATGCTAATAGATTTTCCATCTACAATGACTTTATCTGAAGCTTTAATCAGAAGTAATATTGACAAAGTCAATGCAAATCTTGAAGAGATATATGTATTGAGAGTTAATCAAGCAATCAATAACTCTTTTCATGGGTCAGCCTATAAATTAAATTTTAAATCACCAACTAGTCTTGTTACAGCTAGTAACTTTTATTTACTTGATAGAGATATAATTTTTGTAAGTTCAAGAAAGCTTGCAAGATGGAATCAAACGATGACGACTCTGTTGAGCTCTCTTGACTTTATCAATCTCTGGAAATCTTACAAACCGATTAATTCAGAAGTCTTTAGAACACAATAATAATGAATTCTAAGCAAAATACTTTCATTGAAAAAGAAATTAATCTTATAGATTTATTCTATAAATCAATAAATATTCTTTTCTCATTAAGAAAAACAATTTTAGCCTTATTTCTAATCTCTCTAACAATTGGTTTCTTTAGTACAGCTTCAATAAAGCCAAAATTTACTGCGAATACAAGAATACTAATTGAACCTAAAAATGAAAACCTTAAAAATGAACAAAATATTGATTTCTCTTCTTTAAATAAAAGTTCAATACAAACCGAGATTGAAATAATGCAATCAAGTGCTTTTATTCAAAATGTACTAGATAAAACAAGTCTTGAAATTCCAACTTACCAGATATCTAGTGAAAATTCATCGTTGATAACTAGAACTGCATTTTACATATCTAAATACATCGGCCTTCAATATTTGCTGAATATATTTAGTCAGTCTGCAAATGATATTAAAAATGCCTCTATTTCAAAAAGTATAGATGTTGTCTTAGATACAATTGTGAATAATGTTGACGCTGAAAAGGTAGATGAAATTTTTAATAAAATAACGGCTGAATATGATTTAACAGCTAAGCAGACGGAAAGGCTAAATCAATTTGTATTTGATTTTCAATTGGGTAATCCTCCCAGTTCAGATAAGATAATGCAATTTGCATACAGTGTATTAAAGTATAACGGATACTCAGACGCAGATATTCTAAAATTAGCTAGAGAATATCTGCCTGAAAAAATTAAATTAGATGACGATCAACTAATCGCTAAAATTGACCAATATAAAAATCAAACTGATCTAGGAACCACAATAAATCAAGAATCGTTAGAAACTGATGAATTAAGTAAAGATGATTATTTTGACAGGACAAAAACAATTAATTTTGAATTATCTAAAATTTTATGGATTAGATCAAATTTAAATATTTATAAGGATAAGAATTCAAATTTATTAAATGTTCAGTTTTCGTCAGTTAATCCATTTATAAGTGTTTTATTATCAAATGAAGTTGCACAAGAGTATTTGAGTTATCAAAGAATAAGCAAAGAAAGCGCAGGTTTCTTTACAGCTGAATATTATCAAGAAAAAGTTGATGAACTCAGAAAAACACAGGAAACATTGAGTAAAAAAATACTTAATTTTGAAAAAGATAATGAATTTTATAATACTAAGGTTGATGATATAGAGTCTGAAATAAACCAAAATCAAATCGAATTGCGCGATTTACAGCTTGATAAAAATGAAAAACTTAAAATATTTAAATTCAAGCATCCTGAAATAATTAAAATTATTGATAATGAGAAAATTTTAATAAAACGTATAGACGAATTAAATTTTAACGTTAATCAAACAAGAACAATACAAAGTCAGCTATCAGATTATGTTTCAGAAAAAGATGTCAATGATCAACTAATCGCAACTTATTTAAATAAGCTTTTAAGTGTTTCATCTTTTAATCAATCAGATGCCAAAATAATGGAAAATGCTGAAAATGCTCAATTTATGAACAAGAACGATGCATTAAAAAGAATTTTAATTTCTTTGGGAGTTACCATCATATTGCTCCTAATTTATACTTTATTCATAGTACTGTTTGATATCTTAAGCCTTCAAAATAGAATTCAACTTATTTCACAAATTAAAGATTATACAAACAAATCTCCTCTAGGAACAATTCCTCATCTTAAGGAGATTATTTCACAGAAAAGTATGCTGTCTAAAGAAATATTTGAAAATAAATTTCTTGAGGAAAATCTGAAGAAGATTCTATTAACACTAAAATCTAATGCAAAATTTAGAAAAAAAACATATTTAATTAGTTCATCTTCAACAGCTGAGGGTAAAACTTCAGTTACTTTTCTTCTCGGCCACATTGCATCACAATTAAATAAAAAAGTATTATTGATTGATATGGATGTTGAAAAAGCATCCCTTTCCAATATTCATAATATTAAAAATAACTATGGCTTTTATGAGTATTTAAATAACAAAACAAAAAGTGTATCAGCTTCAAAACTAATCATGAAAACTAGAAATAAATACGATATTATTCCTGCAGGAAATAAAAAAGGAAATCAAAACCTTTCTTTTGAACAAGTAAAAACAAAAAAATTCATGAGATTAATTAGAATGCTCGAGAAGAAGTATGACTACATTTTTTGTGACTCAATGCCTTTAAATTATCAGCCCGAATTAATACCATTTACATCACTTATTAACACAATATTGACAGTAAGACATAATAAAACATCTGTTTCCTCACTGAAATTCATAATGAGTGAGTATAATAAAATGGATCTAGATCAGCCTCAAACATTATTCAATGATATAGACTTTAAAAGTTCAAGAGTCTTTAGAATGACCACATATAATTCTGATGAATTGGGTACCGGCGGCTATGGTTACGGATATGGCTACGGCTACGGCTACGGCTATGGCTACGGCTATGGCTATGGCTACGGCTACGGTGTCAATAAAAAGATCCATAAAAACATATTTGATAAATTAATTTCTAATCTAAAAAAAATAAGATTTAAAAATTTACAAAATACTAATCCAGCAAAAAATAAGGTGTTTTCAAAAATTTTAAGAAATATTGAAATATTACCAATTAAAATTTACAATATACTTAACAAATTTTTTGAACGATTAGCAAGTTGAAGTCTTATTCCTCTTGAAAATACTATTTATATTCTTTATAGAATTTGTTTCTCTGGCGGGGTAGCTCAGTTGGTTAGAGCGGAGGAATCATAATCCTTAGGTCGGGGGTTCAAATCCCTCTCCCGCTACCAAACTATGTTTATACATCTAAATATTCATTTATCTTATTTTTCCATGTATGCTTTTCAAAAGCTAATTCTTTTCCTCTTCTTCCCAACTTTAAACACAATTCTTTGTCTGTTAATAATTTTTCTAAATTTTTCGTGATTTCGTTCTGATTTCCTGAAGAACACAGTAAGCCAGTTTCATTGTTAATTATAGCATCAGAAATACCGCCGCTGTTAGACCCTAAAGAGGGTAGGCCATGAAATGCTGCGTCTATATATACCATTCCAAATCCTTCAACAGACTCCCCAACTTCTGTAGGGGTCATTGCAAAAACATCAGATAATTTAAGCAAAATGCTTTTCTCAGGTTCTGTTATCCAGCCTAAAAATATTATATTTTCAAAAATATTAAGTTTTCGTGCATATTCTCTTAAATCTTTTTCATAAGGACCCCTACCTGCTATGACATACAATAAATTTGGAAACTTATGAATTATTTCTGAAATTGCTTTGATTATAAATTTGTGACCTTTTCTTTCTTCTAATCTCGCAAGAGTAACTATAACTGGTTTTTTTTGATTAACTAAATTTCTAATTTCTATAACTTCATCATCTTTTATTTTAGTTTCATAAAGATCAATTCCAGGATGAATAATGCGAATTTTGCTTTCATCAATATCAAGTGAATCAATTATTAAATCTTTTGTATAATTTGAATTCGCAATGACGCTACAGGCTTTATTGTAAGATTTTTTTATTCTTTTAATTTTATAATTCTGAATTCCATAAAAATTCTTATACTCTTTTTT
>CABZHO010000014.1 GCA_902525595.1 uncultured Pelagibacteraceae bacterium | reverse complement strand
TGTTAAACGACCTGTATCTGGTGGAGTATTAATTTAGTTATCGATATTTAGAGTTTAATTCTTTTTCAATGTATGATCTTATAGTTTTTTCGAGACGATCAGTTTCATTGTCATAAAAATGATTGGCACCAGTTATTTCTTCATACTCTACTGTGATGTTTTTTTGAGCTTTTAATTTTTCGGCAAGTCTTGACGTCTCATCGGGCGGTACTAACTCATCTTTTTTGCCTTGAACGATAAGCCCTGACGCAGGACATGGCGCTAGAAAATTAAAATCATAAAGATTCGGTTGTGGTGAAATACTTATGAACCTTGTAATTTCTGGTCTTCGCATAAGTAATTGCATGCATAATAATGCTCCAAAAGAAAAGCCAGCAACCCAACACTGATTTGTGTTAGGATTTTGTCTCTGTATCCAATCTAACGCAGCTGCAGCATCTGCTAATTCTCCAAGCCCATTATCGAATTTTCCCTCACTTTTTCCAACACCCCTCAAATTGAAACGAAAGATTGAAAATCCGAGTGAGTCAAATATTGAAAATAATTCCATGACGATTGGATTATTCATAGTTCCTCCATAAAGCGGGTGAGGGTGGATCAATAATGCAACTGGCGGATTTAGTGATTGTCCTTTTTTGTATTTACCAACGAGCTTGCCATCGGGACCTGTAAAAACTATCTCTTTTACTTGATTATTCATATTTCCGCATTAGATAGTTGACTAAAATAGTAGGTTATTATAATTAACCCCTGAGACGGTATACTAAATTTGATAATTAAAATTCAAGGCTTTTTTTTAAAATGAGTAAAATCATTGATTTAATTGACTCTTATATAGAGAGAGACCCTGCAGCAAAGGGAAGAATTGAGACAGTTTTAACTTCTCCCGGACTTCATGCGATTGGTATCTACAAATTATCCAACTTTTTTTGGTCAATAAAGCTATCTCTTTTCGCAAGGATATTATCCTATCTAGGTCGCTTAGTAACAGGTATTGAAATTCATCCTGCTGCAGAAATAGGGTCAAGACTATTCATAGATCATGGCATGGGAGTTGTTATAGGAGAAACAGCATCAATTGGTAACGATGTAACTATTTATCATGGTGTTACTTTAGGAGGTGTATCCCCAAGTGAAGACAGCGCAAGTCAAGTAAATAAAAAAAGACACCCAACACTTGAAGACAAAGTTATAATTGGTTCAGGGGCACAAATTTTAGGCCCAATTACTATAGGACAAAATTCAAAAGTCGGATCAAATTCTGTTGTATCAAAAAATATTGAAGCCAATAAAAGTGTTATTGGAAATCCTGCACGATATACGGTGGTACCAAATTCTTCTGGAGTAAAAAAATTTAGAGCTTACGGATTGAGTAAAGGTGACGATAGTCGGGCGGCAACAGTAGAGCAACTTGAAATGGATAATATTGATTTAAAAAAACGTATTGAAAAACTTGAAAAATATCTTGAGGAAAATAGATGAAGATAACTTCGCGCAGTAGATATGCTGTTTTGGCAATGGTTGATATAGCTAAGTTTGGATCAAAGAGACCATGTAGCTTATCTCACGTTTCAGTAAGGCAAAATATATCTTTATCTTATCTGGAGCAGATTTTTAATGACTTAAAGAAAGCGAAACTTGTAAGAAGTCAAAAAGGGCCAGGAGGAGGATATAGTTTGAGCAAAAAATCAGGAGAAATCAGAATATTGGATATATTTAATGCGATAGATGAGCAAATTAAAACAACGGGTTGTGGTAATAATCCAAATGCTTTTTGTTCGGGTACTAATAAAAAATGTCTAACGCATAACTTCTGGGAGAGTCTTGAGGGTGTAATAGGCAGTTATTTAGGTACAGTTTATCTTAGCGACCTCGTTGAAGGCAAACATAATTAATAATTAAATAAACATGAATAAAGTAAATAAAGATAATTTTAAACAAGACTCCTATAAATACGGTTTTGTAACTGACATAGAAAACGAAAAAATTCAAAAAGGGTTAAATGAAGAAGTTATTAAATTAATTTCTATGAAAAAAAATGAGCCGCAGTGGATGCTTGACTGGAGATTGGCTGCATTTGAACGATTGCAAAATATGTCAGTTCCTAAATGGGCAAAGGCAGAGATTGAAGAAATTGATTTTCAAGATTTGTATTATTACTCATCGCCGAAAGATTTTAAAGAAAAGCCAAAATCATTAGATGAGGTTGATCCAAAACTGCTTGAAACATATGAGAAATTAGGAATCCCTCTAACAGAGCAAAAAGTTCTAGCAGGTGTTGCTGTAGATGCTGTTTTTGACAGTGTTTCTGTTGCAACAACCTTTAAAGAAAAATTAAATGAAATTGGTGTTATTTTTTGCCCAATCTCTGAAGCTATTCAGAAGCACCCTGAGCTTGTAAAAAAATACATTGGTTCTGTCATACCAGTTACTGATCATTTTTACGCTACTTTGAACTCTGCTGTATTTAGCGATGGTTCTTTTGTCTATATTCCGAAAGGGGTTAAGTGTCCCATGGAATTATCAACGTATTTTAGAATCAATGCGTCTGAAACAGGGCAATTTGAGAGGACTTTAATTATAGCTGATGAGGATAGTTACGTAAGTTATTTAGAAGGTTGTACGGCTCCAATGAGAGATGAAAATCAATTACACGCTGCAAATGTTGAATTGGTTGCACTTGATAATGCTGAAATCAAATATTCAACAGTTCAAAACTGGTATCCTGGCGATGAGAATGGAAAAGGTGGCATATATAACTTTGTAACCAAAAGGGGTTTATGTAAGGGAAAAAATTCGAAAATATCGTGGACTCAAATTGAAACTGGTTCTGCCATTACTTGGAAATACCCAAGTTGTATTTTAAGAGGTGATAACTCAACCGGTGAGTTTTACTCAGTGGCCATCACTAATAACCATCAGCAAGCTGATACAGGTACAAAAATGATCCATTTAGGTAAAAATACAAAAAGTAAAATAATCTCAAAAGGCATATCAGCTGGCAAATCCTCTAACACTTACAGAGGGCTTGTAAGTTTTCATAGAAAAGCTGAAAACGCAAAAAACTTTACGCAATGTGACTCATTGTTAGTTGGTAGTGAATGCAAAGCAAATACTATTCCTCTCACCGAAAACAATTCTAATTCATCTTCAATTGAACATGAAGCCACAACATCCAAAATAAGCGATGAGCAATTATTTTATTGTATGCAGCGTGGATTAAATGCAGAAGAAGCACAAAGTTTAATTGTAAATGGTTTTTGTAAGGAAGTACTTCAAAAACTTCCAATGGAATTTGCAGTAGAAGCTCAAAAGCTAGTAAGTATAAGTTTGGAGGGAAGCGTTGGTTAAAATGCTTGACATAAAAAATCTTAATGTTTCAGTTGAAGATAAGTTAATATTAAAGAACCTTAACTTAAGTTTAGGCAAAGGTCAGGTCCACGCCATTATGGGGCCAAATGGATCTGGCAAAAGCACAATTGCCCATACTCTGGCAGGTAAACCAAACTACGATGTTAATTCGGGTGAAGTTAGTTTTAACGGAGAGGATCTTTTGTCAAAGGACCCTTATGAGAGATCTTTGGATGGTCTTTTTTTAGCTTTTCAGTATCCAATCGAGTTACCAGGTGTAACCAATGCATCGTATTTAAAGCAAATCGTGAATGCGCATCGTAAGTCTAAAAACGAAACACCTATTGATGCAGGGGAGTTTTTAAAGATTTTAAAGGAAAAGTCTAAACAGCTCGATATCCCAATGGATATGCATAGTCGATTTGTAAATACGGGATTTTCTGGAGGCGAAAAAAAGAAGAACGAAGTATTGCAGATGGACCTGTTGGATCCAAGTCTGATTATTATGGATGAAACTGACTCTGGTTTGGATGTTGATGCCTTGAAGAGTACGGCAGAAGCAATCAATAAATTGCGCAATAGTGATAGGACCTTCTTAATCATTACGCATTATCTAAGGTTACTAGAATATATTGAGCCCGATTTTGTACATGTGTTTCAAAATGGTTCAGTAATTGAAACTGGCGATAAATCCTTAGCGTCAAAGATCGATCAAGAAGGATATAATTAATGAAGTCTGCTGAAAACAAATCTTCATTAATTAACTTTACTGATTATCTTTCTGCTAAGTATGATGCTGATTCAATCAACATTACTCACAGTGTAATTGATGATGAGGTGCATTTAAAAATATCTGTTACTAACTCGAAAACTCCATCTCGCCTTACTTTAGTAAATAAAAACACGAATAATTTTAAAGTTATTGCTGAGATAAATGTTGAGTCACAATCATCTTTTGAATTAATAGATGAAAACAATTATGAAATGGATACGTCATTTAAAATGGATACGTATTTAGGTGATGGTTCAGTTTTTGAGTTATATCGTTTTAATAAGTTTAAGGCTGAAACTAGGAATTCATTTTTACACACATGTTCATTGTCTAAAAATTCAACGTTTAAAGACTACAATTTTACAACCGGATCAGACCATACAAAAAATCAAACAAAAATTAATCTTAACGATAAAAATTCAAATTATATAGGAAGTGGAGTAGTCATATCTAATTCCTCTAAATGTGAAAACTATCTAGATATAAGACATTTAAGCGACTCTGCTAAGTCAGATTGTTCATTTAAAGCTGTGTCTAGAGGTAAATCCAATGTTTCATTCAATGGCAAAGTATTTGTAGATGAGAAATGTTTTAATACAGTCTCAAATCAGATTAGTAAAGGGCTGTTAATGGATAAAGACTCAAAAGTTAATCTTACTCCAATACTTGAGATCAACAATGACGATGTAATTTGTTCACACGGGGCAGCATCCGGCAAAGCTGATGAAGAAATTCTTTTCTATTTAGCGTCAAGAGGCATAGCAAAAGCTGATGCTGAAAGATTGTATATTCAAGGATTCTTATCAGAATTTATTAGTAAAATTGATGACTCTGAAATGCAAACTAAAGGCAGAAAATATATAATTGAGAATTGCTAGTATGGATAAAAGTAAATTTTTGAATCAAAATATTAGAAATGATTTTCCAATTCTATCGAAGAAAATTTTAGAAAAAAACAATCTCATCTATTTTGATACTGCTGCATCCTCACAGAAGCCTAACACCGTTATTAATGAGACTAATGATTTTTATCAGAATCATTATTCTAATGTTAGTAGGGGTGTCCACACCCTTTCTGTTGAGTCAACATTTCGGTACGAAGATGCTAGAAAAAAAGTACAAAAGTTTATTAATGCAAAGTCTGAAAATGAAATTATTTTTACGAAAAGTGCTACTGAGGGAATAAATTTAATTGCGCAGACATTCTATGAGAAATACATGCAGAAAGGAGACGAAGTAATTCTTTCTTTAATGGAACATCATTCAAATCTGATACCTTGGTTTTTCTTAAGAGATAAATATGGCGTAGTAATAAAATTTGCAAAAATCAATCAGTATGGTGAAATTGACTACAATCATTTCGAGAGCTTATTTACAGATAAAACAAAGATTGTGTCATTAACTCATTTATCAAATGTATTTGGAACTGAACTTGATAAGAAGGCTATTAAAATTTGTAATGATAAGAAGGTTCCTATTTTGTTAGATGGATGTCAATCAGCAGCACATTTAAAGATTGACGTGCAGCAGTTGGAATGTGATTTCTTTGTCTTTTCAGGGCACAAAACTTACGGTCCAGCAGGTATTGGCGTATTATATGGAGTTGAAGAGTTATTATCCGAAATGCCTCCTTATCAAGGAGGAGGAGGAATGATTGGAGAAGTTAGCCTAGAAGGTGCAAGTTATGCTGATCTTCCTGCTAAATATGAAGCAGGTACTCCACCTTTGGTTGAAGCACATGGATTAGGAGTAGCCATTGATTATATGAATAATATTGGAATAGAAAAAATTATTGCTCATGAGACTGAGTTGACTAAATACGCATTCAATAAACTTAATGAGCTTGATTTTGTTGAAATGCACGGAGGTGAG
The DNA here is from genome assembly GCA_902525595.1 of uncultured Pelagibacteraceae bacterium. Lineage (GTDB taxonomy): Bacteria > Pseudomonadota > Alphaproteobacteria > Pelagibacterales > AG-422-B15 > CACNXQ01. Next base: position 18,369 of record CABZHO010000014.1, on the reverse strand, counting down.
AATAATAGAAACTCTATAATATCTTTTAATCTAAAGAATGTTCATTCACATGAAGTATCTTCTTTTTTAGATGTTGAAGGAATAGCAATTCGAGCTGGGCATCATTGTTGTCAGCCTCTAATGAAACATCTTGGAGTAAATTCAACTGCTAGATTATCATTTGGCATTTATAATACAGTAGATGAAGTGGATAAATTTATTGAGGCTTTGCATAAATGTAAGGAGTTTTTTAATAAATGAACGATTTAATTAACGAACTTTACCAAGAAATTATTTTAGATCATGGAAGAGAACCACGAAATTTTGGTGAGTGTGATCCGCATAATAAAAGTGCTGACGGTCACAACCCATTATGTGGAGACAATTTAAAATTAACCTTTCTATTAAACAAAGACGATATAATCGAAGATATAAAGTTTACTGGTGAGGGGTGTGCCATATCTCTTGCATCAGCTTCATTAATGACAGAAAAATTGAAAGGTAAAAAAATCGATATTGCAGAGGAAATATTTAATGATTTTACAAATCTCGTATCAGGTACTAGTGAAGACCTCAAAGTTTTAAGTGAGGAGGATTCGCTCTACGCTTTGAAAGGCGTAGGAGGATTTCCAATGCGTGTTAAATGCGCAACTATGGCATGGCATGCATTTAAATCAGCTTTAAAAAGTTAAAAATGAGATTATATCCTGTTTACCTTGCATTGCTTGTCTTGTTCATTGTTTTGCAACTTATTTATGGTAATCGGTCATTTGCCGATGTAAATTTAGAGGAGTACGATATGTCAAAAGTTGAAATAATAGATACACCTTTCTGGTGCGATATGACACCTGAAGAAAGACTGGAAGCTATTAATAATCTTACTGAAGAACAGAAAGCTGTTGCTTTAGAAAATGGTACTGAACGACCGTTTCAGAATGAGTACTGGAATAGTAAGGATGTAGGTATTTATGTTGATTTAATATCAGGTGAGCCGTTATTTTCATCAATAGATAAATTTGATTCTGGAACAGGGTGGCCAAGCTTTGATCGTCCAATTAAAGGTACAGAAATTACTGAGATTGTCGATAAATCTTATGGCATGGTGCGTACTGAAGTGAGAAGCCAATACGGAGATGCCCATCTTGGTCATTTATTTGAAGATGGCCCGACAGATACCGGGTTAAGATATTGCATTAATTCTGCTTCACTAAAATTCATACCTGTTGAAAAATTAGCCGAGGAAGGGTACGGAGACTTTATAGAACTTTTTAATTAAATGGAAAAAGTTGAAGACCAAAAAATTATTGATGCATTAAAAACAGTATTTGATCCTGAGATTCCTGTTGATTTATACGAACTGGGTTTAATATATAAGTGTGAAGTAACGCCTGAAAATGATGTTATTATTCAAATGACTTTAACTACTCCAAACTGCCCTGTAGCAGATGAAATGCCGAAGAAAGTAAAAGAAGCTGTTATTGCTGTTGAAGGGGTTAACAATGTGGCCGTCGATCTTATATGGGATCCTCCATGGGATATGTCAAGGATGTCTGACGTCGCGAGACTTGAACTAGATATGATGTAGTTATCTACTTGAAATACAAAAATACATATATATTTTAGCTTATATTCATATATAAACTCTTTAATAAGAGCCCGTAGCTCAGTTGGTAGAGCACTCCCCTTTTAAGGGAGTTGTCCTCGGTTCGAACCCGAGCGGGCTCGCCACGAAATTAAAATGACAAAAAAATTTTACGAAAAACTAGGTCCTGTTCCAACAAAAGAGGATTTAAAAAATCCGAAGCAAATAAATCCAAATAAAGCCAGAAATTGGGTAATTACATGGTATTTGTTAGTAGCTATTTCAATTATAATATACTTTATTGCTACCAACTTATTTTAATTATTACCCCAGTTTAAATTATGGGCAGTTACACTATTAATAAACTTTCGCCGGCGATTGGAGCTGAGATTTCTGGGATTGATTTATTAAATAATTCTAGCAACAAGTTTATAAAAGATATTTACAAGGATTTGATCAGATACAAGGTCATTTTTTTCAGGAATCAACATATTACTCCTCAATTCCATTTAGAATTTTCAAAGAAATTTGGAGATTTAGATAAGCCTCATCCAATATATCCAAATGTAGATAACTTTTCGGAAATTGTATTATTAGAAAATGACAAACAACATCCACCTGATACTGATATATGGCATACTGATGTAACCTATAAAACAAATCCTCCTTTCGCTTCAATCCTCTATAGTAAGATCATACCTAGTGAGGGGGGCGATACTTTATGGAGTTCTCTCACATCAATTTATGATGATTTACCTCGTGAAATGAAAAGGTATTTGTCAAAATTACGAGCAATTCATGATATGGGAGATTTTAGAAATAATTATATTAATGATGATGATAATCAATCATCAGAAAATCTCAATAATGGATTTAATGAATTTGGTAACGCGGTACATGATATAATTAAAACACATCCAGTCTCAAAGAAAAAACTACTTTATGTAAATCCTGGCTTTACACGGCAAATCGTTGGTTTGCATATGAATGAGTCTAATGATTTACTTAATTACTTGTTTAACTTTATGAATAAGCCTGAATATCAGGTAAGGTTTAAATGGACACCAAATACACTGGCGATTTGGGATAATAGAGCAACCATGCATTATGCTGTGGGCGACTATATGCCTAAAAAAAGAGTCATGCACAGAGTAACCGTTTTAAATGATCGAAGAGAACAAAAATAATTTAATCAAATAAATAATTATGTGGTTAATTGACTGTGGACTAGATGCAATAGAATGGAGAAGAACAATAGTTGTTTACTCATCAGCATTAGCGCCAATAATTTTGACAATATATCTCTTGTTAAAAAATAAAATGAAAAGATGGATAGCCTTTACATTAATCAGTTCATTTATGATCGCAGCTTTTGGATGGGAGATATGGGTAAATTATGGACTAGTTGATGGTGACTTAGTTAACGCTCGTCGCTCTGCTGCTATGAGCTGTGCCATACCCATGAATATAAACTGGCTTGTAAACTCATTGGCCGATATGGGCATTGTTTGGCTAGGAATTATACTTGTTTATGTAATCTTTCCAAAAATGGCTGAAGATTATCAAGTTTTTAATTGGCCATTCTTACTTATTTTTTTTATATGGTTTATGGGGCAAAATTTTTTAGTAGAGGCCGTCATATATCATAACCAAGTCGGTGGAGATGCTCTATTGTCGTGGGCTCCATTAATGCCTTTTGGACCGTATTTTAATCCTACTCTAATTAGCTTTGGGACAAGAGATATTACACTTCAATCACAGTCAGCTTGGCTGATTGGAACATTTTTATTTTATTTTATTTCAATTTATTTTTACAAGAGAACAAAGGGCAAATAAAATGAATTTATGAATCAACAAATTTGTTTGTGGTGCAACACTATGTCAATACCGATCGAAGTTCATGGACATTATCAATGTGCTAATTGTAAAATAAACATTGATCCATGCTGCTCAGGGGAACAAGTTGAGGAATTCGACACAACACTTCATTCTTGTAAAACTAAACGTTTTGACGAGTAGGCGATTTTAGAAAAAATATAAAAAGAATAGTAAAACCAAAAAAATAGCCAAGGCCATTATTGGAAATGTTAGGACCCTATATAATATCTGTAAGAACTGTCTTAAATTAAACTGTTCCATAAATAGAATAAACTTAATCTAAAATAATATCCTCGCCATCATTTTTATTTACAAAAAAATCTGGAAATGGTTCAGCATCTGGTGTCGCTAAATATTCAGATAGATCAGTTTTGCCCGACTTAATCATTGTGCTGTCATCAACACACATATTACCAGTAAATTTTTTAGAGTCCTGAGTTAGAATTACATACGCTGCATCTCCCATAATAGCCGGCGTTCTACATTTACTCTTACCTTGATCGTCCATAGAGGCTGCTAAAATATTATTGACCGCGGCAGTATCAATCATGGTTCTAGGCCAAAGAGAGTTAACTGCAATACCTGCTGACCTAAGTTCTTCTGCCATACCAAGTGTGCACATGCTCATACCATACTTTGCCATTGTGTAAGCTACATGCGGACTGAACCATTGACTCTCCATGTTTAAAGGAGGGCCTAAATTAAGAATGTGAGGGTTGTTTCCTTTTTTTAAATGAGGTATACATGATTTTGAAACCAGAAAAGTTCCTCTGGTATTAATGTTATGCATCAAATCATAACGTTTCATTTCAGTATTCACAGTGGGTGTTAAACTAATCGCACTGGCATTATTTATGCAGATGTCAATGCCGCCAAATGTTTCAACAGTTTTTTCGACAGCGGCTAAAACCTGATCTTCAAAACGTATATCTGTTTTTATACCTATTGCATTTCCTCCAGCTTTGATTAGGTCCTCAGCAGCAGAAAATATTGTTCCAGGTAACGTTGGCTGTGGTTCTGTAGTTTTTGCAATAATCGCGATATTCGCACCATCTTTAGCCGCACGTTCTGCAATTGCGTAACCTATTCCTCTAGTTGCGCCAGTAATAAATAATGTTTTTCCTTTGAGATCGGTCATATTAGCTCCATAATTAAGGTATAAAAATTTGTCATAAAAGTTTCACTAAGATAGTTCATAATAATTTTATTTAAAGGAGTAATTATGGCTAAATTTTATATGATGGCAAAATATACACCAGAAGCGATGAAAGGATTTTTAAGCAGTCCTTCGGATGATAGAAAGCAAGCAGTTAACAAGCTTGTCGACTCTATTGGCGGCAAAGTGTTATCATTTGATATAGTAAGAGGACCTTACGATATAGTAATTTCTGTAGAAGTTTCTGATTTTGCTGCAGTGGCTGGCGCTAAAATAGCTGTTCAATCTACGGGAATGGTGTCTGATGCAGTAATACTTGAAGCTGTTGATATGACAAAAATTGTAACTCAAGCAAATACTGCACTTGGTAATTATACAAAGCCAGGAGCATAAAAATGAGCACAGTAGTTACTGCTAAATTTTTTCCTAAACCGGAAATGGTTCAAAAAATGAATAATTGGTTTAAGGAAAATTTATCCAACACACAATCTTATGAAGGCTGTCAGTTAATTAAGGGTGGGTATAACAAGGACACCCAAGAGGTTATCCTTTATGAAGTTTGGGACAGTGTTGAGTCTCATCAAAAATATGTTAATTGGAGAATTGAGATTGGCGATATTCCAAAACTTGTTGAAATGTCAACTAAGGAACCTGATATTGTCTATCATGAAGAAGTTTATTAAACAAAAAATTTAAAAAGGAGAAAAAATGGAAGCAAAAGAAGTAGTGCAAAGAGGTTATGATTTATTTGGATCAGGAGATATGGAAACATTCTTCGGCGAGGTAGTTCATGACGACATAACATGGACTTTTCCAGGAGAAGTAGGCAAGCACCCATTAGCAGGTGTGCATAAAGGCAAAGAAAATTTCATAGCTAATATGTCAAAGATCCCAGAGTATTGGAACAATTTTATGGTCACGCCTCAAGCTATGATTAGTGAGGGTAATAAAGTCTTTGTTTTAGTAAAAGGAACTGCCGAAGGTATGGATACAATGTTTGGCCATTACTTTGAAGTTGAAGACAATCAAATGAAAGTGATGACGACTTTTGACGATACATTGACTGCCTATGACGCAATGATTAAATAAATTCAGATAAAGGAGAACATATGAGTACCGTTGAGGTAAAAAGTTTTGCAAATGCCGACGAAGTGAATACTAATTTTAATAATGCAAAAATTGAAGCAGTAAAGGTTGGTGGCCAGCGAATAATGAAATTATCACTTGAACCAGGATGGAAGTGGTCAAATGACATCAAACCAACTGTTGGTACTGACAGCTGTCAAGCTACACACTTAGGAGTAATTGTAAGCGGAACAGTAGCGGTAAAACATAATGATGGAACTGAAATGTCTTATACTGCGGGTGATGCATATTCTATTGCACCAGGTCATGATGGATGGGTTGTCGGAGATGATCCAGCAGTGGTTTATGAATTTGCAGGTTTATGGGGGGAGTAATTATGACAACAAATAAATCACAATTTACTTTAACTACCCAATGGATTGTTCCAGATGAGAAAAAATCAGAAGTTGAAGCGTTCTTTGCTGAACATGAAGTATGGATGAGAGAAACCCATAATCTTAGTGGCAATGATGAGCCGCGGATTGTTGATTACTCCGTTTCCAAGGCACCTCATTATATCGATAACGATCTTGAGAAAGGACCGTCTGGAAAAATAATCTATTCTTTACATGAAGTGTATGTGACTGATCAAGGAGCAATGAAGCATTTTGAGCTATGGCAATCCCATCCAGCTGCAGAAAAGATGGCAAGTATGGCTGAATATCAAACAGATATGTCATTTAATGCAGAAGTAATAGCTTCGATGGAAAGTTAAATAGGAGAAGAAAACATGTATGTAATGTTAACACAAAAACTATCTAAGGGCTTTAAATCTTGGAAAGCAATGGCGGAAGCAAATGCGGAAAAAATAAAAGGGTTTAATGGAAAAATACTTTATGCAGGATCTCACGCAGAGGATGATAATTCCATGGTCGTAATTATGCACTACGAAAGTAAGGAAGGCTTAATGGCTTTTAAAAATGATGAAGAATTAACAAAAGCGCGTCAAGAAGCGGGTGCTCTTACTGAAACGACTGTTCTGACAATTTTATCTGATGATGCATTGATGGATTTTCCCAGCTAAATTTAATTGGCTGTAAGTCGAAATGAGTAATCTTCGTTGCAGCCTGTTCCAATTGAGAGACCAAGTTTCTTAATTTCTTTTTCAGAATATTTCTCATTATCAAGATTTTCTAAGATCAATAAGTTTTGATCAATGCATGTCTTATGAGGTGAGGGAAAAAGGCTTATAAAAAATATTACAAATACGAAAAGTGCAAAAGCTAATGGTATTAGGCCGTATCGGTTAATCATTTTTTTTAAATAGATTTTCCGCTATGCTTCGATCTTGCTTTTTAGATTTTATGTATTGCCTTACCTTTAAAATTTCTTTCTCTAAATCTGAAATATATTCTTTCAGTTCTTCTATGCTTAAAGTGTCAAAATCAATTATTTTGGGTTTAATAATCGGCTCTAAATCATCACTATCCATTTAAACTTGAGTGTTCCATTTTTTTCAGTAGTTGTTAAGATAAAATATGACTAATGAGGTCAAGTTTTTTGATAATCGCCAACGTTATCTTTTGTTTGTAACTACTACAAATGAAAAGGCAGTCATTTCAGAAAAGCTCTCTCATTTGATAAATGAGATTGCACCATCAAAACCAGCACTGAGAATTTTTGACGCTGGTGTAGGAGATGGTGCTGTTTTAATGAATGTTCTCAGAATTTGTCATCAAAAATTTCCTACAATCCCTCTTTATGTGTCCTGCAAAGACGTGAGTATGGAGGACGCTCGAATCACAATTGAAAAGTTGGCGGATCGATTTGTGGAGCATCCAAATATGGTCTTTACAATTTCAAATTTGCATTATTCTGAAGCGGGATATTTGAGATCAAATAATTCAGTAAAGCAGGAAAAAATGAATTGGGATAAATTTGTTTTAAAAGGAAATTCATCATTTGGTTTTTACGAACAATTAAGAACACTAGGGCCACTTTTAAAAGATAATTGGCGTGTTGAACAAAACAATAAAGGGAATACGACTTATGAGTTACCGTCTGTAGTGACAATACTGCGTGAAGATCAAGAGTTTAATTTAGATCATATTATTCCCGAAAAACAAAATTCAATTAATGAATTTGACTTAGTGATTGTATCACAAGCTTACCGATCAAGAGCAAGTGTTGATAGAAAAATTAAATCAGTTATTAAGCCAATGCTTGATATTCTTGCCCCTGGAGGAAAAATGGTTGCTTTTCATTCATGCGGAAATGATCCAGGAATGAAGGCCATCAATGAATTGTGGCCAGAAGAAAACCCATTTCCAAATAAAGGAAATGAAATGATTGAATACCTAAAGAGCCAAACGGAAAATGACTTACCGAAAGATATTCATTTTAGAAAACCAGAAGTATTTCGATATAAATTAAGATCACAACCAAATGAGATTAATAGTGGAATTGCAACTTCACTAGTGTTCTCTGCATGGAATGCATGTACTTATGTGGCCCAAATAAGTGATCAGATGGTAAAAGAAAAAGAGTCAGACCAGAGTTATATCAAATGCATTGAAAAAATAATCAGAGATAATGATGGTCTGTGGTTCAATGATGAAATGCTAATTATTGAACGCAAGTGATCAATTGAAATTAAGATAATAGTTTTATATTTATTAAGTATATTATGTTATCTACTTTAATACTTGGTGCTGGATGTTTTTGGGGTGTTGAAATTCTTTATGAGGAATTACCTGGAGTAAAAAATGTCATATCTGGTTATTCTGGAGGAACCACAATCAACCCACGCTATAAAGAAGTCTTAACTGGTGAAACTGGTCATATTGAAGTTGTGAAGATTGATTATGATACAAATATAATTTCTTTTTCGGAACTAATTGATGTTTTTTTCTATATTCATGATCCAACCACTTTAGATAGGCAAGGTCCTGACATTGGTGAACAATATAAATCCATAGTCTTTTATAACAATGAAGAACAAAAAGATATTATTGAGTTTAAAATTAAACAAATAGATTTGTCTGGAATACATGATAATCCAGTTGTCACTGAATTAAGGGAGACAGCTGAGTTTTATCCTGCAGAAGATTACCATCAAGACTACGCAAAGAGGACTGGTAAGCTATGCTATCAACAGTGGTACGTGCAATACCAATTTTCACCAATGCCAGTAATTAGCAATTAATTTAATCATATTTCAAATTAATAGTCTTAATTCAATAATCTGTTAGGCTCATGGATGTGACTCAAAAAAAGGAATATTTAAAAAATCCATATTTTAAGTTAGGTTTTCCTCAAGACCGTGGCGTTGATCCAACGAGTACTAATGTAGACGCAGTGAAAAAATTACTCGACCTTTGTCCAAAAGCAGCAAAGACACCCTTAATTAAGTCCGAAGTTCTGTCAAAGAAAATGGGCGTAAAAAATATTTGGTTTAAAGATGAAAGGGAACGGATGGGCCTGGGTAGCTTTAAAGCTTTGGGAGCTACCTATGTAATTGCTAGCCACGCAGCTGAAAAAGTATCGTCACAGAGTTCATTAGATGAATGGAAAAGCAGTCTAAGTGATCGTACATATATTTCAGCAAGTGCAGGAAACCATGGCCTATCACTTGCTGCTGGAGCTAGACTATTTGGTGCTAGAGCAGTTATTTATTTATCAAAAAACGTTCCATCAAATTTTGCTAAACGTATTAAGGATTATGGTGCAGATGTTGTTATCTACGGTAATGATTATGAAGAAAGCCTAGCAGGCGCAAAGCAAGCTGCAGACTTGAATAAATGGTTTCTTTTGTCAGATGTTACATGGGATGGATATGATCACGGCTTAAAAGTTATGGAAGGATATTTAGTAATGGCAGCAGAGGCGTTTGATGAATGCATTGATAAACCAACTCATATTTTCTTACAAGCTGGAGTAGGGGGGTTTCCAGCATCTGTTGCAACACTTGCTCGTAAATATTATGGAAATGAAATTCAAATAATTATTGTAGAACCCACAGAGGCACCGGTATTATTAGAGTCAATACGTGCAGGAAAAGCAGTAACCGTTACTGGCGGTGTATCAAATATGGGTAGATTAGATTGTAAAAATCCTTCAACCAAAGCTCTATCCTCATTAGCGATAACGTGCACTCACTTTATGACAATTGCTGATGAAGACGCTTCAAATGCTTTAAAAGAACTAAAAGCAAATAATCTAAATACTTCACCCTCAGGAGCTGCAGGTTATGCAGCTATTACGGATGCTAAAAATTTTATTGAGTCTCAAATCGATCATAACTCAAATATCTTACTTTTCCTTACAGAAAAACCCGCTTAATTTTTATTGTTGATTAAAATAAAAAGACACGTTTTAATTTCAAAATGATTACAAAAAGTTTACTGACTAAAATCATTAAAAAAGGCAATTTAACTTGGGTTAGACCAAACGGTGAAATTAACACCTACGGCGATGGATCGGGTGAGCCAATCAAAATACGAACAACAAAAAGTTTTTCAGAACTCCAACTTTTGATGAATCCTTCTATACATTTTGGAGAAAGTTACATGGATGGATCATTAATTGTCGAAGAAGGAAGAATACACGATCTTTTAAAATTAATCTTTATGAATACAGATGTTCATATTGATCATTGGGTAATGAAGCTATCAAAAGTTGTACAATCATTTAAAAATAAACTTACCTCAAGTAATTATATATCAAAGTCAAAAAAAAATGTTGCTCATCATTATGATTTGAGTGATAAATTATATGAACTCTTTTTAGATCCGGATAGACAGTATTCATGTGCCTATTTTAATTCACCAAATGACTCACTGGAACAAGCTCAAATAAATAAAAAAGAACTTATTGCAAAAAAATTACTGCTTGAAAAAAATCAGTCTGTCCTTGATATAGGTTGCGGATGGGGTGGAATGGCTGCCCATATTTACAAAAAATCAGATGCAAATGTGGTAGGTGTGACGCTATCTGAAGAACAAATAGCTTATGCTGAACAAAGAAAAATTAGAGAAAAACTAGATAAAGTTGAATACAGGCTTCAGGATTATAGGAACGTAAATGAAAAATATGATCGGGTTGTATCTGTCGGCATGTTCGAACATGTTGGAACAGGTCATTATCAAGAATTTTTTAATAAAGTTTTCGATCTCTTAAATGATAATGGGGTTGCATTAATTCACACAATCGGAAGATTAAATGAACCAGGGACAACTGATCCATGGATTGACAAGTACATATTTCCTGGAGGGTATATACCTGCACTTAGTGAAACTGTATCGCGTGCAGAAAAATCTGGACTGTCAATGACAGATATTCAAATTTTAAAATTTCATTATGCAGAAACACTTAAGCGTTGGAGATACAATTTTTACGAAAATCTAGATAAAGTGAAAGAAATCTATGACGAAAAATTTTGTCGTATGTGGGATTTCTACTTATCTAGTTCCCAAGCCTCATTTGAGGAGTCAACGTTAGTGGTTTTTCAATTACAATTATCGAAAAATAAAAAAACAGTTCCAGATAAAAGAGATTATTTATTAGCATAGTTACTCTATAAAAGTAACTATGCTATTTTTTTAATCTAGTTATTAAATACAACTACACCTTGATCAACAATATTTGCATGAGGCGCCATGTTTGCAAACATCCATCTTTGCATGTCTTCACTTGCAAATATATCTAATGCTTTACCCATATCAACTGGATTAGCTGATGAGAAATAAATCATTGCATTTGCTGGAAGTACGCTTGAAGGGCACATAGCACATTGCAATGTATCAACAATTACTGGCGCTCCAGCGTCGCGCATCATTTTCTGCATAATCGGAACATTGAGAACAAAATTTATTCCACTCTCTACTTCTAAGGTTGCATATCCAATTGTTTGACCTGCAGCAGACTCACCCAAGGTTGAGTTGTTTGCCCAAGTTACGCTATTGACACTACTATCAAATTCAATTTGACCATAAGTGCTAGTAAACCAATCTGGATTTTCTGCTAAAATAGCTGCAGTCGCCATTTGATCTTCGTAACTGTCGTAGTAGCCATAAACAAATGTAGTATCATTTGAATTATCTCCTCTCAGTTTAGTAGAGGATCTGAAAGCGGTATACTTAGCTCCACCTGCCATCGCCTTTTCCTTAAAGGCAACAGTTGCTTCTGATATTTCTTGAGGGTTTGCTCCTCTAACCTCCCAAACATCTACAATGAATGCTTTTGAGGGAAGAATGGAAATTGCCATTAATGAAAAGGCAATTGCCACAATTCTTGAAAATTTTATCATTTTATATTCTCCTAAATTAGGAAAAATTGTAGATCAATTTGGTGACATGAATACAATTGTTAATATACTTATAAATTAGTTATTAATTTCGCCAGTTTTCATGACTTTTTTATTCATTCAAAATAATAGAAGAATTTTAAATTAATACTATATTACGATTATGGAAAAAGTTTATACACCTACATTAAAGCCAACCGATATATTATCTAAGGAAGATATTCAGTATTTAAGAACGAAGAGTGATTTTAAAGGACTGATGCAAATCGCTCATGCTTGGATTGTAATTTTAGGATGCTTATTTGTTTATACTTTATTTCCAAACGCCATTACATTTGCTGTAGCTGTTCTTTTAATTGCTGGAAGACAGCTAGGACTTGCAATTTTAATGCACGAAGGTGCGCACGGCCTTATAACTAATAACACCAAAACAAACAATAGAGTTTCTCAGTGGCTCTGCGCTTTTCCTGTTTGGTCAGATACGTATGGTTATCGTCATTATCATTTATCTCATCATCGTCATACTCAAACAAAGGATGATCCTGATCTAAGTCTGTCAAAACCTTTTCCTGTAACTCGACAGAGTTTTTATAGAAAGGTGTTGAGAGATGTGTTTGGAATAAGTGGCGTAACTCAAAGATACCAACTCATTTTTAAAACATTAATGAGCTCAGATATTACGAAAGATGATGGTAAAAGAATTTCTGGATTTCAGAATAAAGACACACTTTACGGGATACTAATATCAAATATTCTAATTTTCATAACATTTACCATTGTAGGTGAATGGTACTACTACTTTAGTTTTTGGCTTTTACCATTATTCACTTTTTTTCAGCTTTTTTTAAGAATTAGAAATATAGCAGAACATGCTGGTGTTACAGATGATTGTGACGACTTCAACAATGCTAGAACAACTTATGCAAATATATTTGAAAGAGCCCTGGTTGCTCCTTATTTTGTAAACTATCATTTAGAGCATCACTTATTTATGTTCGTCCCTTGTTATAAACTAAAGGAAGCTCATAAAATGATGTTAAAAAACAATTATCAAAATAAGTTGGAAACTAAAACTGGATATATTTCTTTACTTAGATCAGTAATAGTTTAGATCCCAAGAATTAAAATCTTATTTACATGGAATTTAATGAAACTGAGTTAAAAAAAGCCTTTGGTTCCTTTGCAACGGGCGTTGCTGTTGCGACCTCACATTCAAGTGGATTCACTATTAATTCTTTCTCATCGCTTAGCTTAAAGCCACCATTAATCATCTTTAATATATATAAAACAGAAACTGATCATGTTGATTTTTTAAAAAATGGATCATTTATCATTAACTTTTTATCAAGTGATCAAGAAGATGTATCAAAACTTTTTGCTACAAAAGATTCAGATAAAGTTAGTAAAGTTGATCACTTTGTCTCGGATAAAAAAAATATTATTTTAAACGATACTCTAGCTCACATTGAGTTAACTGTTTTTCAACAAATTGATATTGCAGATCATGTCTTAGTGATTGGTGAAGTAAAAGATTTAAAGATTCACAGTGATAAGGAACCGTTAATATATTATCGAAGTAAATATCAAACACTAACGTTTGACGTATAAAAAAATTTAATTCTTATTTTGATATTTCACCAAAATCATTTTTCGTATCTGTACCTTTGAGGCACAGAAAAAATATAATTGTAATTATACCGATGAATGGAATTAATATAATTAAAAGCCACCATCCTGAACGGTTAGTATCATGTAACCTTCTTACGTATAAAGCGACACTTGGAATCATAAATAAAAAATACAAAAAAATATACATTGGTCCTAACATCAATGTCTCAGACGAAGTATTTAATTCTATGCCCATAATTTGAAGATTAAATAATTGGTCTAGTTGAATCCCAATAAATCCAACTATCGTAGTGAACAAATAAAAGTACCAAAACTCGGATCGAGATGCTCGACTTTTAAAGTCAAAGCATTTAATGAATGCGCTATTAATTGATTTTACAAAGCCCATAAAGGTGTTAATTTATTTTTTATTATATTCATAAAAAAATATATAATTGTTCAAATGTCAAAGAAAATCAGAATTGGTGGCGCAAGTGGTTTTTGGGGTGACTCAGTAATTGCAACACCGCAACTATTAAATGGAAATAATCTTGATTTTATCGTTTACGATTATTTAGCAGAAATTACTATGTCAATCTTGGCACGAGCTAGGGCAAAAGATCCAGAAAAAGGATATGCATTAGACTTTGTTTCAAGTGTACTTAAGCTTAATTTAAGACAAATTGCAGATCAAAAGATCAAGGTTATAAGTAATGCTGGTGGAGTTAATCCTGAGGCCTGTGCAGAGGCAATCCGTCTTTTATTGAATGAATTAAAAATTGATCTCAAGGTGTCAGTTGTTCTTGGCGATGACTTAATGAGTCAAATAGATAATTTTTCAGATATAAAAGAAATGTATTCAAATGAACTTTTTCCTCAAAAAGATAAAGTTGCAAGTATAAACGCTTATTTGGGAGCATTCCCAATTGCAAAAGCTTTAGATGATGGAGCTGATATTGTTATAACAGGAAGAAGTGTTGATAGCGCTGTGACATTAGCGGCTTGTATTCATTCTTTCGGATGGACCACAAATGAGTACGATAAATTAGCTGGAGGTAGTCTTGCGGGTCATATCATCGAATGTGGGACACAAAGCACCGGTGGAAATTTTACGGATTGGGAATTAGTTGCAAATGATTTACACAATATTGGGTATCCAATTGTAGAGGTTGATCAAAACGGGGAATTTGATTGTGAAAAATCTAGCAATTCATCTGGAATTGTTAATTTTGGTACAGTAGCAGAACAAATGCTATACGAAATCGGAGATCCACAGGCATATATATTGCCAGACGTAGTTTGTGATTTTTCAAATGTTAAAATTCAGGAAAAAGAAAAAAATATAGTAAGTGTGTCTGGAGTTAAAGGGTATCCGGCAACTACTGAATATAAAGTATGCGCAACCTTTGCTGATGGGTTTAGGGCTGGACATGTCTGTTCGTTCGTGGGGGTTGATGCTGCAAAAAAAGCAAGAACGTATGGAAATGCTATTTTTGATCGCTCGAAAATGATAATGCGGATGATGAACATCCCTGATTTTGATGAAACAAGCATTGAAATAATTGGAGATAATAGTCAGTACAGTGATAAGCAGCCAAATACAGATAATAGGGAAGTTGTTTTAAAATTCGCTGCGAAGCATCAAGATATTAGAGCGGTAGGCATCG
Source organism: uncultured Pelagibacteraceae bacterium (assembly GCA_902525595.1). Classification (GTDB taxonomy): domain Bacteria; phylum Pseudomonadota; class Alphaproteobacteria; order Pelagibacterales; family AG-422-B15; genus CACNXQ01. The sequence continues at coordinate 3,130 of CABZHO010000014.1, read as the reverse complement.
TTTTAAAAGAGTCAGTTGGTCTTGGATTGGCAACACCGCCCGGTCTCTCAGGATTTGTAGGCGGTAGACCTAAGCCATCACCAATTATAAGGTTGTTCTCATTTTTAATTGATAAAAATAAACTCAGCATATGTATTGACAACGGTGAAGAAAAAAAAGACTTCAAAGATGATATTCCAGAAAAGTCAGAAACTTTAACCACAATAAAAACTGTTGCACCTGAATTTGACTCTAAAGAAACAGTCTTTGTAGACTTGCCTTTAATAAAGATTGCTTACGGAAGAAGTGGAGATAAGGGCAATAAAGCAAATATTGGCATAATTGCAAGAGATCCAAAGTTTTATCCTGCACTTTGTAATTTTTTAACGGAAGACTTAATAAAAAAATGTTTTGCACATTTTCTTGAAGGTAACGTTGAAAGATTTTTTTTACCAGGTTCAAATTCGCTAAATTTTATTTTGCACGACGTCTTAGGAGGCGGTGGTCCAGCAAGTTTGCGAAATGATCCACAAGGTAAAGCTTATGCACAAATACTTTTAGATCAACTCATTCCTGTTCCAAAAAACCTTGTTGAGTAAAAATAGAAATTTTAAAACTTAAATCTTTAGTCATATTGAGATAATATAAAGCTGATGTCGAAACCTCTATTAAGTGTTGAAAATATTGAAACCTATTATGGGCCAATTATGGCTATTAGAGGTATCAGTTTTCAGGTAGCTCAGGGATCCATCGTAACAATATTAGGATCAAATGGAGCAGGTAAAACGACAATTTTAAAAACAATTTCAGGTGCTATTGATCCAAGAAAAGGAAAAGTATTTTTAAATTCTGAAGAAATTCAAAAAAAAGATCCTGACAAAATACTTCGTATGGGAATGAGTCATGCGCCAGAAGGACGAGAAGTCTTTCCATATTGTTCAGTTCTTGAAAATTTACAAATGGGAGCTTATACCCGCAATAACAGAGGTGATATTCAAAAGGATATAGATCAAGTTTATGATTATTTTCCAATATTAAAAGAAAGAAAAAACCAGCCAGCAGGATTATTATCTGGGGGTGAACAACAAATGCTTTGCATAAGTCGCGCATTAATGAGTAAGCCTGATATAATGTTACTTGACGAACCTTCTCTTGGCTTATCGCCAAAACTTGTAAAAGAAATTTTTGAAATTATAATTCGTATCAATAAGGAATTAAAAACAACAATTTTGCTGGTTGAACAAAACGCAAATATTGCATTAAATAATTCAGATTTTGGATATGTATTAGAGCTTGGAAGAATTGTGATGGAAGGCGACAGTAAAGAATTATTAGAAAAAGATGATATAAAAGAATTTTATCTTGGACAACAAGATGAAGGTATTAGAGGGGAACGACGATGGAAGAAGAAAAAAATGTGGAGATAAAATCTATTCCACAATTATTCTGGAATACTGTTCAAGCCCGATCAAACAAAGTGGCAATGAGGGAAAAACATCTAGGCATCTGGCAAGAGGTTACATGGAAACAGTATGGAGACAATGCTAAAAAGACTGGATTAGCATTAAATAGTTTAGGACTAAAAAAGGGTGAGGTAGTCTCAATTGCTAGTGAAGGTAATCCTGAGTGGCTGTATACAGATATGGGAACAATCGGTGCCGGCGGTGTATCGAGTGGTGTTTATACTACCGACTCAGCCGCACAGGTTAAATATCTTGTTAATGACAGTGGTTCTAAATTTTATTTCGCAGAAAATGAAGAACAACTTGATAAAATTTTAGAAGTAAGAGGTGACTGTCCGACGTTGGAAAAAATTATTGTTTACGATATGGAAGGCCTGCACAATTTTAAAGATGACCAGGTTATCAGTTATGATGAATTAATTGATATTGGAAAAAAAGTTGACATTGAGCAGCCAAATTTATGGAATGATCTCATACAAAATGTAAAATCAGAGGACATAGCAATCCTTGTTTATACCTCAGGGACTACAGGCCCATCAAAAGGCGCTATGATAAATCACACTAATTTATTGTATTCAGTAAATACCGGTCTCGAAATTTTTGAGCCCATGGAAAATGAAGAACAATTATCATTTTTACCATTGTGCCACATCCTTGAAAGATCGGTGTCCGTAATGTTTCCACTTAAATCTGGAGCTGTAGTTAATTTTGCAGAGAGCATAGATACTGTGCCTGAAAATATAAGAGAAGTATCACCAACAGTGTTTATAGCCGTTCCTAGAATTTGGGAAAAATTTTATTCTTCAATTACCATATTAATGAAAGACGCAACATTCATTGGAAAATATTTATATGATATTTCGATCAAGACAGGTGCAAAGTATAAAGAATATTATATTGAAGGAAAGCAGCCTCCATTAATGCTTAAACTTTCTTACAGGCTATGTAATTACTTAGTTTTAAAGAATATAAAAAAATTACTTGGGCTTAATAAATGCCGTTACGCTTTAAGTGGTGCTGCACCCATTTCTCCAGAATTGATTAATTGGTATTTATCTCTTGGTATTGATATGAGAGAAGGATGGGGAATGACAGAAACAGCTGGTGTTGGAACAGCATTTTACTCAAGAGAAATTAAGTTAGGTCATGTAGGCAGAGCCGTTAACCAATCAGAAGTGAGAATAGCAGATGATGGTGAAATATTATTTAAAGGACCAGGTGTTTTTTGCGGTTATTTAAATAAACCTGAACAAACTAAAGAGACATTAATCGATGGATGGTTACATACTGGTGATGTGGGCGAAATGGATAACTATGGCAATATAAAAATAACGGATCGAAAGAAAGATATCATTATAACAGCAGGTGGTAAAAATATATCGCCTTCAGAAATTGAAAATGAATTAAAGTTTAGTCCATTTGTTTCTGATGCGGTTGTAATCGGTGATAAAAGAAAATTTTTATCCTGTTTAATTATGATTGATGAAGAGAACGTAATGAAATACGCACAAGACAATGACATTCCCTTCTCAAATTTTGAAAGTTTATGTAAATCTGAAGAAGTGGTAAATTTAATTGATGGTGAGGTATCAAAAGTAAATAAAAAGTTTGCATCAGTAGAGCAAGTGAAGAAATTCTCATTAATAGATATTCAACTTACAGCTGAAGATGATGAATTAACACCTACC
>CABZHO010000013.1 GCA_902525595.1 uncultured Pelagibacteraceae bacterium | reverse complement strand
TAAGCAATGATATACGAAAAGAAGAATGCTTAAATTTATTCAATGTTCATAGAGTAGAACAAGTAAGTGAGATTAAGAGACGTAATAATTACTTGTATAAACTATATGCTTATGGATCTCATTATCCTGAAGATAATACAAAAAAATTATTACAAAACTGTCATGGGATTAATAGCGCAGAATTAAAATATACTTCTTCGACATCATTAAATGAAATAAAAGACTGTAGTCTTCAATTGGCATTACAGTCTATAGAATTAAAGGAACTTATTAATAGAGTTTCAAATATGTATAATATAGCAAGCTCCATGAGAAACAACAAGTGGGCTGAAGCCTCTAAAGCTTTTACAAATGCTGCAAATGCTTTTAATAATAGTAGTAGCAAACTAAAGAAAAGCAATAATACAAGCTCTCTAACAAAAGTATGTAAATACTATGGTGGAAATTATCAAATAAATGTACCCATTAATTCATCATGTCCAACAGATTATAGTAATTTTTATGTTGGAAAGGTTTGTAAAAAGTCAACTCCATCAGGCACTAAAGTTATTACAGTTCCAAAAGGAAGCTCTAGTTGCCCTAAAGGATATTACGAAAGCTATGATTGAAATAAAGTTTTATTACACAATAAGAAGAGCGTAAAAATTAGAAGTTAAAAAAATAACTTAATTAGTCTAGCATAACGCTTAGGTGAGAATTAAATAAGAATTTCATAGATTTTTGGCAGCTTTGCTGGAAATATTTTTCATAGACAGAAAACCTATGGTAAGAAAGTGAATGAAAACAACGACTTAGGTATATTTACTCCCCCATATATGCTTGCTTCACATCGGCATTGTTCTTAATTTCATCAGGAAGACCAGTTGCAAGTATTTTGCCGTAGTTAAGTGCAAGAATTCGATCTGAGACTTTATTAACGAAGCTCATGTCGTGTTCAATCATAATTATCGTAATACCTAAAATAGACTGTATATCTTTCATCCAAAAACCCAAATCAATGGTTTCTTCATTTGTTAACCCTGACGAAGGTTCATCAAGTAAAAGTAATTGTGGATCAGTACAGAGAGCACGTGCCAACTCAACATTTTTACGAACTCCATAGGGCAGACCATTAATGAGAGTATCTCTGTAATGTTGTAAATCTAAAAAATCGATAACTTCTTCTACTTTCAATCTATATTCATACTCTTGTTGTCGAGATTTAGGTGTAAAGAAAATTTCAGAAAGTAAATTTGTTTTTTTAAAAATATGGCGACCTAATAAGAGATTTTGCAACACTGTAGCATTTTCGAAAAGTTCTAAATTTTGAAATGTACGAGCTATACCGAGACGAGAAATATTGTGTGGTTTTGTTTTAGATATATTCTCTTCATTAAAATAAATTTGACCTTTACTTGGTTCGTAGATACGGCTGATAACATTAAACAAAGTTGATTTACCTGCACCATTAGGACCAATTATTGTAAATATTTCTCCTTTGTTTACAGAAAATGAAACGTCGTTAAGCGCTTTTACACCTCCAAATGATACTGTTACATTTTTTACTTCGAATAAACTCATTATACCCTATCTGATTTAGTAAATACTTTTTGTTTTTTAAATGTTTGACTTTTGTAAGTAGGAAATAATTCAAAAAATAATTTTATTTTGACCCATCTTCCATAGATGCCTAATGGTTCATACAAGATAAAAAATACCAAAATTAATCCAAACAGCATTGGTTCTAAGCCAGGTTGTGAACCAATCGAGCTTGGGAGATAGTCTCTACAAATTGCAATAAGTTGTGGAAGAAAGCCAACAAAAATTGCGCCAAAAACTGTTCCATGAAGACTGCCCATGCCACCAACGACAATCAATAAAAGCAGTGTCAGCGATAAAAAAATATTAAAAATATCAGGAGCCAAATATCCGATGTAATGAGCTAATAGAGCACCCGCTAAACCGGTAAAAGCTCCAGATACAGCAAACGAGAGTGCTTTGTACAATCCTAAATTTACTCCAAGACTTTGCGCTGCAATTTCACTATCACGTATAGCGACAAAGGCCCTACCAGTAGGTGATCGCAAAATATTAATAGCTGCAAACATGGAGACAATGAGGAAAATTAAGCAGACGTAATAAAAGAAAATACTGTTATAAAAACTTATTCCCATAAATTCTGGTTGAGGCACTGGCATTCCTCTGTTTCCACCAGTAACGTGTTCCCATTTTATAAATACATGTTCAGCAATGAAGCCCAGAGCTAGAGTTGCAATTGCTAAATACATGCCCGTCAAACGCAAGATAGGTATGCCAATTACTGCACCAACTAAAAAAGAAACTGCGATAACGATGGGAATCGATACAAGAAAAGGTACGCCATTTGTCAGAAGAAAGGCATGAGTGTAAGCGCCAATCCCGAGGAACGCTGCATGTCCTAATGATGCTAACCCTGTATATCCTGAGAGGATCATTAAACCTATACCAGCTATTGATAAAATGCAGATATAAGAGATTTCACCAAGATAAAAATCATCCAAAAATAAAGGCATCATAGCCATCACCAAAATAAGTAATGAATACCAAAATTTATCACCAGCATGTCGAGCAATATTTATGTCTTGTGAATATTTAGTTTTAAATATAAATCGCATTATACTTTTTTGACCTCCGCTTTATCAGAGAATAAGCCTCGTGGATAAATAATGAGTGTTAGAATCAAGACTAAGTATGCAGAAATTTCTCTGATACCTTCAAATAAATAATTCTCATACGTGCCGCACAACTGTTCAACAATTCCAATTATGATTCCACCAACAATGGCTCCCGGGATTGATCCAAAGCCGCCCAGTACAGCTGCAGCAAAAGCTTTCAATCCAATTAGTGAGATCGAGGTATCAACCAGGGTAATAGGGGCCAGTAACACTCCTGCAACGGCAGCAACGCCAGCAGAAATTGACCAAATTAGAGAGAATATAAATTTTACAGGTATACCCATATAGTACGCAGCTAATTGATTTTCTGATGAAGCTCTCATGGCGACACCGATTTTTGAAAAATTAAAAAATAAAAAGAGAACTGACATTAATATAGCAGTACCGCCAATAATTGAGAGATTGACATATGAAATAATAAGACCATTAAACTCAGTGATTTTTCCTGAAAAGGGTGTACTGAACGAAAATATATCTGTTCCCCAGTAAATTGATGCAAAACCTCTAAAGATGAAGCCAAGTCCAATTGTAAGCATTACGGTTGCAAAGGCTGGTTGCCCAATTATTTGACGAATTACAACTGCATCGAGAAAAAAGCCAAAAGCAGCAATTATAAGAACTGTTAGAGCAAATCCAGTAAGATAATCCATGCCCATAATTCCAATTAATGAGTAGGCTACAAACGCCCCAAGCATCAAAATATCGCCCTGTGCAAAATTAATTGTCTCTGTTGCCTTGTAAATTAAAACAAAGCCCAAAGCGACTAGTCCATATATGCAACCTGAAGCTATTCCATCAATTACTAACTGAATCAATTGCATATAATAATATTTTAATAATTCGATTTAACTATTAATAGGATAATAAAAATACCATACATCATTTTAAGTCTACAAGTTATAAAAATTAGTTCATTTTTGATAAATTTTTAACTTTTTCTTATCTGAAATAAATACCATACTTAGTCACTTAATTAGAAATAGGGGAATTAATATGTTTAAAGCTAACGACACAGTCGTAGACATCACCATGGCCATCGTTTTTCTCATTGGTGCTTTCTATGGTTTTTTGATGTTTTTCGATCCCAGCTTTACAATGACTCGATACGCTACGGGAGCAGAATATGATGTAGGAACAATTACTATATTCACAATTTGGCTCGGTATGTTCAACCTTGGGTTTATTGCGGGAATTATATATATGGGATACAGAGGATTGGATAGAGCCTTTTTTGCTTATGCTATCCCACTGTTTATTTTAAATTTGATTTGGCAAATACCGATAGCTCAAGACAGTGGAAACTATGTTGGGATTGTCATGGTCTCAGTAAGTTTAGCCGCGCTCTTAATCGCGCGTTCAAGATCTGGTTTTGGAAGTCCATTTTCGATACCAAAAGCCGATCAAATGTGGGGCGTAAGCGATAACCCAACTAAAGTTTTCTTATGGTTAGGACTGATCGGCCAGTCACTGAATATATTAATATTCGCTGTCGATCCAGGAAACCTTATAAATAATACAGAGTTTCTTGTTATGTCGGAAAGAGCTCAACACTTTTCTCTAGTCATGCCACTTTTATCAGTTGCATGGGTAATAACTCTTTTGTATCAATTGCGAGCAGGTCTGAGCATGACGATGGTTGTTGTTGGTACTGTAATTTCAACAATTTGGTTTGTTTTAGCGATTAATTACTTATTAGCAAGTGGTGGCACAGGTGGAGGTAATCCTTTACTAGCTGGAACCATTACACTGAACTTTATAGGTACATGGGTAATCTTTCTAAGAAACCAAGCAAACTTTTAAGGGGGACAATATGATAAAACAAAATGATACAGCAACGATAACGTTACTACTTCTAATTTCATTGGTCGCCTTAATATATGCACTGATGTTTTTCTATGCAAACACGGCTGAAGCTTTTATTGCGAGACTTGGTGGAGATTTTGCTCAACAAGGTGAGTCAGGCTATTTTTGGATGAGACAAATTGGCATTATTTATGTGGCGCTTGCGATTGGTAATATAATTGCACTGATGGCAACACCTGAACAATGTACAGTCTATTTCAGAGCAATGTTAGTACTGACATTCTTTGCATTCATGCGTGCTTTATGGATCACCATGACAGTCGAAGGTGGAACAAATAATTTAATGCCATTGATTTCACAGGGTCTTGTTTGGTTAGGCTTCTTGATAATTTATTCAAGAAGCGGACAGCGATCAGGCTCAAATGTTCTTTGGTTTTAAGGTAATTTTACAAACCTAATTCATAAATTAAGGACCCGTTCAACTAATACTTGGACGGGTCTTTTTTATGAAATCCTAATTTTTCCTCTTTTTTCTTATAATGATCCCAATATACAAATTACCCTAATTGAAATAAACTATGGACGTTGAAAATGTAAATAATTATGGCGTCTCAATTTGTACTATTTGGATCTCAGCATCTCATTTCAATCGCTTCAATATTTTTAATCTCCGTTCTGTTTCCACTCGTTATTAAAGGATTAAACGTTAAATCTGTTACCAAAACAGTTTTGTTGATACTGGGCATCACTTTAATTGCTCATGAGCTAATAAAACCATTTTATAGAGTTATATATTATGATCATTCAATATATGAGGTGTTCCCAATACATATTTGCCATTTAGCCGCTTTATCGATGGGGATTTATATTTTAACGAAAGTAAAATTCTTCTTTGAGGTTGCCTATTTTTTTGGATTAACTGGAAATCTTTTAGCAATGGTAACACCAGACCTTGACTATTCGTATCCTGATCCAGAATTTATCACGTATTATTTTGGCCATGGCCTTTTATTTTTAACTGTTTTTTACGTATGTATTTGCACTGATGTGAAACTTACCTGGTGGTCTGTATTTAGAGTTCTAGTTTTTGCCGTTTCCTTATTACCATTGATTTACTTGCTAAACCTTTATCTCGTTAGTTACTTTGCTGATGTTAATTACTGGTATTTAATGATAACGCCGGCAGCAAATACGCTGTTAGATTTCTTTCCAGCACCACCATGGCATATACCTTATCTAGCAATATTAGCTCTGATCTTGTTTGTGATGTCGTATTGGGTATACTTAGCCCTAATGAGACTAAATAAATTCAAATATCTTTAATATAATGATTGTGTTCAAGACTAATAGCAGCAGAGGAACCACTGTTCTTATAAGTTCCATGATGTGATTAATGTTATCTAACTTCTTTTCGAGCTCAGATTTGTTATTCAATAATTTATTCAACATATAAAAACTATAACACATCAATATATTAAGTTCAAGTTTTATTATGTAAAACAGTAACTTATAAAATTTTATGAATATTTTACATTATCTTAAAATACTATCAGATCAATCAGAATAAATAGCGAAAATTATCTACATAAAATTTTATATATTAGTTCGTAAGTTCTTGAGATTGTCAAACGAATCAAATCATGGTTAATAATTCTTTTAATTTCTAAATTTCAATTTTTATTATGAAAAATATAAAAATCGAAAAAGAATGTCCAAATCAGATACAAGCAATTACTTGTTTAAATTCATTATTTAATATTTTTAATTAAAGAGAGAAGAGATTATGGAAATATCTGACGTTTATATGATTATCGGTTTCTCTTTAGCAGCTTATTCTGTGGTTGCTAATGACAGCGTGCAAACGCTTGGAACTTTTATTGCATCAAATTCAGAAAAGTTTAAATGGTATATACTTGCAGGCGCAGCTGCATCAGTATTAAGCTTAACACTATTTTATGGATGGTACATGTATGATGACATCTCATACGGTAGATTGAATAAAATACCATTTCAGGAAATTAAGTGGTATCACGCAGCTGCTCCAGGATTTCTTTTGCTATTAACTAGATTTGGTGTTCCAGTATCTACGACATTTTTAGTACTATCTGCTTTTGCATCAACTGTAATTTTGGAAAAAGTTTTAATCAAATCTGTGATGGGTTATGGATTAGCTGCAATCATTGCTTATACGATATGGATTGTTCTCTCAAGATACATTAATGAAAAATTTGATAAGGTTGATAATATTAAACGATGGAGAGTCTTTCAGTGGATGACAACAGGTTTCCTCTGGTATACGTGGTTATCACACGATATGGCTAACATTGCTGTATTTTTACCTAGAGATCTACCTTTGACAATGTTAGTTGCAATTATGCTTCTTTGTACTGCATTGTTATTTTATATATTTTATGAAAAGGGAGGACGTATTCAAAAAATTGTATTGGATAAAACTGGAACTCGTTTCGTAAGATCTGCTACAATCATTGATGGCGTTTACGCCTTTATATTGCTTTATTTTAAGCAATATAACGATATCCCAATGTCAACCACATGGGTCTTTGTGGGAATTTTGTGTGGTCGAGAATTAGCTATCGCAACAACAGCAGCTGATTACAAACTTGGCTATGTTTTTCCAATTATTGGTAAAGATTTCCTTAAAATGATCAGTGGTCTTTTGATTTCTGTGGCAATAGTTCTGTCAATCCATTATGTAATAATCCCTGGTGGATACGAAGATATTAACTTCGCATTTTTAGAATCGTCTTTTAGGTTCTAATTAATTTCATATAATCGCTCTAGGATAGTCTTAGAAGACCTGCTCCTAGGGCAATTATGATTATAGATTGAATTTTAATCTTTGAGAGTTTCTCAGACAGTAAAACAATGGTTTTGAATACGATTCAATAAGAACAGTACGTGCAGCATGGTATTCTCTTGGCTTATGAGTAAAAATTTTCTAATGAGATACGTATTCTAATAAGAAAACTCCTATAAACAAAATAATAGCTGCAGCAAGCCTTCTCTTTAACCCTTGTTCTTTAAAAAATAATAATCCGATTAGTGAGGCAAATATTATACTGCTCTCTCTTATTGAGGCGACATAGTGAATTGGTGCTTGTGTATATGCCCAAAGAACAAGTGAGTACGAAGTTACAGAACCAATTGCGGCAATAATCAGTGGAAACTTGTTTTCTGTGAATGTTGTTATCAATAAATTACGTTGATTGCTTATAGAATAAAGCAGAATTGGAATAGGCATCAAAAAAAATAGCCATACAATATACTGCATGGAACTTTCGACAGTTTTGACTGCGTATGAGTCAACTAAAGTATAAAACGTTATAGATACTGGAAAATATAATAAGGCCAATAGGTTTTTATAATCTAAGCTGAAACTTTTACCGATAAAAAGCACAAAAATACCTGATATGATTATTCCAATTGCTATGATTTCATTTAATGAGATTGTCTTGTTTAAGATAAATATTAAAATTAATATTGTTAGTAAGGGTGCAAGACCCCTTGCAAATGGATAAGCGACCGAGAAATCCTCTATAGCATATGCTCTTGTTAATGAGTGCATGTACATTGTATGGGCAATGATTCCAAAAAATAAATATATTGCTGCAGTAGAAGAGGGCAGGCCAACGTAAAATAATAGAGGCACCATAAATAGGGCAATAATCGTTGCTAAAATAACCATTTTCGCAAATCCATTACCTTTATTTTTTATGAAAGCATTCCAAGACGCATGCAATATTGCTGAAAATAGTACGACACTTAAAATTGACATTTTATGGTGTAAGCCATTCCTTGTTTAAACTGCCATTTGTGGATGTAAACAATGCTCGTCGATGACCTTGACGATGCAAATAAAGCCACTCAATCGAGTGAATTTGAATTTCTACCAAAGTGAAGTTATTGTAACCGTTTTGTAAAAGATCATCGTCCGGTAGTTCATTTTCATGCTCTGGCAGGTATCCTGATGTTGGTTCATCAGAAGGGGTTCCAGGCGCCTTTTCAACAACATAACATTTTTTGCTAAATGACCTTGAGTTATCCCAGGCTAATTTAGCTTTATCATTTTTATGATTGATTTCGGCTTTACCTGATACTCTAATTTGTATTTTTTTGCCATGATCGTAAAACAGCATGGTTATTGTGTTATTTTTTTTGATTTCATCAATTTTACTGGATCGGATATCCGTATGAAAACTTATGGTATTATTTTTCTTATCAACATGCCTTAAGACAACTGTTCTAATCGATGGAAATGAGTCATTAAATGTTGAAACATAACCTTGATGTAATTCAGATTTTGACTTTGATTTACCAATTATGAGTTGATCCCAAATATTTTCATAGGTCTTATCTAAATCATTATAGAAATCAGGTTTATCATGCGCATGATCTTTTACCATTCGAGCTTTTTTCCTTCATAATTTAAAAATGAGCCAGAGTTATCAAGATTTAGTTCGTTTATAACATTGATCATCTGGGTGATGCTTTCTGGTATTTCTAATTTGGCACTTGTGCCACCCATATCGGTTTTTACCCATCCTGGGTGCAAAATAAGAACAGATATACCATCTTTTTTCCAATCTATTGATAAACTTTTTGCCGCGGAATTAAGAGCTGATTTTGATGAGCGATAAAAATAAAATCTACCAGAGTAATTGTCATCAATGCTTCCCATTTGACTGGATATAAAAACCACTTTCTTATCAGACCCCATTTTTAAGTTGTTCTTTAATTTTCGTGCAAGAATTATGGGTATTACAGTATTAATTCTCATTTCATTCATCCAGGCATCTGTATCAAGATCTTCTTTTAATTGCTCATCACTAAAAATACCTGCGTTGTGAATGAGTATGTCAATTTTTTGAGACTCGATACTTGTAACAAAATTACTCACGCTTGCATCAGAAGTTAAGTCAAGTTCAGCGATATCGATATTATTAATTTTATTCAACTCTTTTGAGTTATCTTTGTTTCGAGTGGTTGCAATGATAGTATGGTTTGTATTGTTGTATTGTTTTACAAACTCAAGCCCAAGACCTCGATTAGCTCCAATGATTAATATATTGCTCATTTTCTATATAAACTTATAGTACGTTCATGAGCATTTTAGCAAATCCTCTGCGACTAATCTTCTTTTTTTATTTATTTTATCTCTATTACTCATATGTACGACCTGTGTCTGTTGACTCTACTGTAAGAGAAGTAGCAAACTTAATTACTGATTATGGAATACACTTTATCTCTTTTTTTATACTTGGCGCCTTGGCACAATTGGCTAACAATAAAAACAATGATTTTGTATTTGGTATCAGCTTAGCTCTGATCACTAGTGTTTTTATTGAGTTCATACATTTTTTTATCCCTTTTCGTGATTTTGTTATACTGGAAGGCCTTGCAAATATAGTTGGTTGTGTATCAGCTATTTATCTAATAAGTTATTTAAGAAAGAAAAATGAGTAAGCTTTTAATAAGAAATATTTGTCAACCACCTGACAGCAATCCGTATGGAACTGGCCATGGTGCTTGGATTGTTAAACAGATGGCTCATGGTGGCATTTATATGACTCAACTTGTTTCAAAAGGCAATGCTGTATTGGTCGAGTCAAAAGTTAAATATAAAAATCCAATGCACGTTGGTAAATTTATTAATATTTACGGGTCTATTATTACAGTAAAACAGTCGAAGATGATTTTTAAAATCACTGCTATGCGGTGTGAAATGAACCAAAAAGAAGTTGAGGTTGCTAGGGGAGAGTTCTCTTACGTCGCTATAAACGATAAAAATAAAACTCGAAAATTTAAACCAAATTTGAAACTTTAAAAAATAAGCCCCCAAGTTAATGGGGGCTTACTGTAGTTAAAACGGAGCTCCACTCAAAAAGTGGAGGTTTCCATATCTACAATCACATGGAATCTCACTACTCGAGCAAAGCTCCTCTATACTACTGATAGACATAGACCACCTCCTTTCATAAAATATGGTTAAAACTGAATAACTATATATAATTTACTGGATTCTTATTTCAATCAAGGAGTTTATTATGCAGCCCGAATTAATCTTCGTTCCAATTATTAATATGTTATGGCTCTCTTTAGCCGTTTTTGCCTTTGGCACAACCCTTAGACTTAAATCCATAGTAATCGATAAAAAAAACAAGGAAGAAGACTTCAAAATTCCAACTTTTGAGAACAATGAATTAATACAGAATAGTCAGAGAAATTTGACAAATTTATTTGAATTTCCAGTCTTTTTCTATGCTGTTTGCATAATGATTTATGTTACGGGTACTGTTGATGAGAACTTTCTTCTTTTAGCGTCATGGTTTTTTTGGTTGAGAGTTTTGCATTCAATCACTCATATCTTTTATAATAAAATAATACCTGGTGTTGCCTTGCCCGTTAGAACCTTTTTTTGGCTACCGTCAACTATAATTCTTGGCTGGATGACATACAGAGCTTGTTCATTGATGATGTAACAATGTCTAGTATTTTAATACCCGCCATCGGGTTAATCGCATTAACTTTTGTGGTGGGCTTAATACATTCAATTGCTTCTACGGACCTCATGAGAAAGACTAAACTTTGGGAAAAAAGTGGTATTCCAATTGAACCTTACAAAGATTCACCGCTCTATCTAAAATTAATGAAAAACAACATCACTAACTTATTTGAATTTCCTATTATTTTTTATTTTTTTATAATTTTAATAATAAGTCTAGACATTAGTAATATTTTTTTAATTTCATGTGCCTGGGTATATTTAACTCTACGAATAATTCATTCAATCATTCATATTATGTATAGAAATACATTATTACGCGGCGCTGTTTGGATATTTTCACAAACAGCATTATTTTTGATGTTTGTAGGGATAGTGACTCAGGTTTTAATTAATTGATACACCAGATTCATTTAATTTTTTCTTTAGTCTACCTGTCAACATTAACCACGTCATGTGATGATCACCGATTTGAGACCACCAAGGATATTTGAATGTTGCTGGTTTATTGTGCTCAATGAAAAAATGACCAATCCAGGCAAATGTGTATCCACAGACAAAAGCAAGAGGAATAAATAACCAACTTTGAGTGAATATTGAACTCCATAGAATTATCTGTGCCAATCCGGTTCCGATATAATGCAATATTCGGGTATTTTTTTTACTATGTTCTCTTAAATAATAAGGAAAAAAATCTTTGTAGGTAGTATATCTTGCTGGATTTTCCATATAATTAACATTATATTTCGTTCATGAATCTTGACAATAAAATAATGTACGTGATGGTAGCTGCTTTTGTAGTATTCATCCTCTTCTCAAGCTTAAGTAGCTAAATTTCATGAAAAATTCAGGTTATATTCCGATATATGCACTTCGATTCATGGTGCTATATTTCGTGTTTATTAACATTATCGCTATTTACCTGTTTCCTGGAGGTACTTTATTCAACCCTGATTATACGAGTTATTCATTTAATGAGAATTTTTTTAGCGATTTGGGCGTGACGATTACAAAAGATGGGACTCAAAATTTTCTATCATCTTTTTTATTTAATAGTTCTTTATTAGTACTTGGTTTAGCGGCCGTCTCGCATGTATTTGTACCAAAACTATTCAAGCGCAACACTAAAAGTTATATCCTTTCAATAATTGCAGCAGTTTTATTAGTGATATCTGGTGTATCTTTTGTTGGTGTTGGGTTGACACCACTTGATATTTATTTTGAAGAGCATGTGTGGTTTGTTATTACAGCCTTTAATGCTCAGACCGTTGGAATACTATTTATGACTTTGGCATTTTTATTGAGCGGAATAAGCAAAAAGTACACTATCGTAGCTTTTATTTATTTTCTAAATGTTGCTTTCTATACATATTTTGAAACAAGTGAGCCACCACCAGATTTTAATCCTTTTGAAGTTGAAAATATTAATGATTACTTAGATTATAATAGATTTATTGTTTCTGTTGTTTGGCAAAAAATCATTGCTGTAATTGCTATGATCAGTACTTTTATTTTTACTTTTGGATATAAAAGACTCTTAGATGATTAAATTTTGGTCAGTAGATATTTTAAGAATTATTACTGCGTATTACGTATTGGCGATTGTCTTAGCAATGTTTTTGTATCCAGGGGGTAACCATATTGAATTAGATCAAGTAGGGTATTCACTGCATAAAAACTTTTTAAGTGAATTAGGTTTTCATAAAACAATGTCAGGGGATATTAATTTTCTCTCTTCCTTTTTTTGGAATAGCGCAATGTATATGTTGCTTTTACAAGGCATAGCATTTTTATTTATACCAAGTTTATTCAAACTAAATAAGTATGCATACATTTTTGCTGTTCTTGGATCATTATTTATGTTCCCTGCTTCGTTATTTTTCGTTGGCGTGGCATTAACACCAGGAGATATATTTTTTGATGAACATATCTTCACAACAACGACAGCTTTTAATCTCTACACAATAGCCATCTTCTTTTATGTTATTGCATTTATATTTAGTCCTTTATCTAATTATTACGCTTCAGGAGGCGTTGTACTCTTTATTGCTGTGGCAATTTATTCATACTACTTAGCAGGGTTCAATCCTATAGATGCCATAAATGATAGAGACTTATTTCTAAAAACATACACAATGGACTTTTTAATATTTAATGTTGTGCTGCAGAAAGCCATTATCAGTTCAATGTTAATAACAATTATTATATTTACTTTTGGTTTTAATAAATTAATTGAGAGTAAAACATGAACATCACTAGGTTTTGGACAGTTCACATAATACGTTTTGTAACTTTTTTCTTTATTTTTTCAGTTGCAGCAGCTTCTTATTTTTTTCCTGGAGGCAATATTCATGATCCTTCACAAATTGGTTACTCGTTTAGTCATAATTTCTTAAGTGAATTAGGGGGTTATATTACCTTTGCAGGTGACATTAATACCACTTCAGCGTTTTTTTTTAATTTTGCTTTATTTTCTTTTCTTTTAGTTGGTATTGCTAGTTTTTATATACCTTCATTATTTAAAGAAAATAAAATTTCCTATATTTCTGCATTTATTGCTGCAACCCTTTTTTTTATTGGTATGTGTTTTTTTGCCAGCGTTGCTTTGACACCACATGATCTATACAGAGAGGCTCACGGTTATTTTGCAATCAATGCTTTTCGTTGGCTTGTTCCGGCATCATTATTTTTTGTAATTGCTTTTTTCTTAAGTGATGCAGATAACAAATATACAATTATAAATATAATATTTCTTATCTCGACAACAATTTATGTAATTTACCAAATCAATTCTGGTAATCCACGGCTCAATGAAGCCCTATTGGTTGAGAATGTTTTGATGCAGAAAGCTATAACCATCATTCATGTGATCAGTATTTTTTCATTAACTTTTTGCTTTGACAGTCAAATTAAAAGAAAAAAAATTACAAGTTAGGAATTCTTTTAATCCATGGTGCTGCTTCTTCGAGTTCCGAAGCTAAAGCTATTAAAGTCCCTTCATCAGCGTAACGTGAAGTATATTGAACTCCGAGAGGGATATCATTATCTGTCCAGTATGTTGGTATGGATATAGCCGGTTGACCAGTTATATTCTGCAGTATCGCATCAGGCGCGTACCATAGACTTTGAGGCGCTAAAGTGTTTAATATTGCGTCCCTAATAGGTTTAATTCTGAATATAAATCCTAGTCTTAAAGACATAATAATCTCGCTGATAAGTCTTGATCTTGAGTCGGGTCTTATTTCACCTAGTTGAGGTGGCGGTTGTGAAATAATAGGGGTTAGCACAACATCATATTTATTTGTGTCTTGCATTACCTTTCGTGCTATCGACTGCATAGTATACCGTGCCCACGTGTAATCACTTGCTCTATAGCTCTTTCCTAAATAATCAAATAGTCTTGTTGTTGTTTCCACTTCTTTTTTCCTATATCGACGACCAACAATATCTTTTAACTCATTGAACATTTGGCTTACGTGAGAAGTGATAATAATTGCAAATGCACGTGATGCTAGCAAACCATCGTAATTGAAGCTCATTTCCTCCACATCGTGCCCAAGCGACTCACATAAATTGGCATTAAATTTTATTGCTTCGATAGCGTCGTTTGATGGATTAATTCCAACGGGGCTTATTAAATTAAAACCAATTTTTAGTTTTTTCTTTTGATTAAGAGCCTTAATTAATGATCCCTTTTCGTAGTGCACACCATACGGATCACCAACTGAGTTACCAAATAAATTATCATACATATGCGCTGTATCTCTGACAGTACGTGAAACAATACCAGAATGAGTTAATCCTCCCCATTTATCGCCATGGGAAGGTCCAAAAGAAGTTCTTGCACGATTAGGCTTTAATCCAATTAGCCCACAAGATGCTGCAGGTACTCTTATTGAGCCTCCTCCATCACTAGCATGCGCAAATGGGACTAATCTTGCTGCCACAGCAGACGCAGCGCCACCTGAAGATCCACCTGGTGTTAAATTCAGATCCCATGGATTTTTTGTCGCTCCAAATGCAAGAGGCTCTGTTGTAATCATTAGTCCATATTCAGGTGTAGCAGATTTTCCACATATAAGTGCGCCAGTTTTTCTAAAATCACGCGTCAATTCATTGTCAAAGGACATTTTAGTGTTTTTTAGATACTCACTTCCCTGCATCATGTTGTAATTTGCAAGCGCACTGTCCATATCCTTTAGCAGCATAGGCACACCTGCAAACTCTCCATTTAATTCTTGATTACGATTAATTGACTCAAATGCGTAATGATACATTGTTCTATGAACAGCATTCAGTTGTGGATTGTGGCGCTCTATTAAATCAATAGCGGAATCTAGAGCATCAACTGGTGAAATCTCTTTTTTTTTGATTAATTCGCTTAGTCCTATGCCATCATAATCTCTGTATTCTGTAAATATGGCCATTATTGATTATCCAAATTATAAAAATATGATATCTTTCAAATATAGCTTATGTCAGATTCAAATAAGAAAAAAGAAAATAGCTTAGTTAATTTTATCAAAAGGTATTTTTTCACGGGATTACTAATCTCTGCACCAATTGGTGCGACCATCTACATAACAATATTTATTGTTGAATTTATAGCTGGATTAGTTCCGCAACGATTTAATCCAAATGGATTATTACCAGAAATAATAGGTTATAAAATTCCAGGTTTAGAATTAATCATCGCATTTATTTCTTTTATAATTATTGGCTTAGTTTTTTCCACTTTATTTGGTAAGGCAATACTTGGTTATTTTGACAATTTAATTACAAGAATCCCGCTTGCTGGAAATGTATATAAAGCAATTAAACAAATAACCGAGACTTTTTCGAATTCGGATGCAGCATATCAAAAAGTCGTATTAATTGAATATCCAAGAAAAGAAATTTACGCAATCGGTTTCATGACAGGTGAAACGAAAGGGGAAATTAAAGAAAAACAAAAAACGGAAATGGTTAATGTTTTTGTTCCTACTACACCAAATCCAACGTCTGGCTTTTTGTTATTTATTCCAAAAGATGACATTGTAGAACTGGACATGTCGGTTGAAGATGCCATTAAACTAGTCGTTTCTGCTGGCATGGTTGTCCCCCCAAAAAAGTAATTATCCAGTTTTCAAATAATCAATTGCAACTTGGTTTCTAAATAAATGTAGCAATGTTCTTTGGGCTTTTCCATCAGCTGTTTTTAAGTCGGGATCTTTTTCAACAACGCTTATAGCTACTTTTCGGGCCTCTTCGAGAATATGTTTGTGTATATCTAAATTTGATAGTCTAAAGTTAGGTATACCACTCTGCTTAGATCCCAGGATTTCGCCAGCACCGCGTATATCAAGATCTTCCTCGGCAATAACAAATCCATCGTTGGTTTCCTTCATTACTTTAAGTCTTTTCTTAGCATTTTCTGTAAGAGGGCCCTCAAAAAGTAAAATACACGTTGACTGAAGTTCACCCCTTCCAACTCGCCCGCGTAATTGATGCAATTGAGAAAGACCAAATCGCTCAGAATTCTCAATAATAATTACTGTAGCATTTGGATCATCGATTCCAACCTCAATTACAGACGTCGCCACTAGAATATCAATTTTATTAGATTTAAATTTAGACATAACAATATTTTTTTCATCTTGAGTCATTTGTCCGTGCACTAGGTCCACATTTTTTGTTTTAAAATATTTTTTTAAATCACTCACTCTTGAATTTACTGATTGTAATTGTAATGTTTCTGATTCATCAATTAGAGGGCACACCCAATATATCTTTTGGTTCTTGTTTAATACTTTTAATAAGCTCTCCTTTAGTTCTTCAATCTTCTTAGCATTTATAGACTTTGTGATAATATCTTTCCTATTTTTAGGTTTTTCTTTAATTTTTGATATATCCATATCTCCATAAGCTGCTAATTCCATTGTTCTTGGTATTGGTGTTGCAGTCATTAACAAAATGTCACAACTATTTCCTGCTTTTTCGTTTAACAAAATTCTTTGATGCACTCCAAATTTGTGTTGTTCATCAATCACAACTAAACCAATATTGTTAAAGTTTACGCTTTTTTGAAATAGTGCATGAGTACCAATGATAATGTCCGCATTAAAATCATGACTATCTTTAGTAGACGAGGTGATAAGTGAACAAGCGATATTCATTTCGGATATGAAACCCTGAATGGTGTTAAAATGCTGCTCTGCAAGTATTTCCGTTGGGGCCATTAGTATTGATTTTTTCTTATTCTCCATACATTGCATCATTGCAAATAATGCAACAATGGTTTTACCACTTCCAACGTCACCCTGGAGAAGACGTAACATTTTTGTTTTTTCACATTGGTCGTGAGAAATTTCTTGAATAGTTTTTTCTTGATCATTTGTGAGTTTGAAGTCTATTTTTTCTCTCAGCATTTTAGAGTATGTATTTTTATTTGGTAACGACACTCCATTTTTGTGGCTAATTTTATTTTTTATTAGTCGAATTGTTAGTTGTTGAGAAAAAAGTTCATCAAAGACTAATCGTTCTATATATTTCGTATCATCTTCACTATCATCTAATTCTTTTGGATTATGCATTTGATAAATAGAGTCTTTCCAATTTGGCCAATTATTTTTTGAAATAACTTCATCTGGAATCCATTCAGGCAAATCATCAACAATACGGAGTGATGAATTAATTGATTTTTGAATTATTTTTGATGTCATGCCAGCTGTTAACGGATAGACGCATTCTATTTTTTTAACATTATCTAAATTGTTAATATCAACAACATGATGAGGATGAGTAATTTGAAAAGAATTATTAAAGTTTTCTACTTTCCCACTTATTACTCGTGTACTTCCGATTGGCAAAATTTTTTTTATATAGGGAGCTCTTAAATTAAAATAGACAATAGACATTTGTCCACTTTCATCTGAGACGTGAATACGGAAGGGCATTCGTCTATTAAACGCCGGGGTATAACTATCAATTTTAACAATAATTGTTGCAATAGTGTCTTCTTTTAAGTCTACTATTTTGGGGTTATTTCTTCTATCTATGTAAGCAGAAGGCTTATGAAACAATAAGTCCACAATATACTTGCCGCATAAGCGCTCTATAATTTTAGCATTCTTAGGACCAATACCTTTAATCGTCATAATATTTGAAAAAAGCTTGTATAAGATCTTTGGCCTCATATATGTATTGTATCAAAAATCGATAAAAAAAATATGAACGATTTACATACTCATCAGAAAAAATTGCTTTTCAAGTCATCTCACCGTGGCTCTAAAGAGATGGATATTTTACTTGGTCGATTTGTAGAAAAATATATAGAATTATTTAATAGCGCGGAGCTCGATATGCTCGAAACATTACTCGAATTAGATGACAATGATATCTATCAATATGCTTTGGATAAAGTAAAAATTCCTGAGGATTTAAATAATAGAGTAATGGAATTGCTTAAAGACTATACAATGCTTAAAAAATGAGTGAATTAGCGCTTAAATCAAAATCGTTTGATAATCTTAATATCAGCTATGATGATAAATTTGATTATGAAAAAACTATAAATTTTTTATCAGAAAACGGTTATGTGAGGGTGAGCTCTATTAGAGAAAATGGAGAGTTTTCTGTCAAAGGTGATGTAATAGATATTTTTCCTTCAGATTTTAAAAATCCTGTACGTATTAATTTATTTGGCAATGAAATTGAAAAATTTGAAGAATTTAATCCAAAGAATCAAAAATCTATACAGAGTCTTTTTAGATTAGTTATCAAACCATTTAATGAGTTTTCATTTAATCAAAATAAGCGAACCATCAAAGCAGAATCATTTTTAACTGACTTAAGTACATTTGAAAAAAATGATTTAATTGTTCATGTTGATCATGGAATAGGTAAGTTTTATGGTTTAAGAAAAGTTACTGTTCTTGAAAATGAACACGATTGTATCGAAATTGCATATTATAATGATGATAAGCTTTATGTGCCTGTCGAAAATATTGAACTTTTATCTAAATACGGAGGCAATAATGATTATGTGCAAGTTGATAAATTAGGTAGCTCTAATTGGCAATACAGGAAAGCCAGTGCAAAAAATAAAATAAATGAAATTGCCGAAGACTTAATTAAAATTGCAGCAGAAAGATCATTAAAAAAAGGTACAAAATATAGTGTTCAAGAACCTTACTATTCAAAATTTATTAATGAATTTGAGTTTCAAGATACAGAGGATCAAGTCAATGTCACATCGGAGTTACTATTTGACTTAAATAGTGGTTTTCCAATGGACCGTTTAATATGTGGTGATGTTGGGTTTGGCAAAACAGAGGTAGCTCTTAGAGGTGCCTTTAATGTTGCAATGAGTGGGTCCCAAGTTGCATTTATTGTGCCAACAACATTGCTTTGTAGACAACATTATCAAAATTTTACTAAAAGGTTTCATAACTTTCCTTTAAAAATTGAACAAATTTCACGATTGAATTCTACAGCAGAAAATAACGAAATTATTGAAAGAATTAATAGTGGAGAATGCGATATTGTTGTTGGAACCCATGCTCTATTAAATAATAAAATTGAATTTAAGAAGTTAGGAATGCTTATAATCGATGAAGAGCAACATTTTGGAGTTTCGCAAAAAGAAAAAATTAAATCATTACGTTCTAATGTTCACGTTCTTGCTTTAACAGCCACACCTATACCGCGAACGCTGCAAATGTCCCTTGTTGGATTAAGAGATTTATCAATTATTTCAACAGCTCCATTAAATAGGCAAAATATCAATACTGAAGTTATTGATTTTAATAACAAAAAAATAACTACAGCAATTGAAGCTGAGATAAGTAGAGACGGGCAACTTTATTACGTTTGCCCCAGAATTAACGAATTAAAAGAAGTTGAGGATTTTTTAAAACATTATTTACCTAACATTAAATATCAAGTTGCACATGGTCAAATGTCTCCAAAAAAATTAAAAAATACCATGATTGATTTTTATAATAATGAATTTCAATTGTTGCTTTGCACAACTATTGTTGAGTCAGGTCTAGATCTACAAAAAACAAACACAATGATAATACACAATGCAGATAAATTTGGACTATCCCAACTTTATCAATTAAGAGGACGTATTGGTAGATCAAATATTGAAGCTTTTTGTTATTATACTGTTAAAGATTTAAATGGTATTTCAGATAATGCTTACAAAAGATTAATGCTTCTAAAAAAATTTAATGCTCGAGGATCAAGCTTCAATTTGTCAAGTCATGACTTAGATATGAGAGGATCAGGAAATATAATTGGTGATGCACAATCCGGTCATATAAAAGAAGTTGGCTTAGAATTGTACCATAAATTACTTAAGGATAAGATCACAGAATTAAAATCTGATACGACGACTATTGATAATGAATGGTCGCCACAAATAAATCTGGGTTTAAGTGTTTTAATACCTGAAAAATATATTCCAAATCTTAATACAAGGCTATTTTACTATCGTCAGTTAGCTTATTTAAATACGAACGATGAACTAGTGCAGATCAAGAAAGATATTTATGAAAGGTTTGGAGATGTTCCTAAAGAGGTGGATCATTTATATAACATCACAGAACTCAGAATTATTTGCAAACAGTTAAGAATAGAAAAATTTGATATTGGAAATAAAGGAATAACAATAAAGTTTAAAAATAACAAATTTGAAAAAACTGACAAATTAGTAAATTTTATGTCTCAATACAAGTATGACCTAAAATTAAGATCTGATCAAACATTGGTATATAATTACCAAAAAACATCAAATAAAGATCGCATATACAAAGCTTTTTCTTTTGCAAAAGAACTACTGGCATTATAGTTAAAATTATGGGTGTATTATCTGGATATAAAATAATAGAGCTATCGGGTATTGGACCAGGACCTTTATGCGGAATGCTTTTTGCTGATCTAGGTGCTGAAGTGATACGCATTGATCGTAAAAATACGGTTATGCCAAATCAGCAGGCAAAATACGATATTACTGGTCGAAGCAAAAAATCAATATGCTTAAATCTTAAAGATCCAAATTCTAAAGATATTCTATTTAAACTTATTAAAAATGCAGATGCATTAATTGAAGGTTTTAGGCCGGGCGTCACAGAAAAATTGGGTATAGGGCCTGATGATTGTTTAAAACATAATGAAAAATTAGTTTATGGAAGAATAACTGGTTGGGGTCAATCCGGACCATTAGCTCAAGCTGCTGGTCACGATATAAACTATATTGCACTAGCGGGTGCCCTTTATTCAATTTGGGGAGAAAATAAACCATCAATACCATTAAACTTAATTGGTGACTATGGTGGTGGGACAATGTTTCTTGCTTTTGGTGTATGTGCAGCTCTTCTCTCCGCAAATAGAACCGGCAAAGGACAAGTGGTTGATGCTGCAATGATTGACGGTGTGTCGGCTCTTACATCAATATTTCATAGCTTATCACAGTCAGGTATTTGGAATGTTAATAATAGGGGACGTAATTTATTTGACGGTGGAGCTCCGTTTTACCAAGTATACGAAACCAAAGATGGGCATCATATTTCTATCGGATCATTAGAGCCACAATTTTACCAATTATTTATCGAGAAATTAGATCTTGGTGATGAATTTAAAAATCAAATGCAATTTGATAAATGGGATATGTTGAAGGAAAAACTAACCACAATATTTAAAAAAAGAACAAGAGATGAGTGGAATGAAATATTTGAGGGAACTGACGTTTGTTACGCGCCAGTATTATCAATAAATGAAGTAATGAATCATAAACATATGCAAGAAAGAAATAGTTTTTTAAAAATTAATGATGTGACTCAGCCAGCTCCAGCACCACGTTTTAGCGTCACTCCTTCAAGTAGTCCTTCAGCTGCACCCGATATTGGTCAAGATAATGAAAGTATAATGCTCGATATTGGGTATTCCAAAGAGCAAATTAAAGAATTAGAAGATAAAGGAATACTTTTATAAATGCCTAGCTTTGACGTAGTAAGTAGAATTGAAATGCAAGAAGTTGACAATGCAATTTTAAATTCAATGAAGGAAATTAATCAACGTTATGATTTTAAGGGCTCTATATCGAAATTAGAGCGCTCAGATAATGTCGTCACACTCATATCAGAAGATGATATGAAGGCTAAACAAGTAATAGAAATACTTACATCCCACTTAATAAAAAGAAAAATAGACCCTAAAGCTGTAAAGTTTAAATCTTCTGAAAATGCATCAGGCAACACCATCAGACAGAAGTATGATTTACTTGAAGGAATTGATCAGGAAATGGGTAAAAAAATTACTAAAATGATTAAGAATACAAAGTTGAAGGTTCAATCAAAAATACAGGGAAACGAATTGAGAATAAGCGGTGCTAAAAAAGACAATTTACAAGATGTGATGTCTAAAATTAATGAATTAAAGTTAGAACTACCTCTACAATTTGTTAATTTTAGGGATTAATTATCTTATTGGTTGATCAGTCGTAATATTTTGATCTCTTATTTTTTCTCTATATAAAATAAATATACCGGCCGACACAATGATCGCAATCCCCGTCCAGGTTTTGAGATCAACAGTTTCACTCCATATAAACCATCCTAAAATAACAGCCCATATAAGAAATATATATTCAAATGGTGCAATAATATAAGGTCTTCCATGTCTATATGCATTAAATAGGAATACAAATCCAAATATTACTGAGACGCCTACAATAAATATCATAATTAATGACTTCGGATCGTTGAAATACCAGTTTCTAAAAAGGAAATTTAAAACTTCACTATTTGAATTGCCAAAATCAAGAAATATTCCAGAAAATGTAATTATAGGGCAAATTATTATAGTAGCGATATATACATGCAGAGTTTGCGTATAAACATTATCTTTTTCAGAAGTGTATTTTATAATAATCATGTTAGCAGAATATCCTGCGGCGCAAAGAATAGGATAAATCATGTATACATTGAATGAGTTGATATTCGGCGAGACGATAAATAATACACCAATAAAACCATAAATAATAATTGCCCACCGTATTAAACCAATTTTTTCTTTCAAAAAGATTCCTGAAAATATTGTTATAAAAAATGGTGCTGTGAAGAATAAGGCTGTTGCTTCAGCAAATGTTAAATAGTGAAGACCAATATAATAGAAAACAAATGCTAAAATAAACATTACAGTTCTGAAGATTGATAATAAGGGGAATGCAGTTTTTAATATAATTTCTTTTTTAGTAATTTTTAAAAATAAAGTTAGAAGTATTAAAGCAACTATACTACGCGCGAACATTACCTGAAGAATTGAAATATCAACTGCTAGCAATCTTATAACAGTATCCTGTAACGCAAAAGCTGTCATGCCCAACATGATATATGTTATTGCAAGAAGATTGTTTTCCTTCATTTAATAAGTATTTTATTTGAATAATAGCCTACTATGCACTAGTTAAACAATAATGATGAGTATAAAATAAATTAATTTTTAATGAAAAAAATAAACTCTGAATATGACTATATTATTGTTGGTGCTGGCTCGGCCGGGTGTGTATTAGCAAATAGGTTATCACAGAATCCAAATAATAGTGTTCTTCTTCTTGAAGCTGGCAGGGAAGATAAATCTATTACATTAAAAATGCCTGCAGCTGTTTTATTAAATCTAAAAAGCACGAAACACAATTGGGCATTTAAAGGAGAGCCAGAACCCGAACTTGGAGGTCGGCAACTCCAACATGATCGCGGTAAAACACTTGGTGGATCTTCATCAATTAATGGAATGGTATTTATTAGAGGAAATTCACTTGACTATGAAGGTTGGAGACAAATGGGATGTGATGACTGGGGTTACGCAGATGTTTTACCATATTTTAAGAAAATGGAGTCTTATAGTGGTGGAGGAGATGATTTTAGAGGGGAAACAGGTCCTCTAAAAGTTCATAGAAGTGTACCAAAGGATGAACTTTCTCTCGCATTTATTAAAGCAGGAAAAGAAGCAGGATACAAAGAAACTGATGATATTAGTGGATATTGCCAAGAAGGTTTCGGTATTTTTGATCGAACTGTATTTAAAGGAGAACGTTGGAGTACAACACGCGGCTATCTTGATCCAGTTCGTAATAGAGAAAATTTAACCATTGTTACAAAAGCACTTGTTTGTAAATTAATAATTGAAAAGAATAAGGCTATAGGTGTTTGTTTTAAAAATTACAAAGACAAAATATTAAATGTTAAGTCTAAAAAAGAGGTGATTCTCTCTGCCGGTGCAGTTGGAACGCCACACATTCTAATGCTTTCAGGTATTGGTCCAAAAGATCATTTAAGATCAATGGGTATTAATCTTAAAGTTGATTTACCAGGCGTTGGGCAAAATCTTCAAGATCATCCTGATTTTATGATTAAATATAAATGCTTAAAGCCAGTAACGCTTTGGCCTAAAACAAAAAGATTAAATAGTATAGGCGCTGGCATTCAATGGCTATTAACTAAAGAAGGTATGTGTGCATCTAATCATTTTGATGCAGTCGCATGCATCAGGTCTGGACCAGGAATTGAGTATCCAGATTTACAATTGTGTATATCTCCAATTGCCATGGATGATAATACTTGGCAGCCTTTAAAAGAACATGCATTTCAAGTTCATGTTGGATTAATGCGAACACATAGCCGTGGTAAGATTGAATTACGTTCAAGCGATCCTAATGATCCACCTCGTATTTTAGTTAATTATCTTAAGGATAAACGTGATAGAGATTTAATGCGCAAAGGCATTCATTTAGTGCGTGAATTACTAAACCAACCTTCATTTAATGAATTGAAGGGCGACGAAATTTTTCCAGGTGAAGATTGTAAATCTGATGCTGACCTCGACTTAAAATTGAATTCTCACACTACAAGCCAATGGCACCTTGCTTGTACAGCTAGAATGGGACTTAAAACAGATAAATATGCAGTAGTTGATAATTCAGGCAAAGTTCACGGTGTCACTGATTTACGTATAGTTGATGCCTCTATTATGCCATTTGCTCCAAATGGCAATACAAACGCACCAACTATAATGATTGCTGAAAAAATTAGTGACAATATCTTAGGCAACAAAGCTTTAACTAGATTAGAATTACAAACATGGCAAAGTCCAAAGTATCAGATTTTTCAAAGGTGAGTTGAATACAAATGGTAAAACATTAATATATAAGTTTTAGTATTAAAATATATTAATTACTCTCTCATCTTTCATATTTAGCATATTTCAATTAGGTAATTTTTTTTATAAGGAGATCATATGTTACACATAAGCAAATGGGAAAGACAAGAAAATGCAAGTAGAGATAAATTAGGAACAGCTGCATTAAATTTATGTAATGTAGCAAAAAGTACTAATGGTGTTCATAGTGCGAAATTTTATTGGCCAAATCCAAATGTGGTTGCATTCATTGTTGAGGCTGAAACAGGTTCTTGGGGAATTGGCGTTGAACCAACTGGTGAGGCCATGAAGGCATTTTTTGATTTAGGCGACTCCGCATCTTGCGTGATGGATGAAACATGGGTTGACGCTAGTCTTGGTCAAAAAAGGTCTAATAGAGCTGGCTAATATAAATTCTTTTGGCGGAGAGGGTGGGATTCGAACCCACGAACGAGTTTCCCCGTTGCTGGTTTTCAAGACCAGTGCTTTCAACCGCTCAGCCACCTCTCCGTGAATTGCTCAATTTATTGTAATAAATATTTAAAACAATATTTAATTTAGAAATCCTACTTTACTAACAGTATAGATTGTTATCGTTGATATTAAAACACATAGCAACATTCCCCAAGCAACATCAGAAATTACTATTGTCCAATTAAATGTATTAAATACCGCTTTTACTGTAAGGGCGTATGTCGCATATGTTGCTAACCCATACATTATCGCTGGAATAATCGCACTTGATAGTGAAGCATTTTTAAAGGGAGCTATCACAAAATACACAAGTCCAAAAACAAATATTAAATAAAAAATAATAGCAGATGTAACATCGAAATTTATTTTTAAATTATCAGGTAAATTTGTTTTGTATATTTTAATTACAAATGACTGAATGCCTATTGTGTCTATTATCAAGAAATAAAATAGGGTGGTCAAATAGAGTTTTATCATAGAGAATGAAAGTAATGAATAAATCAGATTTGATCAATGCCTTATTTAGCTCTTTAGGAGCTTTCTTATGCATCGGTCTGCTAGCTTATTTAAATTCTTTTTTTAGTGATGCTCTTTGGTTAATTCCTCCATTTGGTGCTTCTATGGTGTTAGTAATGGCTGCACATACGAGTCCCTTTGCTCAGCCAAAAAACATTTTTTTTGGTCATATTGTATCGGCCTTATCTGGATTATTAGTATTATATATCATTGGTGATAACTATATTTCATTGGGTCTAGGTGTAGCTTTAGCTATTTTTTTGATGATGTTAACAGATACAATTCATCCACCCGCTGGAGCCAATCCAATCATTGTTATACTTACTGAGCAGGGTTTAGATTTTGTCGTAATGCCAGTAACTATTGGAGTTATAATTATTATAGCTTTCGCAGCTATTTTTAATAAACTTCTAAAAAGAGATTATTTTTTATAAAATTATTTTTTATGCGCTTGTTCAATGATCGAGCAATATTGATTTATAAATGCGGATCTCATAGGATGAGGCGGTAATTTTTCAAATTTAAATGACTCAATATTTTTTAATTGATTAGTAGATATTTTTGTTTTTGAAGCGATATGTTTTAAATCCAGTGCGATTTCTTTTCTTAATTTTGACAATTCTTTTATTTTATTAACAACTTCATCTTTGATATTAGATTGATTATCTGATCTTGTCTCATTTGGCATTATAAATTCGCCCGTAACACTCTGTACCATGTTAACCTCTGAATATAAAAAGTTTTTAAATACGGATATTATTATGAACTATATAGAGGAGAATGTAATACTAAATATTTCTTAATTTATAGCCGTTTTGGCACTAAACTAAATAGGATCAGGACCTTCAAACTCAATATTTGCTTTTTTTAATCTATCTATCAAAGAATGCCCTAGCGCAGTCGATGTGGTTAAAACACCACCGATATTTGTTCCTGGTAAATCTCTATCGTTTAAAGCTATACATAGAGCTGATTCACAAATTAATTTTGCAGTCGATTTATATCCTGGATCACCTTTTCCGAATATTCTTAGTTTAAACTTTTCATTTTTCATATTTTCACCAACAAAGATGCTCTCAAACCAACCATTCTCTCTTGTTTTTTTATTTGGTCCGTCACCCGGCTTGGTAAATAACTTTCTAAAAAGTCCATTAATCGGGCTTATTAACATAAGTCCTAATACAACCAAACCCCCAGTTATTAATAATGCCGAGCTATACTTCTCTGTCATCATGTACTCTTGATACTTAAACTCATTGCCATAGCTAGCTTGATTTTTTTCATGTATTTCATTGCTTCTTCTAACAACGCGTGTATTCGCAATTGCCATTACAAATGGTGCAGACCAGATATTAAGATCTTTTATATACTTTATCTTAAAACTATCTTTGTTCTTAGCTAGATCTTGTGTTTTAATGAATTCCTTTGAATTTAAAAGAAAAGGGTGGCCCATAGAATACTTGCTTTTGTAATTTCTCATCGAAAAAGCACTTTCAATTGTTCCGCCACTTACACCACCTTTAGCGCGATGGAAGCCATCTATTCTCTTAAATTCTTGATTAAGGCTTCTTTGTAAATAAAAACAACCCATATCAGATGGTATTGAATCATAACCGCATGAAGGTACGATCTTTATTTTATTTTTCTCCGCGATATCGTGATACTTATCTATTAAATCACGAACCCATATATTTTCTCCTGTAATATCTAAGTAGTGGGTATTAGCCTCAATGCATTGCTTTACTAAATTATCACTATATTTGTTAAAAGGGCCGGCAAGGGATGCTATCACTTTCGTTTTCGAAACCATTTCTAATAATTTATGTAAATCTTGGCAATCAGCGACAAAAATATCTGGTTTACTTTTGCAATTATCGGAAATAATTTTAAGCTTTTCTTGATTTCGTCCAGCAATTGCCCATTTAATATTTGAATAGTTTTCATCAAGATATTCTACTGCCAGCCTTCCTGTAAAACCCGATGCTCCATATAATATCAAATCAAATTCTCTGTTCATATGTGTATTAAATTTTAATAAATATGTTAAATTTATATCATGTTAGATTGGATTATAGGTGGTCTTGTTACAATATCTTTTTTATATCTGCTTTATTGGGCATTAACACTGATTTTTGCTTAATGTGATAGATTTTTTTATTTTATTATTGCAAGATTTATCACTTTTATTTTATGCATTTTCAGGAATTATAATTATTTTGATTATCGGAGCATATATAATTGATTATTTTAAAAAATATAACAAAAACAATAATTAATAATTACTA
>CABZHO010000012.1 GCA_902525595.1 uncultured Pelagibacteraceae bacterium | reverse complement strand
AAATTAACAGGTTCGGTATCAAAATCGAATTGTATGGTTATATTTATAAACCAGATAAGGATGAAAATAGGTGTAATGTTTGGAAGTCCAGAGACTACTGCAGGTGGAAATGCTCTGAAGTTTTATTCATCATGCAGATTAGATATTCGTAGAATAGGTGCAATAAAAGACAAAGATGAAATAATTGGAAACCAAACCAGAGTAAAGGTTGTTAAAAATAAAGTAGCTCCTCCATTCAGGGTTGTTGAGTTTGACATAATGTACGGCGAAGGCATATCGAAGTTAGGTGAATTGATAGACCTAGGTGTCAAAGTAGGTGCAATTGAAAAGTCAGGCGCATGGTTTTCTTACAAAGGTGATAAAATAGGCCAAGGAAGAGAAAACTCTAAAATTTTCTTAAAAGATAATCCTGCTATTGCTAAGGAAATTGAGTCTACCATTCGAGGACAATCAGAAGAAATGCCTGAGCAAATAGGCGATATTGAGAATACTGGAGAAGGGACTCCAGAAGAGGCATCAGAAGAATAGTTTTTAATTTATAACGATTGATCATAGCAAAAAGGCGCTAAGAGCGTCTTTTTGCGTTTTATTCAACTCAATGTTATACCTAACATATGAGAATTAATGATTTAAGAAAATCTTTTATATCCTATTTTGAAAAAAGTGGGCATAAACACGTACATTCAAGCCCACTTGTTCCGCAAAATGACCCCACACTTATGTTTGCAAACTCAGGAATGGTTCAGTTTAAGAATGTTTTTACGGGACTTGAAAATAGAGACTATAACCGAGCTGTAACTGCGCAAAAGTGTATAAGAGCAGGGGGAAAACATAACGATTTAGAAAATGTTGGTTATACCCTAAGACATCATACGTTTTTTGAAATGCTTGGTAATTTCTCATTTGGTGATTATTTCAAAGATGAGGCAATTGAATTTGCATGGAAATTTATAACCAGTGAACTTGGGATTAACCGAGATAAACTCTGCGTAACCATATACCACAATGATGAGCAGGCATATGAAGCATGGAAAAAAATAACTGGTTTTCACGATGATAAAATTATTAGAATTTCTACAAAGGATAATTTTTGGTCAATGGGTGATACAGGACCATGTGGCCCTTGTTCTGAAATATTCTATGATCACGGTGAGGATTATATTGGTAAACCACCAAGCGAGAAAGATGAAACGGGTGATAGATTCGTTGAAATATGGAACTTGGTATTTATGCAGTATGAGCAGATAAATAAAAAGGATCGTATAGATTTACCAACCCCTTCAATAGACACTGGTATGGGCATTGAAAGGATCGCTGCTGTAATGCAAGGAACCAACGACAATTATAAGGTCGATAGTATTCTTGAAATCATTAACAATTCAAAAGAGATTACTAAAAATAATGATAAAAATTTAATATCTAGTCACAGAGTCATAGCTGATCATTTGCGTTCTTCTTGTTTTTTAATAGCCGATGGAGTTTTACCTTCAAATGAGGGAAGAGGGTATGTTTTAAGAAGAATAATGAGACGAGCGATGAGACATGTGCAGTTATTAAATTATCAGGGTTCATTGATGTACCAATTAGCACCTATTCTCATTTCAAATATGGAAGACGCGTACCCTGAACTTTCGAGAGCTGAATTACTTATTCATGAAACTCTAAAATATGAAGAATCTAAATTTAGTGCTTTATTAGAAAATGGAATGAAGCAACTTAATTCTATGACGTCAAAATTAAATAACAATACATTAAACGGGGAGTTGGCATTTAAATTGTATGACACGTATGGATTTCCTATTGACTTAACGCAGGATATTTTAAAAAACAAAAAAATAAATGTAGATATTGAAGCTTTTAATGAAAAATTAGATCAACAAAGAGAGCAAGCAAGAAAAAATTGGTCTGGAACAGGAAGTTCATTAACAGATAAAATATGGTTTGATTTAAACAACTCTCTACCAGTATCTGAATTCTTAGGCTACAGCAGTGAGGAAACCGAAGGGATTCTTCAGTGTATTATCAAAAATAATTTTTCAGGTGAAAGTATTAAAGTGGGTGACGAAGCAGCTTTAGTATTTAATCAAACAGTATTCTATGCTGAATCTGGAGGTCAAGTTGGAGACACTGGCAATATTAAAAATGATCATTTTGAGTTTACAGTTACAGATACCCAAAAACGAGGTAATTTAATAGTTCATTATGGGATTGCTGTTAGAGGAAGGTGCGAATTAAATGAGAATTTAATACTCACAATTGACAAGAATAGAAGGCACTATTGTCGTACTTACCACTCAGCAACACATATTTTACATCAAGCTCTAAGAGATGTTTTAGGAAATCATGTTACGCAAAAAGGATCACTAGTATCATATGATAAACTGCGATTTGATTTTAGTCATCATAAGGCATTAAGTAGCGCCGAATTAGAAAAAGTTGAAAATAAAGCTAACCTAGTAATTAATAACAACTCAAAAGTTGAAACCAAAATTATGACTCATGAAGACGCTATAAAGTCTGGAGCACTAGCCTTGTTTGGGGAAAAGTATTCTGAGGAAGTCAGAGTTTTATCAATAGGTGAGCAAGATGGTAAAGTTTATAGTACTGAGTTGTGTGGTGGAACACATGTAAACAATACAAATGAAATTGGTAGATTGGAGATCGTAAGCGAGTCATCAGTTGCATCCGGAGTTAGAAGAATAGAGGCTTTAAGAGGAAATGATTTAGACAAGTATCGTAAAAATGTAGAAAAAGAAAAATTAATAGACGATGAAAAAAAATTACATGCTTTAAAAATGAACGAACAAATGAAAGAAAATATTTCACAGCTTAGAAAAAATATAAAGAAAGATATTGAGCAGCTTAATAAACATAAAGTTTTAGTAATAGCGTGTGAAAATATTAAGACAAATGAGCTAAGACAATTGATAGACGAGACAAAAATCCAAATGGATAACAATGGAATCATCGTAATTTGTTCTATAAATGAAAAAAAAATAAGTTTTCTGGTCGGTGTAACCGATAATCTGTGTTCAGTTATTGGTGCTGATGAAATTGCTAAATACGCATCATCTATTTCTGGTGGAAAAGGAGGTGGCGGAAGAAAAGAATTTGCTCAATCAGGTGGAGAACTAAAAAATGAAAATGAGCAAAAGGCGATGATCCTTCAATATATCATTGATAAGTTGGATTAAGTTTCTTATTTAAATTTCTTTCTATTATTTCAAGAAAATCTTCAGTGCTGTGCCAGTCCTGTTCATGAGGCATTAAAAGAGCTAGATCTTTAGTCATTGAGCCTCGCTCCACTGTGTCCACACACACTTTCTCAAGTGTCTCAGCAAATTTAATTAATTTAGTATTTTCATCAAGTTTACCTCTGTATTTTAAGCCCCTAGTCCAGGCAAATATCGAAGCTATAGGGTTTGTAGATGTTTGTTTGCCTTCTTGATGTAATCTAAAATGTCTGGTCACAGTACCGTGAGCAGCTTCTGCTTCAATTGTTTTTCCATCCGGCGTCATCAGAACGCTAGTCATCAGTCCCAGGGAGCCAAATCCTTGAGCTACCGTATCACTTTGAACATCACCATCGTAATTTTTACACGCCCAAACAAATTTTCCGTTCCATTTAAGAGCTGATGCGACCATATCATCGATGAGACGATGCTCATAATCTAGTTCTAAATCACTAAATTTTTCAGCAAATTCACTATCATATATTTCTTGGAATAAGTCTTTAAATCTGCCGTCGTATTTTTTTAGAATAGTATTTTTTGTTGATAAATACACAGGCCATTCACGCATTAAAGCATAATTCATGCATGATCGAGCAAAATCTCGAATTGACTCGTCGGTATTGTACATTGCCATAGCCACGCCACTTGACTCAAACTGATAAACTTCTTTTTCAATCGTTTCCATTGATGGGTCATCAGGTGTCCATTTAATACTAAGCTTACCTTTACCTGGCACTTTAAAATCAGTTGCACGATACTGATCGCCAAAAGCGTGTCTACCTACAACAATTGGATCAGTCCAACCAGGTACTAAACGGGGAACATTTTTACAAACGATTGGCTCTCTGAAAACTGTTCCACCAAGAATATTCCGAATTGTCCCATTGGGGGATCTCCACATTTCCTTAAGTTTAAACTCTTCAACTCTATCTTCGTCAGGCGTAATTGTTGCGCATTTAACACCTACACCATATTTTTTGATTGCATTAGCTGAGTCAATGGTAACTTTATCATTAGTTTTATCCCTACTTTCAACTCCCAAATCATAATAATCGAGCTCTATATTTAAGTAGGGAAGTATCAATTTGTCTTTGATAAATTGCCAGATAATTCTGGTCATTTCATCACCATCAATTTCAACTAAAGGAGTTTTTACGTTAATTTTTTCCATTATTTTTTGAGAATCTTTTCAAGATCATCGTAATTATTGATTACTTTATATGCTTCTTTCATATTTTCGCCAGCAAAATTCTTTTTTACTAGATTATTAATTAACGTGATGAGATCGTTCCAAAAATTATTAAAATTATAAATTATTATTGGTTTTTCATGTATGCGCATCTGCTTCCATGAATAAACCTCAAAAAACTCCTCTAAAGTACCTATACCACCAGGAAAGATCAAAAAAATATCCGAATTATTATACATTTCAATTTTACGTTCGTGCATAGAATTAACAATTTTTAAATTGTTTACACTCTCATTCTTTTTTTCAATATCGATTAAATGATTTGTTATAACTCCGTACACTTCACCGCCTACCTCAATTGAACTATTAGAAATTATACCCATTAAACCCATGTTGCCACCGCCATAAATCATTTTATATTTATTTTGACCTAGTAGCTTGCCAACTCTTCGAGCTTCTTCTTTGAAGATTTCATCGATATGATTTGAGGAGCTACAGTAAACTGCAATAGACTTCATTCTTTATACTGTTTCACTTGAAAGTACTTTATTAGCTTGGTTTAGCGTTTTTCGCGAGACAATTGATTTTAGCCTCTCTGGCAAAGCAAGTAATGAAGGAGTGACAAATAAAGTTGCTACGGTAGCAAAAGATAGTCCAAAAACGATTGCCCAGGCAAGAGGCTGGACGAAGTATGTTTCAGGTGATTTGTAGGAAAGGGTTCTGTCGAATACATCAACACTTATTTGTAAAGCGGAGGGAAGTAAACCAAATACAGTTGTTACAGTAGTTAAAAAAATTGGTCTTATTCTACTTTTAGCTGCAAGAATAATTGACTTTGTTTTATCTGCCTCAAATTTCTTTATTTTTCTGTAACTGTCTATGAGAATAATATTATTATTTACAACAATGCCTGTACAAGCAACGATCCCAAGCCCTGTCATGACACCACTAAATGGCATTTGCAACACAATTAAGCCTACGAATATACCTGTGGTCGATAGTGCAATTGAAAACAATATTAAAAATGTATGGTAAAAATTATTAAATAATGAAATTAAGATAATAAACATAAGCAACAATGCCGTACCAAAAGCTGATAATACAAAAATCAGGGAGCCTTGAGAGTCTTCTGCCTCTCCAACAAGTTTAACGTTTGCCTCAATTGGGATATTGGCCTTTGTCAGCCATGCTCTAATTTGATCTATATTTTCAGCCGTGTTAAATCCATTTTTTGTATTAGCATCAACAATTAATATTCTTTCAGCATTTTTTTTGCCAATTGAAAAGATCTTATTCTTTGGTTTTTGAGTAACGAACTCTGAAACTGGAAGAGGACCTCTATCTGTATTCACAAATATATTTTTTACTTGATCTAAAGTTCTTGAGTCTTCTGGCAGGTATAATTTAATATCTAATTCTTTATCAGTATCAGTCGGACGTATAGTACCTATTTTTGTTCCTGTAGTTGCCAGGTTTATAATTGCCCCAATAGACTGTACCGAAACATTATACTTTGATGTTTTGTTTCTATCTATATCGTATAGCCACTCTATACCCGTGACTGGGTATTTAATTTCAACGTCTTGAACACCTTCAAGTGTTAATAATTTGCCCCTTACTATTTGTGCTACTTGATTGATTAATCGTTTATCTTTTGCGGTCACTTCTATTTCTATATCTTTAGGACCAATGATTGAGGAACTATAGGTATTTCCTTTAATTCTTGCTTCAAAGCCATTTATCTTATCCAATTCTTTTTGAATATCTACCAGCAATAAATCACTATCAGGTCTTTGATCAATTGGTATCAAGTCTAACCAAACTCGTCCCACAATGTCGGTTGGGCTGTCATCAAATAACCAAATTCTATTTCTACTAATTGTATTAGCTACATAATTTCCAACATAAGGGTTAGCATTAATAATATTCGATACTTCTGTAATGTAATTTCCTGTTTCAGTAGGGGACAAGTTACCACGTGCCATCACTTCTACACGTGCGGTTGCAGCTTTATCATTTGGAAAGAAAATAACACCGCTGTTAAATTTACTGTATAGCATTATTACCGCTGTAAATGTCACAAGAGTCAAAACTAATACAGTAATGGGTTTAGCAATCGCTTGATTTAGCAAGCTTTCGTAAGTCGTTATAAAAATATTGTCCCGCCTAATATTTTTGTCTGACATCTGTGATGTTTTACGCTCTATCATTGAACCAACTGCCGGCAAAAAAATTAACGTGACTACTAAAGAAGTAGACAAAACAACTATAACAGTTAATGGAATAACCCTTAGCCATTGACCAAGCATTTCTGGCCAAAAAAGAAGAGGAAAAAAAGCTGCAATGGTAGTAAGTGCTGAGGCAATAATTGGCCAAAACATATTATATGAGGAATTAATATATGAGTCCCTTCTTCTAACTCCTCTTTCCTGTTCGGCTCTTGCAAATTCAGTAATCACTATTGGCCCATCGACTAAGAGACCAACAGCCAAGATGAGCCCGAAGACAGTCATAAGATTATAAGTCATACCCATGTAGTCGAGTATCAATATAGAAAACAAATATGTAGTTGGGATAGATAACCCAACTATCAAACCACTACGTATACCTAGTGCTGCGATAACGATAATCATAACCAGTATAACTGCTGTAATTACTGTATTCTCAGAAGATTCTATTCTTTGTTTAATTTCTGTAGACTCGTCATCTACTATTACGGTTTTAATTAAAGGATGAAATTTTCCATCATTTTCTTTTAAAACATTTTTTACGTCCTTATAGGTATCAAGTACATTTGTACCTGATTTTCGTGATACCTCGAGACTTAAGGCTGGTTGTCCATTAACGATTACTGTATTTTTACTTTTATCGTAGCTTCTTTTAACCTCGGCAATATCACCAAGAGATAATGTGAAATTATTTTCTGCTTGGATAGGTAAATCTCTTATTTGTCGATAATTTTGGTATAGACCTGGTATTTTGACTGAGAAATCTGCATTTTCATCTGTTAGTACGCCTGCAGGAACAATATTATTGTATGATTGAAGCGCATTATAGACATCAGCAACATTAATTTTATATTTCTGTAGCATGTTTGGATCAAGAGTAATCTTAATTATTTCTTCCCTTTCACCTTTAATATCAACTTCAGTTACATTTCCTATTTTTTCTAATGAGTCTTTATAGGCATCAGCTGCCTTTAAAAGCACCTCGTATGGGACGTTACCGTACAGGCCAATATATATTCTTGAGAACATTGATGAGTCATATTCTTTAACTTCAATTATTTCCATTTCTCTTGGAAGTTTGTCGTTTGCATCCGAAATTGTGTTTCTTACTAACTTCGCAAGACTATCATTTTTAGTGTCTAGGTTAAAAGAGACCATGAATGAGGCTATATTATCTTTTGATATAGAGATGATTTCATCTAAATCTTTCAGAGCCATCAGCTCTCTCTCTATTGGCTCAACTATTAACTTTTCAATTTCATTTGCTGACATACCATCATATTTAATAATTACAGCAACTGTTTTGAGATCAATTTCAGGCATTTCCTCTTTTGGAAATGTTATATAAGAAATTACTCCTAAAAGAATAATCATAAGTAGTAATGTAGAAATTGTTTTTTTTCTTAAAAGGATAGCTGATAATATATTACGCAGCATTTTTATACCTCAACAGTCTGCTTGCTTGATGTTTTCACAAGAGATCTGACATGAGATGGTAAAATCAGTAAACATGGAGTAACTATTAGAGTAAGAAATGCTGAAAACGATAGACCGTATACAATACACTGTGCAAGTGGAGTCCAAAAACCACTTACATTAGAGTCATATTCGATTGTACGAGCCAGAGGATCTATACTGTAATTAAGGGCGAGAGGAATTAGGCCCAGCATTGTTGTGATTGTGGTTAAAAAAATTGGTCGAAGCCTTTGGGCGCAAGCTTTTAAAACGCTATTAAAAAGATTATCTGTGTCTTTTTCTCTCACGAAATTAAAAGCATCGATTAATATAATGTTATTATTTACTACAATACCAGCTAATGAAACCACACCTACGCCATGCATAATTGCTGAAAAAGGTTGATTAAATAAAAGTAATCCAAAAAATACACCAGCTGTACTCATAATAACTGCCGTAAGAATAATAAAACTTTGATAAAAACTATTAAATTGAGTTACCAGCAAGGCTGCCATAATCAATAACGAGATAATAAATGCTTGGGTTACAAATTTCATGGATTCTGTTTGTTCCTCGTTTTCTCCACCAAAGGCAACATCTATATATGAAGGGTAGTTTTGATCGTTCATCCAATTTTGTATTTGATCCACTTTATTAGTAGCGATAATTCCTTGCTCAACATTCGCTTTTATATACATTGCGTTTCGTGCATCGTATCTTCTTATAAAGCTTACATTCTGCTTCGGTTTTTTTTCAACAAAATTACTAATTGGAATTTGACCTGATCTTGTTTCAATCATTATAGTGTCGAGTTGATCAATTGACCTTTCTTTATCAGCGTACCTAACATAAATTTCTAGTTCATCATCTACATCATCAGGTCGATATTTTCCAATCATCACTCCATTCGTTACAAGACTAACAGCCTTTCCAATTGTAAAAATATCTGCTCCAAATTGTGCAGCTTTTGGTTTGTCAATTATTAACTCCCAATCAACAAGCGGGACGGGCAATGTATCTTCCACACCAACTAATCCTTCAACACTTTTATCGATGTATGCGCGAATATCCTTTGTTATATCGATTAAGCTCTCGCTACTTGGTCCCGTAATTCTTATTTGTATATCTTTACCTACAGGCGGACCACCAGACTCCTCTGTGACCTCTATTTTAATGCCATTAATTGATCTAAAATCATTTCTTAAATCAGCAATAATCTTATGACCATTCTCTCTTTTATCTCTATCTACAAACTCAAAGAACGCAGTTGCAATTAAATCTTCAGAATTTCCACCGCTACCACCGCCAACATTGCTAAATTGACCAGTTTGTAAAAAATAATTTTTTATCCCTGACTTCTCGTCAATAATAATTTCCACATCTCTTGTTAGTCTATTAACCTCTTCAATTGAAAGGTTTCCCCGTGCAAATATTTTTATCTTACCAAAATAAGGATCACCAGTAGAAAAATAGATCATGCCTTTTCCAAAACTAAAAAAACTGGCAATGATTGTGAATAGAATTATAAATACTGTTAATAGCGTCAATATAGGTCTTTTGAGAAGTTTTTCTAAAAATTTAACATATATACCTATATAGCCTGTTAGCTCTTTAAGATTAAAACTCTGATCAGATCCGAGTTTCTTAAAAGCGTTTGCAGATGCATTAGATGGTTTGCCTACAACGCTTCCAATAACTGGTACAAACATTAAGCTAAATATGAGAGCAATAGCGAGGACAACAAAAACAGTTACAGGTAGTATTTTCATAAATTGACCGCTCATACCCGGCCAAAAGAACAGGGGGATAAAAACGGCTAAAGTTGTTGCAGCGGAGGCAACAATTGGCCAAAACATTCTTTTTGCAGAGTATATATAAGCTTTTTCGCGGTCTAATCCCTCAAGCATTTTCCTATCTGCCATTTCAACTACCACCAGCGATCCATCAATAAGCATTCCAAGCGCAACAAGAATCCCAAAGATAACCATAAAATTATAGTCATATCCTAGGACGTACATTACAAAAAGAGCGATCAATATTGATACAGGAATGCCTGAGCCTACAATCAAAGATGATCTCACTCCTAAAGCTAGCATTGTTACCAACAGTACAAAAATTGTTGCAAGAAGTATATTGCCTTGAAGAGAGTCCACATTATCTTGCATGATTTCTCTGGTATCCATAACATAAGTAAAGTTGATATCAGATGGTACTTTGGCTTTAAATTTTTGAACGACATCATCTACTTGATTAATAGTTTCAATTACATTACGGCCTCGACCTTTTTTGACTAAAAGGGATATTCCAGGTTCACCGTTAACCTTTGTATAACTTACTCTATCCTTAAAGCTTCTTTTGATCTCGGAAATATCACTCAAGTTTACAGAGCTATTGTTAGTTGATCTGATTGGAAGTTCATAGATGTCTCGTGCATTTTCAAAAAGACCAGGAACATTGACTGAGAATTGACCCTGTCCAGTCTCAATCTCTCCAGCGGTCACAACCTGATTATTGTTTGAAACAGAATTAATAATCTCTGCGAAAGAAATATTATAATTTTCCATCTGTGACCTATTTAAGGTAGCTTCAAGTTGTTCTTCTCTTGCACCAGCTAATTCAACGTCAAATATAGATGGTATTAATTCAATATCTTTTTTTATCTCCTGAGCTAAATTTAAAAGATAACGTTCAGATGCTGAAGGTGAGTCAATTGACAGTATTACCGTCGGGTTGTCTTGAACAGAAACTTCGCTGACAACTGGTTCTTTGGCGTCATCCGGAAATTTTATCTTGGCATCATTTACTGCATCTCTTACTTTATCTAATGATTTTTTCATCGTAGCAGCAGCGTCAAACTTTATAATTGCAGCCGCATAATTTTCAAATGCAAAGCCCTGCAATTGATCAACACCCTCAATGCTCCTTAGTTCGTCTTCAACTGGTTTTAGAAGCAATCTTTCCGCATCTTGAGGAGAAATACCAGTTAATCCAACCCCAACGTATACAACAGGGATAATGATTTCAGGTTCATTTTCTATAGGAATATTTATTCGACCAAATATACCTGCACAGATTAGAACAAGTAGTAAAGCTAAAGCAGTTCTTTTTCTATCTACTAAAAATTCAATCATTTAATTTTAGTTTACCAATTCAACTTCTACGTTTTGACCACTTACAACATACTCTTGACCTACGGTAATGATTGTAGAGTCTTTAGGTAATCCAGTAACCCACAGTCCTTCAACGGTATCTTCAATAATTTGTATGTCGTTAAATAAAACTGTTTGTTCATTCAAAATTTTAACTCCAAGATCTCCATCGTCATTGAGTGAAATTAAATAAGAGGGTATTAAATGTGCCTGAACCTGACTGATCGGTACAAGTATGTCAGCTGACAGACCTTCTCTAATAACGCCACTCATGTTATCAACTGTTGACTCAATTTTATAAGTTCTTGTGCTAGGGTTAGCACTTTTACTGATAAAACTTATTTTGCCAGTCATAGAACTCTTATCTATAAAATTAATATTAACTTCTTGATCAAGATTAATTTTGTCAACATTCTTTTCTGTTACTTCGCCTGTGATTATCATGGGATTGAGTTTTATAATTTTTGCACAAGGTGTGGTGGGCGTAATTAAATCACCGAGTTCTAAGAAAACATCTTCAACAAAACCATCAAAAGGTGATCTCATCTTTACGTTTTTCAATTCATTGCTTGCCATCTCAACTCTTGCAATAGAAGCTTTTAAGGCCGCTTCAGCAGTTGCAACAGCATTATCTGATCTGTAACCTTCATCAGATAAAGTTTTTATTGCATCAAATTGCAACTGGGCTTTATTTTTTGAGGCATTTGCTTCATCTAAAGCTGCAATTCGATTTTCCGGATCAAGCTCGCATATAATATCGTCTTTTTTTACAAATGAACCTTTTTCAACTGTGAAAACAATAGTAGATGAAGTTTTAGGTCTTAATTGTACAACTTTATCAGCCTCGGCTCTTCCCCTAACTGTAAGAAAGTAAGTTTTATTTTGTGCTTCGAAATTCTTGGCACGAACAGAAATTAAATCTTCAATTATTATTTCAGTAGCAGCAGGCATTGACTCATCATTACTATTTAACGAACCAGAAAATATCCAAGCTATTACAAGCACAAATATTATGATTGCAGAAAGATAATTTACAGGAATTTTTTTCAACATATTAACTCAATTTCTCCCTATTTTTTTCCATATAATTTAAACCCGTATCCAGCAACGCTGCTGCTAATCCTCTTATAAAGGATATAGATTTTTCTTCTCTGAGTGCTTTGATATCACCAGGGACAGGTCCATCGTATTTAAACTGTTCAAATTTTTGCCTAAGAAATAAAACTCTTTCATTAAGAACTGTATCAAGTGTTTCTTTTGGCAAGTACTTAGCAAATAATATTAACAGAAAAAACTCAGAT
Organism: uncultured Pelagibacteraceae bacterium; assembly: GCA_902525595.1. GTDB lineage: Bacteria > Pseudomonadota > Alphaproteobacteria > Pelagibacterales > AG-422-B15 > CACNXQ01. The sequence continues at coordinate 17,294 of CABZHO010000012.1, read as the reverse complement.
TTTATTTGATCTCCGTAATTTCCTGATCTGATATAAGATGAGGCATCACCTAATAAATTTTCTTGCATTTGTGCCATGCCTTTTTTTGTAATTGTATATACTTTTTTGTCTGGTTTTTTACTTTGAGTGTGTTGTTTACAAGATACAAATTTACCAGATTGAAGCTTATTTAAAGTTGGGTAAATTGTACCAAAACTTAAACTATAAAAATCTGACAATGGACCTTGGAACATTTGTTTAATTTCATATCCTGATCTTGGGCCTAATGATAAAATTCCTAAACATATAGTTTCTTTCTGCATAATTTATAATCCTAGCGTATCCACATTCAAGCTACCGGCCATATACAAAACCTGTGTTTTTGTGACTTCTCTGTCTTTTTGCTTAGTAAAGTAAGCAATTTCAGAATTTAAAAGGGCTTTACGGGCAGTCAAAACATCTAAAACACTTCTCTCGCCAACTTCTTGCTCTATTTCGGTTCCTCGGTAAGCAATTTTATTTGCTTCATATGTTAATTCTGCCGCTTTAATTGTTCTTTCAGATATAAGATGTTTTTGCCAGATGTTACTTGAAAGAGTGATTATTTCATTTTGGATCTTTTGAAGTTGAATCATCTGTAAATTTTTAGCTTTCTTAGCTTTTCTAACATTCGATAGAGATTTGCCAGAATTGAATATAGGCCATGTAACTGTTGCTTTTATTTCTTCATTTGTAAGTGAGTCAACCGTGGATGAATATTCATCAAGTTCAGATTTAGTCGCAGTTAGACTTACTTGTGGTAAATAAGCTGATCGTGCTATCCCAATATTAGCATTTGAAATATCTAAATTTGCCCTAGCTAGTCTTATTGCATAATTATTCGAGTTTACAACATCTCTATATTCACCCAACGTTGTTGGAAGCGCAGTTTCAATTTCAGAAAATTTTAAGTCATCTGCTGTAACGCCCGTTAAATCAGAAAATGAATCTCTTAAGTTTTTTTCAATAATTTGAGACTCAAGTAAACTAATCTTTGCGTTATTGTAAAATGCCTCAGATTGTGCGACATCTGTTTTAGATGATAGTCCTACTTCATACTCTTTTGTTGTTGCCTTAAATTGCTCCTCAACTGACTTAAGGTTATCTTCATAAGAATTTACAGTTTTTTGAGCAAGGATAACATTGTAGTAAGCCTCAATCGTCTCTAATATTATATCTTGCTTTATTTTTTCTTGATTTAGTTTTGTCGCCGCTAATGATCCTTTTGTTGACCTAGCGCTAAAAATTTTATTAAAACCACTAAATATGTTTTGCGACAAAATAACTGATTTACTACTTGGAGATAATTCGTAACCAGCTGAACTCGTACCACTTTGACTTGTAATATCCGTATACTCACTTTCAGCAATATTTCCACTTAGAGTGATGGTTGGAAAAAAGTCAGCTTTAGATTGAAAATAATCTTCTTCTGCAATTGACACATTAGAGCTTTCTGCTTTTAGGGAAAGGTTGTTCACAAGAGACTCGTTGATTGCATCTTTTAAACTTAATGCACTTGCATTGAAGCCATAAAAAATGGTGAAAATGATTGTTAGAGTAATAAATTTATTCTTCATAAAACATTTATAATAATTAGGGGACGCATGTATATCAGTTTGATATATATAATCAATACCTATATCAGATTGATATAGTAGCTATATTTTATCTTTCAAGTATGATATCAATGATAATAACCTATTGAAAAACAATGATATTATGAAAATAAAAAACAAATCATTGAATGAAAAAAGTAAAAAATGGCTTAAAAGGCATTTAGATGATGAATTTGTCAAAAAATCTACAAGTCTTAATTACCGTTCAAGAGCTGCCTATAAATTGCTCGAAATTATAGATAAGTTTAACTTACTTCATAATGTTGAAAAAGCTTTAGATTTAGGATCTGCACCTGGCAGTTGGTCTTTAATAATCAATGAAAAATTAAAGAACGCCAAAGCAATTGTAGCTATTGACTTACTAGCAATGAAGCCAATCAACAATGTCAAATTCTACAAATGTGATTTTTTATCAGACAAATTTTATACAAATATAAATGAATTTGGAGCATTTGATTTAATTTTGTCAGACATCTCGCCAAATCTGTCTGGGAATAAGACATCTGATTTTCTTCGGTCAAAGGAAATTGTTGAAAATGCTCTTGATTTTTCAATTAAAAACCTCAGAAAAGATGGAAACTTTGTTGCAAAATATTTTAGAACTGGCGATATTTCTGATCTTTTATCAACTGCTAAAAAGAATTTTGATAAAGTTTCTTCATTCAAGCCAAAATCAAGTCGAATTGAATCAAGTGAAATCTATTTAGTATGTCTAAGAAAAAAACACTGATTAATTGACAGTTATTGTTAAATAAATTATTAATCAGCGATGGAGCACTCCAGTATAAAAAAATCCCTTTCTTTTGATGACGTATTAATTAAGCCTGCTCGTTCATCCGTGCTTCCTACTGATGTAGAAACATCAACTAAAATTACGTCAAAAATTACTCTTGGTATTCCCTTACTCTCTTCAGCCATGGATACAGTAACAGAATACAAATTAGCAATTGCTATTGCACAAGCAGGAGGAATGGGAATTTTACACAAGAATATGCCTATTGCTCTACAAGCTCAAAATGTATCAAAAGTTAAAAAATTTGAAACTGGCATGGTAATTGACCCATTAACGATATCGCCCAATGCATCATTGTCTGATGCTCTAGATTTGATGAAGAATAATGAAATATCGGGAATTCCTGTCGTTGATACACACGATAAACTGCTTGGTATATTAACAAACAGAGACGTGCGTTTTGCAAGAGATATGTCTCAAAAGATAAATGAATTAATGACCAGTGAGAATTTAATTACAGTAAATGAGGGCATTTCGACAGAAGACGCAAAAAATCTACTGCATCAACATAGAATCGAAAAGCTGATGGTGACTGATGAGTCAGGTAAATGCATAGGTTTGATAACCGTTAAAGATATCGAAAAGAGTCAATTAAACCCCTATGCCTCTAAAGACTCAAAAGGAAGACTTCTTGTTGGCGCTGCAATAGGCGTTGGAAGTGAAGCGATGACTAGGGCTGAACAATTAATTGATGCAGGAGTAGATGTTCTTGTAATCGATACAGCTCATGGACATTCAGAAAAAGTAATTTCTACTCTTAAGAATATCAAATCTAAGTTCTCTATTGACGTAATAGTTGGAAATGTAGCAACTTTAGAAGCAACTAACGAACTAATAAATGAGGGAGCAGATTGTGTTAAAGTGGGCATTGGTCCAGGTTCAATCTGTACGACCCGGGTAGTTGCTGGAATAGGAGTCCCTCAATTTTCTGCAATAATGGATTGTGCAGAAATTGCTGATAGAAAGGGTATTCCATTAATTGCTGACGGCGGTATTAAGTATTCAGGCGATATCGCTAAAGCTCTTGGAGCTGGAGCTAATGCTGTAATGATTGGATCACTATTCGCAGGCACAGATGAGTCTCCTGGCGAAGTATACTTATTTAAAGGTAGAAGTTATAAATCTTATCGTGGAATGGGATCCTTAGGTGCAATGGCCCGTGGTTCTGCAGATAGGTATTTTCAAGAAGAAATAACAGAAAGTAACAAGCATGTTCCTGAGGGCATTGAAGGACGTGTGCCATACAAAGGACCTATAGCTCCCATTGTTTATCAACTCGTTGGCGGCTTAAAAGCGTCAATGGGATATACTGGCTCATCCAATATTATAGAATTTAAAAAAAATGTTCAATTTATTGAAATTACTGGTGCAGGTCTTAAAGAAAGTCATGTACATGATGTCGACATAACACGTGAGTCGCCCAACTATCCTACAAATTTATGAGATTAATTTTAGTTGCTCAACTTTTGTTCTTTGCAACCAATGCTTATTCTGCAAATTATTTTAATGAAGCAGTAACTAATTATGAAAATAAAAATTACTTAAATGCAATTAAGTATTTGGAAAAAGAGATTGTTTTTAACCCAAAGTCATCAGACTCATATATTTTGTTGGGAAAGTCGCATGAAAATTTAGATAGCGAATTAACTGCAGTTAAATATTACGATATTGCATTTACATTAGTGCCGCACAATACTGAATTGAATTTTTTGTTAGGAAAAATTTCATATAATTTAGGTTTAATGGATGAGTATGTAGAATATATTTCAAATCTTGAAATTCTGTGTAGCGTTGAATGCGACGCCCTTAATAACCTTAAGGCATTAGCCAACTAAATGATTTATATTGTTGATTTTGGATCGCAAGTAACACAGCTCATTGCTCGGCGAGTTCGAGAAGCAGGTGTATACTGTGAAATTATTTCCAATAATTCCTTGCTTAAAAATATTGAAAAAACTGGTTGTTCTGGAATCATATTCTCTGGTGGTCCAGCAAGTGTTCATAAAGCTAACACACCTAAAATTGATAAAAAAGCTTTTAACCTAAATATACCTATTTTAGGTATTTGTTATGGAATGCAACTTATATGTCACCAGTTAGGTGGAAAAGTTCAATTGTCTAAAAAAAGAGAGTTTGGAAAAACTTTAATTAAACCGTCTAAAAGAAGCATACTTTTTACAGGATTCAATAGAGGAAAAACTTCAAGCCATGTATGGATGAGTCATGGTGACAAAGTCATCAATTTGCCTAAAGGTTTTACTAGTGTTGCCTCTAGTTCTAATACTAAGTTCGCTGCAGTAGAAAATAAAAAAAAATTATTTTACGGACTCCAATTTCATCCCGAGGTAGTTCATACACCAAATGGACATAAGATAATTGAAAATTTTGTATTTAAAATTTGTAAAGCTAAAAAAAACTGGAGCATGAAGAATCATTTAAGAAACCAAATAAAAGAAATTAAAAGAAGAGTTAAAAAAGATAAAGTAATTTGTGGGTTGTCAGGTGGTGTGGACAGCACTGTAACTGCAGCGATAATATCAAAAGCTATTAATAATCAGTTAACGTGCATTTATGTTGATACTGGCTTAATGAGACTCAATGAAACAGCAGAAGTAGTAAAATTATTTAAAAAATATTTCAAATCACGCTTGATTATAAAAAATTCAAAACAAACTTTTATTGACGCATTAAGGGGAATTTCAGATCCAGAAAAAAAGAGAAAAATTATTGGCAACTTATTTATTAAAATTTTTAATCAAGAGGCAAAAAAAATTAAACGTGCTAAATATTTAGCTCAGGGGACGATTTATCCAGATGTAATAGAGAGTCAGAGTTTTCATGGTGGGCCAACATCAATAATTAAATCTCACCATAATGTTGGCGGTTTACCAAAAAAAATGAAACTCAAATTAGTTGAGCCATTGCGTGAACTTTTCAAAGATGAAGTAAGAAGTCTAGGCATTGAGATGAAATTGCCAATGAAATTTATTGGTCGTCATCCATTTCCAGGACCGGGGTTAGGCATAAGGATACTTGGCGAGGTTTCTGCAGATAGAGTGAAGAAACTGCAGCAAGCGGACAACATATATATTGAAGAAATTAAAAGTTCTGGCTTATATGATGAAATCTGGCAGGCTTTTGCAGTACTAATGCCTGTGAAAACTGTTGGAGTAATGGGTGATCACAGATCTTATGAACAAGTATGTGGACTTAGAGCAGTCACCTCTGTTGACGGTATGACAGCAGATTTCTATCCTTTTAAAGCTGATTTTTTAAGTAAAGTCTCAACTCGAATAATCAATGAAGTGAAAGGTATTAATCGAGTTGTATACGATACAACGTCAAAACCACCAGGAACAATTGAGTGGGAATAAATAACAATATAATTTAATGTCTAGTAATTTTGCGCTAAAGTCAAAACCTAAGAAATCTCTCATTAACAAGATATCTACTATATTAATTATCTTTTTAGCGATACTAGTTATTGGTCTGGATCATTTAGTGAGTGAACGTCTAACATTAAGTTTATATGGAGTATTAGTATTAGTTTACATTACACAAAAAGTAATTTTCTCATATTTCTATAATAGAAGATATTTTAAAAAAATTAAAAATGTCAATGAAGGAGATATTTCATTAGATGTATGCGTTCCATTCTATAATGAAGATAAAGCTTTAATTATTGAATGCATAGACTCAATTTTATTGCAAAAAAAAGTTATTTTAAAAAATTTAATAATTGTTGATGATGGATCAACGAGTCTTAATTTATACAACTTATTAAAAAAGAAATATGAAAATAATCAGCTTGTAACTATTATTTCTATGCCTAAAAATTCAGGCAAAAGAGCAGCACTTTTTGAGTCATTTAAATATATTAGATCTAATTATATTGCTCTTATAGATTCTGATTCATCATTAGGTAATCATTATACTCTATCAAATATTATTCGTTCATTTGATAGTAATACTGCTTTGGTTACGGCTGTTGCAGAAGCGAACAATGAAAGAGAAAATTTTTTTACAAGAATATTAAATGTAAGATTAAAGAATGCTTTTTTAATTGAAAGACCAGCCCAAGCTTACTTTGACTCAGTTCTTGTTGGCTCAGGAATGTTAACAGTTTATAGAAAAACTATACTAGAAAACCATAAAGACGAATTAGTGAATCAGACCTTTTTTGGCGTAAAACAAACTTTTGGTGATGATAGGATGTTAACCGGTTGCGCGCTTGAGCATGGAAAAACGATTATTGCAATGGATGCGATTTGCAAAACAAGAGTTGCTTCCACATTAAGTGAATTTATAAGCCAACAAATAAGATGGAATAAGAGTTTTTTCCGTGAAAGTTTTTTATTTTTATCAAAATTCGGAATACTCAAAGCAGCCGGCTTTTTATCATTCATTGAAGTTTTTTTTTGGATATTTTATTTAAACGCTGTGATTCAGGTATTATTCTTTAACTTTTACATTGGTTTCTGGACATTATTCATTACCTACTTGGCTTATATATTTAGTGCTGGAATTTTCAGAAATATAACAATAGTTTATAAAAATCCACAAATTATACTTTTGTATCCTTTATATTCAGTGATACACATAATTATTTTAACTCCAATAAGATTATACAGTCTTTTAACTTTACTTAACTCAAAATGGGGTACTCGTTAAATTATAATTTTTATTTTTTAAAAAAATGAAGAACAAAAATCTAATAAAGATGCTCTTAATAAATTATAACTTTAAACTATCTATAGTGTTTCCCCCGAAAGCTCTGTTTGCTTGCTACTATGCAATTAACTTAAAAACTGGCACTATTGAGTGGGAATAATTAAAGAAATGGATTATTTAAAGTCCCAAAAAATTATTCATTGGATAATGGCTTTTTTGATAATTTTGGACCTTAATATCGCACAAAAATTTGGTGGTGAGATGGAATTACTAGACCGCCTTGAGTCCAGAGTAGACCATGCAACAGTTGGAACAATTATCACATTTTTATTCGTTCTTCGTCTTGCGCTTAGATATTTTTATGGAGCACCTAACTTACCTTCTACAATGCCTAAATGGCAAATTTATGCTGCCCACACCGGTCACTATGGATTATACACCTTAATGGGCTTACTAATGATAACAGGATTTATTTCTGCTAGCTTTGCCTCAGACACAATTATTATATTCAATAACTTCAATTTAGCGTTTGCAGATCATAATGAAAATTTATTCATGTTAGTTAGAGGAGTGCATGAATTTTGTACTAACGCAATTATATTTTTAATCATAGTACATATCGTAGCAGCTCTTTATCATCACTTTATAGCGAGAGATAGAACGACTATCAAAATGTTAAAATTTTGGACTGCAAAAGCAAATTAAAATTATTTATAAATCAAGCAATAGAATGAGCAAAATAATTTTATACGGTTCAGATATTTCTTATTTTACTGGTAAAATGGAAAATTATTTTCGTGTTTGTGGAATTTCCTATGAATTTAGAAATATGCAATTTCCAGCTTTTAAAAAGGAAATGGAAAAAAAAGTTGGATTAATGCAGATGCCAGCTGTTGTTCTTGAGGACGGTAGATGGATGACTGACACCACAAAAATGATACAATGGTTTGAAAAAGAAACTGACAAATTTAAAGTTCTCCCCAAAGACCCTGTCCAGGCTTTTTTTTGTTTTTTATTAGAGGATTGGGCTGATGAATGGTGGTGGAGAACTGCGATGCATTATCGATGGCATTACGCAGAAGGCGTTAGGTTTGCTTCGCGTCATTTAGCGACTAATAATCTTAAAAATATTAGATTACCAAAATTCTTTAAGATGAAGTATATGCAATACCGACAGAGATCAGGCTATACCACTGGGGATGGTATAAGAAGTAGTAATGTAGAGGCGGTCGAGAGCGATTTTATAAAGTTACTTAAAAATCTTGAAAATATATTTAAAAGCAGGAATTTTATATTTGGCGAAAGACCAACATTAGCTGATATTGGATTTTCTGGACCTTTTTTTAGACATTTTGCTTTAGACCCTGTGCCACTTAAAATAATAAAGCAAAACTACCCCAATGTATTAAATTGGGTATTAAATTTATGGAATACTCGCTTGTCAGCTAATGGAGGTAGACTAGTTGAAGGTGTGCCAACTGATTTAGAGCCATTGTTACAAGATATCGGAAATATTTACTTGCCCTATTTAAATGCAAACGTTGATGCTGTAAGTGCGGGCAAAAAAAGATTTGACGTGAATGTTGGAGGCATTGACTTCAAAGGTGCGCGTTATTCAAAATATCGTGTTTGGTGTTTAAAAGAATTAAGAAATCATTTTATAAATTTACCAATTGACTCAAGAAATCGTTCAGAAAAATTGCTTAAAAAAACAGGCTGTTGGAATGTTTTGTGGAAGGAAAAGAATTTGCCCTTAACTGAAAAGCAAGAAGAGGGCTTACCTTTTCAAGCAAATAATAAAATGGTAGGTGTTAATGAAGCCATTTAAAAAAGCCTAATATATCTAGTAATTTTAAATTGTATAAATTAATTACCTGTTAAATTAACTTTATGGAAAATATATATAAGTAAACTATATAAACATGAAATGAATAATACAGAGATAAATATTTTTTGGTTTAGGCAGGATTTAAGACTCTCAGATAATCCAGGATTAGTGAATTGTATAGCTAATGGCAAAACAATGCCAGTTTTTATCTTTGATGATGAAAACTCAAAAGATTATATTAATGGGTCAGCAAGTAAGTGGTGGCTACATCATTCTTTACTAAGCTTAAAAAAGTCTCTTAATAATAACATAAGCTTTTTTAAAGGCGATCCCAAAAAAATATTAGATCAATTGTGTCAGGGCAATAATATAAAGGGGATATATTGGAATAGATGTTATGAACCATGGAGAATAAAAAGAGATAAAAATATAAAAAAATATTTTCAAAATAAAAGTTTAATTGTCGAGACTTCGAACGCCTCTTTACTTTGGGAGCCCTGGAATATTACAAAAAATGACGGAACTCCATATAAAGTATTTACGCCTTACTACAGAAAAGGATGTCTTAACTCAGAAATGCCACGGGTACCTATACAAAAACCAAAACTTAATAATCTGTTTGTAGATAAAGACAGTCTAGATATCGATGACCTTGGACTAATGCCAAATAAAAATTGGTATCTTAAGATGGAAAATCTATGGTTTCCTGGTGAGATAGGCGCTCAAAAAAAAATAGATATATTCATTAAGAATGGATTATCAAATTATAAAGATGGACGAAACTTTCCATCGGGCAATAATGTTTCTCAATTATCTCCTCATCTACATTTTGGAGAAGTATCTCCCAATCAAGTGTGGTATAGGTCCAAAACACAAGAAGGAAAAAAAGAAATTAAAAGAGACCTTGATCACTTTTTAAGTGAGTTAGGTTGGAGAGAGTTTTCGTTTAACTTGCTCTATTATTTTCCAACTTTACCCAAGGAGAATCTTCAAAAAAAATTTGATAAGTTCCCATGGGATAATAATAAAAATAATTTAAAAAAATGGCAAAAGGGCTTAACTGGATATCCAATTGTTGACGCAGGGATGAGGGAGCTCTATGAAACTGGCTATATGCACAACAGGTTAAGAATGGTTGTGGGTTCATTTTTAGTCAAGAATCTATTGCTTCATTGGCATCACGGAGAAAGATGGTTTTGGGATTGTCTAGTTGATGCAGATTTAGCAAGCAATAGCGCAGGATGGCAATGGATCGCAGGTTCTGGTGCTGACGCCGCACCGTACTTCAGAATTTTTAACCCTGTGATGCAGGGGCAAAAATTTGATCCAGACGGTAAATACACAAAGAAATATATTCCAGAGTTAAGAGATATGCCTAATAAGTATTTATATAACCCATGGGAAGCCCCTCGAGATGTCTTAGAGGCGGCAAACGTTAGGTTGGGTGATAATTATCCTTTACCAATTGTGGAAATAGGTTCTTCAAGGCAAAAAGCACTCGAGGCTTTTGCATCTACAAAATTATAAGTAATTAGTTATCATTTCTTCAAAAAGTTGTTTAAACGATCAACCTTAGCGATTTAAAATGATCAATAGAAATACTTTAAGCTTACGGTTTTTAGTTCACGTCGTATAAGAAATTTATCATTTAGCAAAGTTTTTGCCTCAAATACACAATGATGTATAGTTAAGAATTATGAATTCAGACATAGTTATACTTATAGTTCAAATGGTTGCGGCATTTGGTGTGGTTGTATCTGTAATATACCTTGGAATTCAGATTCATTTGCAAAATGAAATAACCAAAGCTCAGTTTGGACATTCATTAACACATAGGATGTATGAAAGGTATTTTAATACCTCAAAAGATAAAGAGTTTAGTGATTTCTTATCGAAAGATTGGGCAGCGGGTGAATTAGATGATGCAGATAAATGGAGGGTCGCAGTATACGTGAATGCCTTATTGGTAGATATATTTGATACGTATGAAAAAGTAGAAAAAGGATTTGTTGATGAGTCTCACTTAAAAATGAGAATGCATATGTTGAAACTAGGTACAATGAAAGCGCCTATTGCACAATCGACTTGGAGATATTGGAGAGGAATCAGATCAACAGAATTTGTCGAATGGTTTGAAAATGAAATTTATGGTGATCGAAAAACCTTTAAAGAAGGTTATCAAGAAGGACTAATACCAAATGTTAGAAGGGATTAAATAAAGGAAGTTATTAGTGAGAAGAATTGTTACAGGACATAACACGAATGGAAAATCTATAATAAAAATTGACGGACCACCGGCACGCTCGATTGGAGAAGAAATAGGAGGTTTATATGAAATTTGGAATGAGACAGGTATAACTGTAGATACTCATAGTGATATTGATAATGCGGATAGTGATATCATATTGTCACCTCCTAAAGGTGGTTCTAAGTTTCGATATTTTAAAATAATGCCAACACCACAAGGTGTTTCAGTTGAAATACTGAATCAGATGGCTGAGGAAGCTTTTTCACGAATTGGAGCTGCACATCATAGGATTGACATAGCAAGACATCCAGCAATGCATAAAACAAAAACAATAGATTACATTATCCTGCTTGAGGGTGATGTAACACTGGTTTTAGATGAAGAAGAAGTAAGATTAAAGCCATTTGATGTTGTGGTTCAAAGAGGTACTAATCACGCTTGGATTAATAACGGTAAGGAGCCCGCAACACTAATTGCAGTGTTAATTGATAGGGATTTAAAAGAATAAAATCAGTATCTTAGCTTTTTCTAGAAATTTTAAAGTTTATCAAGTATAAACCGGTTTTATGAGACGAAAATCCTCAGCTGATATTAAGGGCCTTAAAGGAAAGATGCCTATTGTTTGCTTAACAGCTTACACTGCTCCTATTGCACGTGCAATTGACGATGTAGGAGACTTACTTCTTGTGGGAGACTCACTAGGTATGGTTCTTTATGATTATGAAAATACACTTCCTGTCACAGTTGATCAAATGATTGAACATTCAAAGTCAGTTGTAAAAGCTTCAAAAAAGTCATGTGTAATCGTTGACCTTCCATTTGGTTCCTACGAAGAATCTGTTGATAAGGCTTTTATGAACGCTGCTAGAGTCATGAAAGAAACAAATTGCAATGGCGTAAAACTTGAGGGTGGTCAAAGTATGTTCAATACGATTAAGTATCTCACAAGCCGGTCTGTCCCAGTGATGGGCCATATAGGTCTGCAGCCGCAAAGTGTTTTGTTAGATGGTGGTTACAAAGTGAAAGGTAAAAATAAATTTGACTGGCAAAAATATATTGACGATGCACTAGCAGTTGAAGAGGGTGGCGCTTTTTCAGTTGTATTAGAGGGCATGGCTGAGCCATTGGCCGCGGAAATAACATCTATTTTAAAAATACCTACTATTGGTATAGGTGCTTCGCCAAAATGCGATGGCCAGATCTTGGTAACAGAGGATATGCTTGGCCTCACCAATGTGGCCCCGAAATTCGTAAAAAAATATACAAATTTAGATAAACTTATTAAGAATTCTGCAAGTCAATATGCTCAAGATGTAAGAAATAGAGTCTTTCCAGGTTCAGAACATACATACGAGATGAACGCGCAAATTATAAAAAATAAAGGAAATGATTAATGTCAGATGTATTAAGACAAGTTGATGAAGATTTGCGCAAAGACAGAATTTTAAGTTTATGGAAAAAATATGGTATTTATATAATCGTGTTTATTTTATTGCTTATTAGTTCAGTAATAGGCTATCAAATCAATAAATCTTTCAGTATTTCAAATAACCAAAAACAAGTTGAAAATTATCTTATCGCGTCAAACTTACCCTCAGAAAATGAAATAGTCTCTTCTCTATCTAATCTTGAAAATAGCAGTAATACATTTATGAGAGGTCTAATACGCTTAAAGATGGCAAACTCCTTAATTTCTCAAGGAAAAAAAGAACAGTCACAAGCAATTCTTATTCAATTAATGAAAGATAGAGAAATTAACAAAATTATAAATGACGCAGCTGGATATTTTTATTTAATGAGTAAGTTAAATGAAATCACTAAAGATGAGATATTAGCTTATTTTCCTGATAATCAAATTGATAATAGTACCTTTAAGTATTTATTCTTAGAATTATTTGCTTTACACGATCTTTTCTCGGGAGATTTTGAGCAAACAAATAAAAGCTTTCAAAAAATAATCAACGATCCTGAAGCACCCCGTGAGATTATAATACGATCAGAAAAATTTCTTGAATCAATTAAATAAATGAAAAATAAATATTTTTATATACTATTTTTAATAGTTTTTATTGCTAGTTGTGCAAGCAATCAAGAAAATATAGATAAAGAAAATAGATTTCCAGTTTTAAGTTATAATGCCGAAATATCTGAAACACTAAATCTGAATACAGCAAATATTCGAATAGACTCACCAAAAAAAATTGGCTATTGGTCGCAGCACTATCAAAATCCTCAAAACAATCTTAATAATCTTGCTACTTTATCAACATTAAGTAAGGGAAAAAAAATTATTTCCTCAAAGAAAGGTCCTATAAATATTATCCAACCAATATACTTTGATAACCAACTTTGCCATGTAATTAGTACAGGTCACCTCGAATGCATTAACTCTATAAATAATGAATCAATTTTTAAAATCAGTTTGAAAAGTCAATCTAACAAATATGAAGTAATTAGAGGTGGAATAGCATATTTTGATAGTACAATAGTTTTTGTGGATGCTTATGGCCAAGTAAAATCAATTAATTCAAAAAATGGTGAAACAAATTGGCAAGTTGATATTGACTTTCCAATCTTATCTCCTCCACTGATATACAGAAATTATATTTATTTTATAACTGCCGATAATCGAATTTATTCATTAAATTTTGAAAATGGTGATATTGAGTGGACATTTCAAACTATAGAAGAAGGTAAAAAAAATCTTTTTACAGCATCCCCAGTTGCATATGAAAATGTTATTATTGCTCCATTTAGTAATGGCGACCTAATATCTTTTATATATGATGAAGGTCGGCCAATATGGTCAGAAAACGTTTCTAAGACTTCGCTCATTAGTAATTTTGCATTAAAAGATATTGCCGCAAGTCCAGTTATTGCTGGTACTGATATTATTTCGCTTAGCTCTCATGGAAAAATAATATCTGTAAACATTGTTAATGGACAAAGAAATTGGTCAGTTGATTTATCAGGTTATCGAACTCCAATAGTCTCAGGAAATCAGATTTACGTCATTGATGAGGACGGCCGATTAATATGCCTAGACAGAATAAATGGTGATATTTATTGGATTTCAAATCTTGGTAAATTTAGAAAAGGTCAGAAAATTAATGACTTAAATATGTGGTTGGGACCTTATTTATTAAATAATTTATTATACACAATGTCATATTTTGGTGAGCTTAAGATTATTTCACCAATAACTGGTGAAATTGTATCTCAACGAAAAGTTGGCATAAATAAAATCATAATAGATCCGATTATTACTAATGATACAATCTTCATGACTGATGAGAATTCTAATGTCTACAGTCTCAAATAATATAAATATTTGTATAATTGGAAAGCCAAATTCAGGCAAATCAACTTTGTTTAATTGTTTAATAAAAAAAAATATTTCACCTGTTGGTGAAGAATATGGACTTACCAAACAATTGATAAGAGACCAATTTATATATAACAAACAATCTTTTACAATTGTTGATACACCAGGTCTCAGAAGAAAAAGTAAAATTAATGATATTGATGAAATTCAACGCAATAGAGAAGCAATTAAGTTAATTGATGAAGTTGATACGGTATTGTTGCTAATAGACTCATTAGAAAGTCTCACTAAACAAGACTTTAGACTTGCTGATTTAGCAATAAATAAAAAAAAAATAATATTTTTTTTATTTAATAAGCAGGATATTTTAGATGATAAAAATAGATTTAAATCACAAATTTATAAATACCTTAAAAATAATTACGGGCAATATAGAATGGTAAATATTGAGTTTATTTCAGCAAAAAGAAATCAACGAATTACTAGTCTACTTAAACAATTAATCAACAAAGTAAAAATCAAAGACACAAAAATAAAAAAATCAAAACTAAATAAATTTCTTAATTATTTAATTAAACAAGATCGATTTCCAAAGGTAAAAAAAATAGAAATTAGACCAAAATATATTGTTCAATTGAATGAAGCGCTGCCTTCATTTAAAGTTTTCATCAATTCAAAAAATCGAGCGCCTTCCATATTTACAAAATATTTTGATAACACCTTCAGAGATTATTTTAACCTTGAAGGAATTCCAATTAACTTTAAATTTATAAGTTCTAAAAACCCATATTTAGACTAAATATTTATTATTTGTGCTGTTTCGTTGCTGCTGAGTAGTTCAACTAACTTTTTTGCAACTATTGATGGTTCGACCAAATTATCTTTATTCTCACCTGGCATTATATTCTCCCTAAATGGGGTATTCACACCTCTTGGACACAATATTTTGGCTTTAATGCCAGTTTTTTTATTTTCATTTGCATATGTCATTATAAGCTCATTAAGAGCCAGCATGACTGGTTTATAAATTCCCCAATAAAGGCTTTCAATATAATCAGGATTAATCGAAAGCACTATAAGTTGTGCATTTTTAGAGTTTTTAAGTAATAAATGAAAATTTTTAAGGAATCTAAAGTTTGCTATATAATTCAAATCTATAATTTCTTTAAATTTTTCATAGTCAATTGAATTTATTGGAAATAATTGAGAAATAATACCAGCACATAAGATTAAATAATCAATAGAACTATCTTTTTTTGAAATTTCACGTGATAAGTTTTCGATACTATTTTCTTCACACAAGTCTAATGGAACAATTGTACATTCGCATCCATTGGACACTATTAAATCATTTACCTCTTCAAGTTTTGAAACGTTTCTACCAACAATATAAATATGTTTAGCATGATGTGATAATTGAATTGATGTTTCTCTTCCAATACCAGAAGATGCACCAGTTACTAAACAATTCTTAGTACGCATAATTATATCTTAATATCTATTTTATCTAATTCTCTTGGCACATAATCAATTAAATTTACCCCGTATTCTATTATATCATTGAAAGAGCTATTTTTCTTGATATCACTTATATAATTTGGAGCAACATTTTTACTTAGAAAGAAAATTAACAAAACAAAAATAACGTAGCCTCTAAATATTCCCAGTACTGCACCAAAACCAAAATCGATTAGCCCTGATTTTTTAGGCTGTATGATGCCTATAATCAACCTAATTAAAGAAGATAGTAAAATATATGAAATAATTAGGGTGGCTAAAAAAATTACTATATCAGATATCGTTTGATTGCTTATATAAGGATCAATATATGGTCTAAGTAAAGTAAAACAATTTTTAATTATATAAAATATTAGGATCCATTTCACTAAATTAAAAAAACTTTTTGTGAAACCATTTTTTATACCAAAAAAAATTGAAATTAAGCATATGATTAAAAAAAATATATCATAAATATTTAAAAACGATGAATAATCAATATTCACTTAGATAGCTCTCTTTAAAAACTGTAACATAATAGGAAGTAAAGTTAGGCTACCAATCATAGCAACAAACATAGCAAGAGCAGTGAAAACTCCAAAATATATTGTTGGATAAAAGTTTGAAAATACTAAAATTGAAAAACCAAAAATTATTGTTAATGAGGTATTTCTAATAGCCAGGCCTACTGTTTTACTGCTATTTACCATCGCTTCGTTGCTAGAGTTATTATTAGATCTAAATTCTTGATAGCGATAGACGTAGTGAATACTATTATCTATTGCAATACCTATTGTAATCGCTGCAATTGTGATTGTCATTAAATCTAGAGGTATTCCAAGAAAACCCATCGTCCCAAGTATGACAAAACATGCAATTATATTCGGTATTATGGCAATAATAGCGATCGATAAGGATCTAAATAAGAATACCAGCATAATGAATATGCCTATTAAGACTACTCCAAGAGATTTGATTTGCGAGTCAAAAAGACTCTCGAGCATATTATTATAGAGAATCAACACACCGGTTGAATACGCATTTATATTATCTGTATTAATATTTTCTGTGAAATAATTATTTATATCATTTACAAAATCAGATCTTTTCAAATCAGGATGAGTATCAATTAGGCGCATTGTAATCCTAGCTTGATTTTTTTCAATTTGAACATAGGGTTTTAAAATTTGATCTTTTAATTTAGTGGGTAATTTCTTATATAAAACAGCTAACTCTAAGCTATCAAATTCATTACCAGAATTTAAAGACTCTGCTACTCTTATTACAGAAGCTAAAGA
>CABZHO010000011.1 GCA_902525595.1 uncultured Pelagibacteraceae bacterium | reverse complement strand
CTCTTGGTGTGCGACTGCCTCGCTTGAGTTCGATATTTTAAAACAAATTCATAAAGACTATATAAATGCTGGAGCAAAAATAATTACAACAAATACATATGCTTCAAATCGAATGATATTGGAAGTAGCTGGGGTTGACGATAAATTTGAGGAAATTAATCTAGCCGCAATAAATGCAGCTATCCAGGCAAGAGAAGAATGTGGCCGAGATGATGTGCTAGTGGCAGGTTCCTTGTCTCACCAGATACCGTATGAAGATGCTTTTAGATCACAGGAAGAAAAAGATAAATATATCAAGAAACTCACCCCGGAATATTTTCAAAAATCTTTTGATGAGCTAGCTTTGTTTTTAGCGGATAATGGATGTGATTTTATTTTATTAGAGTTGATGTATAGGCCAGATCGAATTGATATAATTTTTGACTCAGCTAGCAAAGTTGGCTTACCAGTATGGGCTGGGTTTTCATCCAGAAACAAGGATGGCTTGATTGCTCTTACCACTGACTATGAGTATAGTTTTAAAAAAATGATCAGCAATGTTAAACACCATAAATTGGATGCAGTTGGTATAATGCACTGTGATATTGGTGTTATAGAAGAAAGTATAAAAGAAATTAAGGAAGTATATAATCTTCCTATAATGGCTTATCCAGAAGTAGCCGTATTTAATTTTCCACACTATGATATGAGCAATGTAATTCCACCAGACGATTACTTAATTGAAGCAAAAAAGTGGAAAGATGCAGGTGCGCAAATAATTGGTGGTTGCTGTGGGACAACTGTTGAGCACATAAAAGTACTGAACAAATTATAAGTTATTCTTTTTTTATAGCTATATTTGAAGCAAAAATAATCTCTGTTAACCCTGCCAAGATTATAAATGAACTTCCTAATATCTCTCTCCAGCCAAATAGTTCATCAGTTAGTATTGCAGCGCTAAACGTGCCAACTACAATTTCAAAAAGAATGATTATAGAGAATAATCCTGCCCCAATTCTACTGGGTGCTCCTAGTATAACCACATTAGTTGGTAAGTGAAATAAGATGGCAATTAATAAGAGCCATGGCATCATTGTAAGCCAAGAGTCTAAAGATGGTGCAGAGCCCATTACATCTCTAAGAAAGTAGGCCTGTACTAAAGTAAATATGCCACCATAAAAAAAGAATGAAAAAAGAATTGGAAAAATACCCTCTGGTTTTTTAACTTCCATTCGAACTGCTGAGGCTGCAATAAATATACCCCCTAATAGTGCTATCCAGTCACCAGAATTTTGAGGTATTGGAATAAATCCATCTTGTCCAAATACAATCCAAACTCCACCCAAAGCCAGAATCAGAGTGATGTATCTATAGTAGCGGGGAAGCTGCCTAAGGAATATCATTTCAAAAATAGTTGTCCAAACCGGAGTAATATAAAATAGAATTAAAGCTCTCACTACGTCAGTTAATAGAAAGCTATTTGCGTAACATGCGATACCAGCGCCAAACAACAGCCCAATAATAGGATAATCAAGGCCAAATGAATTGCCTTTATACTTTCTCCAGAAAGCAACTGGAAGCAGAATTAAAAAAGGGATGACCATTTGTGAAATAGTGGCCCAGCCACCAGTTAAGCCACCTGACTCGAGCGCTCTTTGGGGTATCCAAAATAATCCCCATAACCCAGCTGCGATCAATAATGCAAAGCTAATACTGTAATGATATGGATGGCGAGCATTCATTGCTCAATGATAGAATAAAAAAAAGGCCTTGTATAATTATACAAGGCCTTAATTTTTATTTTATTAGTACAGACTTATGGAAGCCAAGCTTGCCAATCGTTAGTACTGTCTTTCCATTCTTGAACTGCTTCTTCAACAGATAAGCCATCGTCGCCAACTCTTACAAGCATTTTTGCTTGATCAGCGTTAGCAAATTTCATCTTTTTAAAGAATGCAAGAGCTTCAGCATTTTCAGCTTTTTGCATTGTTTCTGGGTTCATGTAGTTCATAGTGTAGTCTTTAGCCCAGTTACTTGCAGGCCAAGATCCCATACCACAGTCTTGCCAGTTGTTTGCTTCAGTGAAACTTTCGCAAGGCTGATGCGGAGGAAGACCAATTCCTACCATTTCGTTCTTACCGAAGAAAAAGTGAGGTTCCCAAAGATACATCAAGAATGGCTCTCCTCTATCGTAAGAACCCTGCGCTTCAGCTAGAAGTGCAACTTCAGTGCCTAGTTCAACAGCTTCAAAGTCGAGACCCATAATATCAAGTCTTTTTTGATCATGACAGTTCCAACCAGCTACCGGACATCCAATTAAACGTCCCTTAGAACCAGTTTCAACAGTAGCGAATTGATCTTTAAACTTATTAAGATCTTCCCAACCATTGAAGTCAGGATTTGCATCAACAAAATATTTTGGAACGTAGTAATCTGAAGCACCAATGATACCAGATGTAAACGCTATTACTTCACCAGTACCTGAATATTCTTGCACAACTTCACCGTCATAAATTAACGGTGCATTGAGCATTACTTCGTCAGCTTCTGCGTAACTTGGCCAGCTTTCGCATGCAAAGTCAATATCGCCAGCAGCAATAGCTTCCCAAAGTCCGGTTCCTGATGCAAATTCTATTCTATCAACTCGATATCCTAGTTCTTGCTCCAACATACTTACTGCGACTTGACATGTAATTTCTCCTCCTGTCCAGTCAGCAACGGCAGCAGTTAAGCGTTTTGCATTAGCTGTACCCGCTGATAGTACGAGAAAAGACGACAATATAAGGGCAGTAAAAGTTTTTAAAAATAATGATTTTTTCATTAATTTTCCCCTTTATTAATTAATTAATAATTAATTCTAGCCTAAAAAAGATCAGTTAGTAAACCGCTTTATGAAGTTTCTTTAAAAAATTAAGTAAGGAAAAAGATATAAAAATTATAACTATAATCCTAGGGCATCTCTCTGTTTTTTTGTCCAAGCAAGACTTATACGGTCAATTATCATGGCTAATAAACAAATTCCAATGCCAGCAGCAAGTGCTCTACCTGTGTCAGAACGCGCTAAACCATTAAAAACTTCAAGACCAAGACCTTTTCCTCCAATCAACGGTGTGACAATTTGCATTGCAAATGCCATCATAACTGTTTGATTAAAGCCCATAACCAAACTCGGTACCGCAAGAGGGAATTTAATTTTACTCAGTGTTTGTAAAGTCGAACCACCAAACGATCTCGACACCTCTGAGTATGTAGTTGAAACCTGCGATAAACCTAAAACAGTAAGACGAATTATTGGAGGTATCGCGTAAATAATTGTTGCAAGTAATGCAGAGAATGATCCGCCGCCAAAGAACATTAAAACAGGCACTAGATAACAGAAATAAGGAAGTGTTTGCATCGCATCTAAAATCACTTCATTAATATTTTGAAATCTCTTACTGTAAGAAGCTATGATGCCTATAGGAACTCCAATCACAAAACATAAAAGTACTGAGATTAGAACTGACGATAAAGTAATCATTGCTTCAGTCCAAATATTACATGCACCAATAAATGCTAATAAAAGAGCTGTCACAATTGCGAATCTAAAACCAACAGCTTTCCAACTAATTGCTACTAATGCTCCAATTGTAAACCAATAGGGAAGATAAGTTAAATAAGTATCAAGCGGCCGTAAAAGATAAATTACAACTGTTGCTCGAATAGATCTGGTTATTTCAATAAATGTGGGGTTAACCACTAGTGACTTAACGCCCGCTGCTATTTCTTCTCTGATTGATAAGTTCCAAGCATCTGGAAAGCTTCCAATGCTTGCTATATTTGCATCATAATAGATTATTCCAAATAAAATCAATATACCTGAGAATAGAAAATAATGAGCATTTATAAATTGTTCAATTATCTTCCCGTAGTCTTTGTTAACTAATGAAACTGCTAAATTAACAATATAGGACAATATACGAATTATACTTGAAAATATTAAAGCTACAGCAAGATGCAGGTAGTGTAAGGGCTTTTCAAGTTGTCTTGCTAAAGGGTAGATATCCCATGTTTGAGGAAGAAGATAAAATTTCTGGCTGTCAGCCGGCAATGTCACAGTTTCTCGACTTGCTGCTTTGCCAAATCTATCAAACATGATTGCCATCAATAAAACGCAAAAACCACCCTCTAAAGCTGCGCCTACTTCAAGTTTTTTAATCGATACCCAAATATCTGAACCTAATCCTTGAGCACCAATGAATGTCGCTAAAACAACTAAAGCTAAAGCCATCATAATTGTTTGATTAACTCCCATCATAATACTTGGTAAAGCAAGCGGAATTTGTACTTTGAAGAGAACTTGACTTTTTGTTGACCCAAATGCAGTTGCTGTTTCTACGGTTTCATTTGGAACCTGACGTATTCCTAAGTTTGTTAAACGAATGATTGGTGGCATTGAGTAAATCATTGTCGCGAGAATTGCAGGTGCTCCACCTATACCAAAGAAAAACATCGCTGGAATAAGGTACACAAAAGCCGGCATTACTTGCATAACATCCAGTGCCGGTTTCATATTTCGCTCAAACCGATCGCTCAGGGCACAAAAAATACCAAGTATGACGCCAACTAATACTGACAAGAATACGGATAAGCCCATTAGCGCCAATGTTTCCATTGCTGAACCCCAAAGTCCAACCATTCCCCAATACATAGTGCCAAACAAAACAAGGAAACCTAACTTTATGCCGCCGAATGCAAGAGAAGGTATAAGCAAAAGCGCTACAATAAATACCCAAGAAGAATCTAAAAGAAAATCTTCAAGCAACCAATAAAGTTCTTTGACATAACCAGCCACTGCTCTTGTATAAACTTTGATATTATCTTTTAAAAAGTCCTCACCTTGGTTTACCCAAGCAGTAAAGGTAAAAGAGTCTGTGATAAAAACTGGGAATTCAGAAACGTCCTCACTTTGAAACACTAACCATAGAGAAAATAGTAAAGCAGCAAATATTATTCCTGGGATAATTAAATTCTGATAATTGTTTTTAGACCGGAAAAGAGAGGTATCTTGAGTAAAAGCCATAATAAATTTAGAATTTACAAATTAAAATAAGTTATTCAAAAATCCACAACATAGTATAACATTCAGCGAATTAAGCACTCATAAATGATGGAAAATAACGACAAAATAGTATGCACAAATATTTGGAAGGTATTTGGACCTAACGAAAAGAATGTTCTTTCAAATCTTGATAAAAACCTGTCTAGAAGCGAAGTACAAGAAAAAACCGGGCATGTTGTAGCAGTAAAGGATGTAAGTTTCTCCGTTCAAAAAGGCGAGACATTCGTTGTAATGGGTCTCTCAGGAAGTGGCAAATCAACATTAGTCAGATGTTTATCAAGATTGATAGAACCCACTGCAGGTAATGTTAGTATTGATAACCAAGATGTTACTCAAATGAGTAATAAAGATTTGACAGAATTAAGAAGAAATAGAATGAGTATGGTTTTTCAGCATTTTGGTCTTTTCCCTCACCGAAGAGTCATTGAAAATATTGGGTATGGTTTAGAAATAAGAGGTGTGAAGAAAAAAGACAGATTAGAAAAATCAATGGAAACTCTTAGTTTGGTGGGATTAGATGGATGGGACCAACACTATCCAAGAGAGTTATCTGGAGGTATGCAACAAAGAGTTGGCCTAGCAAGAGCACTGGCAGTTGATCCTGAAATATTAATATTTGATGAGCCATTCTCTGCACTCGACCCCCTTATTAGACGAGAGATGCAAGATGAATTATTAAGTATTCAAAAATTAGTACAGAAGACAATGGTGTTTATTACTCATGATTTTAGTGAGGCCATTAAAATGGGTGATCATATTGCCATCATGAAAGATGGTGAAATTTCACAAGTTGGCACACCAGAAGAGATTGTTGCTAATCCTATTGATCAATACGTTAAAGATTTTACAGAGGATGTTCCAAAATATAAAGTTTTAAGTGCTGGAAAATGTGCTAGAGCAGATTGTTCTGAAGAAACAAAGTCTTTATTTGCAAATGGGCATGACTGTATTGCAAGCGATACAAAAATAGACAATTTAATTAATCAGATAGCTGATTCTGATAAAACGTACCCTGTAATTGATTCAAATAGTGGTGAGCTCATTGGTGAAATTGATCGTTCAATTGTTTTAAAGTCAATGACTTCTAACTAAAATATTGTGTGACACAATTCAAACTCAATAAAGATGAGATTTTAGCTCCACAAGATTGGGGTTTTCCAGTTCCAATTGCTTACGGTCCTGGAAGAATCATGGAAATAGGAACGTATTGTTCATCAATTAACGTTAAACATCCATTAATTGTAACTGACAGTGGAAGTAAAGACTTACCTTTTGTCGACAAATTAGTTGAAATTTTAAAAGCATCCGACATTGGTTCAGACATTTATTCTGATATATCGCCAAACCCAAGAGATGATGAAATCGATAATGGTTGTAGGAAATTTAGAGAAAATAATCATGACGCAATTATTGCAATTGGTGGTGGAAGTGCAATGGATGGTGGCAAATCTGTCTGCTTAACTGCAAATAATGATATAGATTTATGGGATTTTGAATGGGAAAAAACACCACAAATAATAAATGACAATCAAAAATTCCCTCCCTTAATTACAATACCGACGACAGCTGGAACAGGTGCTGAAACTGAAAGTACAGCAATGGTCACAGATACAAAGCAAGGAATTAAATTGTGTATTATGCATCCAGATTTAAAACCATCTCTCGCCCTGCTTGATCCAGAACTTACTCTTGCACTGCCCTCAAACTTGACGGCATGGACTGGTGCTGATGCCATGATACACTCAATTGAAGGTTACTGTGTACCGGGATTTCATCCGTTGTGCGATGGTGCTGCATTGGAAAGTTTAAACCTTATTTCTAAATCACTAACTACAGCCGTAGAAGAACCTAGCAACTTAGAAGCAAGAGGAGCAATGCTGGTTGCTTCGTGTCTTGGGGGCATTTCATTCATTAAAGGTCTTGGCCTGGTACATGCTATTGCCCATATGGTTGGAGCAGAATTTAATACTCATCATGGATTAACAAATGCAATAATTTTACCAGCTGTTCTACGGTACAATCTCCCAAGTATTGAGGAAAAAGTAATTAGAATGGCTCAAGCTATGCAGTATGAAGATCACTCTGTAAATAATTTCATTGAAAATATGGAAAAACTGCTTGATCGTATCAAAATACCAAAAGGACTTAACGAAATAGGAGTTCCTGAAGATTGTATAGAAAGAATATCAAAAAAAGCAATGATCGATACTGCATTTGGCACCAATCCAATTCCAGCTGAACTAGATGATGTAAGAGAACTAGTAAAGATAAGTATAATTGGTGCTCGTAAGTAATCTATAAATGATTACATCTCATTTGGTCAAAGATCAATTAAAGCTGTTAGATGAAAAAAAAATCAGCTTTAAAGAACTTATTCGTGAATACCTCAGTAATATTAAAAAAGACAATAATAAATATAATGCAATAGTTTCTATGAAGGATGAAGCAGACATCCTTGATGAAGCACAAAAAAAAGACAACAATTATATTGCAGAACAGAAAAATCAAATACGAGGCATGCCTATTGCAATAAAAGATATCACTGACGTTGAAGGTTTAGTGACCACTTATGGCCTGAAATCATTTAAAAATAATATCCCCAAAAAAAATGCTCTGATTGTTGATCGATTAATCTCAAATGGTGCCATTATAATTGGAAAGACAAACACAGCAGAACTTGCAATGGGCTCACACACAATCAACAACCTTTTTGGACCAACAGGAAATTATTATAATGAAAATTTAGCCTCTGGAGGATCCAGTGGTGGTGCTGCTACAGCCATTGCCGCCTCAATGATACCTTTTGCTGATGGAACAGATATGATGGGATCATGCAGAAATCCAGCTGCTTTTTCTAATCTCTATGGTTTTAGGCCTACACCTGGTCTAATACCTGAAATAAGAGATGATAATATTTATGGAATTCCTCCCCTTACTACCATGGGTGTAATGGCAAGAAACCCTTTTGATATGTCTTTGCTGTTAGATGCTATTGTTGGAAAGCATGAATATGACCCTCTGTCCTTCAATCTTGAAGGAACATTCTCCAAATCAGAAATAAATTTAAATGATCTTAAAAAAATAAAATTAGGTTGGCTCAAAGATTTGAATAAGTCTTTATTATTCGAAAAAGGTATCATCTCCCTATGTGAAAAATCATTGTCAAAAATAGAAAAAATTGGAGTTAATGTTTTACAGCATGAACTTAAAGAAATTAGTTCTAATGATCTTTGGAATCATTGGATTAATCTAAGAGCTTATTTAATGTATAGTAGCTTAATTCAGATGGAGGGACTAAATATTAATGAAGTTAATTTTCCTTCTAAATGGGAATATGAAAAGGGTAAGAATATTACTGAGAGTGAAATAAAAAAGGGATTGGAATTTATCAAAAAAAGTTCTCCTAAGATTGATACGCTATTTAAATATTATGACTTTCTAATATTACCTTCAGCACAAATTTTTCCTTTCGATAAAAATATTTCATATCCAAAAACTATTGAGGATCATTCACTTGATACGTACCATCGATGGATGGAAGTAACTATACTTGCAAGTATTTTTCAGTTACCTTCCATCTCTATTCCAATAGGTTTTAATGATAGGGGCTTACCGATGGGAATGCAGATTATTGCTCCTAGAGGAAATGACTTAAAATTGATTGCATTCGCCAAAAAATTTGAGAATATGGTAAATAATACAAATAATAATGGAGTGAGGCTGTGAAGGGTTACGTCATGGTTGGAGCAAGTGATTTACTTATTTCTAAAAATTTTTACGATCAATTGTTTACCACTATAGGTTTAAAAAGCATTTATCAGGACGATGTCTGTGTTGGTTATGCGCATGAGAGCAATGAAGATGTAGAATTCTACATTACAAAACCAGCAAATGGCGAACCCGTTACATTTGGAAACGGAACGCAAATCTCTTTCTACACAGAGTCGACTGAAAAAGTGGATAACTTTCACAAAGCTGCAATTGATCTTGGTGCAAAAAATGAGGGTGAACCTGGATTCCGACCACACGATAGTAATGCCTATTATGCATACATAAGGGATCCAGATGGCAATAAGATATGCTCTTATACAAGTGTGAATGTCTAGAGCAACGAGATTTAGGCTTTATCGTCTAATAATTATTTCTTCAATCATTTTAGTAATTCCTCTCATCTTTATTGTAGGAGTCACGTTGCCTTATTTAATAAATACAATAAAAGTAAGCTTTCCATCAATAAGTATTAATACTGATGTAGAAAGATATTTGTTAAATAAGGAAAATACGTTTGATAATATTCACCCTGAAGCCAAAAAAAAAATTATTTGGTATGAAGACAAGAATAACATTACTGAGTACTCAATAGTTTATTTGCATGGAAGTTTTGCTACTGGATATCAACAAAAAGATGTTTTAATCAAAGTTGCAAAAAAATTGAAGGCTAATTTATTTTTATCAAGATTATCGGGCCATGGAGCAGGATATGAAGCTACAAAAAATCTTGAAGCAAAACATTTTTATGAGGATGCTGCTGAAGCAGTTGCCATTGGAAATAAAATAGGAAAAAAAACAATCTTAATGGGCTTCTCAGCTGGTGGAACCTTCGCTCTGATGGCGGCTAAAGATAAAAAGTTGTATGAAAAGATTGATCAATTAATTCTTATTGCACCATGGACACCTAAAATTTCATTTCCTTATTTTATAGCGGCTACAGGATTATTTTTTAAAAGTTACTATAAATTTAATTTTCCTAGTTTTTTTAACTTGCCGAGAGAGAAATGGGATCCTTTTTGGGTAAATGAATTTGATAGAAATCTTCCTCAACAATTGTGGAAAGCCGCATATTCAGGAAAAGGTTTAGAATATCTAGATATAAATATGCCTCTTTTAATTTTTTATGAGGAAAAAGATAGGGTCGTAAGAGCAAAAGGAGTTAAGAAAATATTTAAAGATTGGAAAGGGCCAAAAAAAATTATCAATAATGATACAAATCTTGGGGGTTTTAATTACCATGATATAATTGGAATTCTTAATACTCCTCAAGATGACCTATTTGTTAATGAAATTAACAATTGGATATCAATCCATAAATAAATTCATGTAATTTTCTCGTAGAATATTTTTTTGTACCTTACCCATTGTATTTCTCGGTAAGCTCTCAAGGACAACTATCTTTTTTGGTTGTTTAAACTTGGCGAGTTTATCTTTTAAAAAGTTAATTACATAGCTTTCATCGACCTCTGTATCATTAGTAACTACTGCGGCAACAACCGCCTCACCAAAATCATAATGTTTTACGCCAAAAACTGCTGACTCAGATATATTTGATAGCTCGTTTATTACGTCTTCAATTTCTTTAGGATAAACATTTAACCCACCAGTTATAATCATATCTTTATCTCTTCCAACAATTGTGTAGTAACCATTTTTATCCTTAAAGGCGAGATCACCTGTTATGAAAAATCCATCCTCCGTGAAAGCTTCAACAGTTTTTTCCTTCATGCCCCAATAACCTTTAAAAACATTATCGCCTTTAAGTTCAATTATTCCTATTTCACCATCTAACTTTTTACCTTCTTCACTGACTATTCGAATATCAATACCAGGTAGTGGAATTCCAACTGTTCCTGCTTTTCTCTCACCTTCATAAGGGTTTGAAATATTCATATTTGTCTCTGTCATTCCGTAGCGTTCTAGAATTTTTTTTCCAGTTCTGCTCTCAAACTCATTATGAGTTTCAGCTAGTAAGGGGGCAGACCCAGAAATAAAAAGTCGCATGTGTTTTGTGGCTTCAGCATTTAATTTTTTACTAGTTAGCAGCCGAGAATAGAAGGTTGGCACACCCATCATAGATGTCGATTCTTTCATCCATTTCATAGCGATATCAACTTCAAATTTTTCTAAAAAAATCATTGAACCACCAGAAATAGCTAGAATATTACAAGCAACAAAAAGACCGTGGGTATGATAGATAGGAAGCATGTGAAGAAGAACGTCATTTTCTGTAAATTTCCAAAAATCTCTGAGAACTTCGGCGTTAGAAGCAAGATTTTTGTGTGTTAGCATGGCCCCCTTAGATTTACCTGTTGTACCTGAAGTATATAATATAGCCGCTAAATCATTTTCACTGCGATTAACAGCGTCAAAGTAGGTAGAATAATTACTTACCGCTTCAATTAATGAGCCGCTCTCGTCTAAATTCAATGTAAGAGTTTGTACCATAAGGGCACTAGGCATTTGCTTTATTTCTTTTTGGATATTTTCATCTACAACAACCACTTTTGGTTGGGCATCACTTATAAAATAATCCAACTCAGTTAAAGTATAGCCTGTATTCAATGGAAGGTATATACCTCCCGCTTTAACAGTAGCAACATATAAAGCTAGCTGAATAATATTTTTTTCAGCTTGAACCGCAACTCTGTCCCCTGGTGCTAAATTGATATCAACTAAGTAATTTGCAATCTTATTAACTATAAAATGAAATTCTTTATAACTAATTTTTTTACGTTCATTAATTAAGAAAGTCTTCTTACTACTTTGTGTCGGTTTAAAAACTCTATCAAAAAGATAATTATAATCAGGCATTAAGTTTAACTTCCGTAATATACTCGCTTAATTCAGAAAGGCTTTTCTCATCAATAATAATGCCTAGACCTGGCTTTTGATTTAAATAGGCTTCATTATTCTCAATTTCAAAGGATAGCTCACAAAACTCTTTTGAGAACTCAATATAGTCAGGAAAAATTTCCGCCATCTCTGAATTTGATATACTTGCGCAAACATGCAGCATTGCAGACGCAGATACCGACATGGAGTTCCAGCAGTGTGGGGATATAGAAATATTATGATCTAAGGATTCTTCCGATATTTTAATCATATCAATTATTCCACCTACTCCTGAAATATCGGGATTAAGTATATCAGCTGCACCTCGTGAAATTAGTTCTTGAAAATGTGGTAGTCCACATTGTTTTTCTCCTGTCACAACCTTCATACCAAAATTATTTTTAATTTTAGACAACATACTAATGTTTTCTCCATCAACAGGCTCTTCAATCCAATAAGGCTTCAATGAAGAAACTTCTTTCAGAAAAATCATTGTGTTATCTAAATTTTCTGGAATAGCAAGATCTAGCATAAGAGGATATTCATCGCCTACTAATTCTCTTGCTTGTTCTACAAACTTGATTGAACTTTTTAAATTATCTTTCATTGGATAGACTTTAATTCCACTATATTTTTTATCTAAATATTTTTGGACTTGATTTAAATATTGATCTGTATTTATTCTAAAGCTGCTCCAACATGTCGCATAAATAGATACATTTAATTTTGGTTTATTTGTTAGTAATGAATTCAAAGGCAGATTTTTTATTTTTCCAGTAATATCCCATAATGCAATTTCGATGGCACTTGTCGCAGCGCTGAAGTCTAGACCTCTATGACCATCACTAAGTATGAATATTTTTTGATAAAAAGACTTAAGTGTTAGATTTTCGATATTTGAAATTTCTTGAGAGAGCTCTGCTATCAGGTTGACAATTGCCTTTTCTCTGAGATTAATGGTAAAAGCTTCGCCCCACCCCTCAACGCCGTCATAGGTTTTTATTTTAATTAAAACAAATTTTTTTATCGCAGACCATTGATTTTTGGCCATATGATTATCTGTAATCCAAATCTTTACATTGGATATTTTGCCAATGTTTATCTCCGTCTTCATTTTTAATTATTAATCTTATTTGAAATATTGTTAAGTTTGATCTTTAACATATATAAAAAAACTTTTATGTTAAGTAATGAATGCAAAATTAGTTTTAGGAGCAGGTTGCTTTTGGGGTGTTGAAGTGCTCTTTGAAGAAATTCAAGGTGTAAAAAAAGTCATATCAGGATATGCGGGTGGACATACCGAAAATCCAACTTATGAGTCTATTTGCACTGGAACAACTGGCCATATTGAGGTTGTAGAAATTGAATATGATAGTTCTGAGGTTGCCTATGAAATTCTTTTAGATAAGTTTTTTTTTATTCACGACCCGACACAGTTAAATCGGCAAGGTCCAGATATTGGAGAACAATATAAATCTGTTATTTTCTATAATTCACAAGATGAAAAAGATATTGCTTTAAAAAAAATTAAACAAATTGATGATTCAGGTGAGCATAAGGGCAAGATTGTCACAGAATTAAGAGAAGCGGTAAAATTTTACCCTGCAGAAGAGTATCATCAAGACTTTATAGAAAAAAATGGCAAAGTTTGTTACCACCAGCTTTACGTACAACACAAATCATAGGAATTCCAGCGTCCCGATATTCTTGACACTGGAATAATTATTAAAAGATTAGCCTTTTACAACTTCTCTAGTGTTTGCATTGAAAGACTCGGTAAATGGAACATCAACTGTAACTGCATCTACTGGCACACCTGGTTCATCTGCATAAATATCAGGTAGATGCACCTTATATTTCTTTCCTAATTCCCACTTTGGAAAACCGTTAGCATTAAGGGTTCCGTCAAAAGGAATATAGCCCATTGCAATATTTTTTCCTTTTTCTGGATGATACCAAGGTGAAGTAATGAAGCCACACGGGTCCCCGCCATCACCTGGTGATACAAGCCAAAAGTCAGGAGCGTATTCATCGATTGGTTTGCCGCCAATTTCAAGACCTACTAACTGTAATTTGTATGGCTTATGACCATCTTTTAAATCAGCTTTCATTTTTTCCAATGCTTGCTTGCCAACATAATCACCTTTCTTTTCCCATTCTCCTTTACCTGATAAAGAAACTTGGTAACCAAGGTTACACTGAAATGGATTATGCTCATGATCTAGGTCTTGTCCCCAAGATAGAATACCGGCTTGAATTCTTCTGTGATGGGCAGGTGCAATAACCATTAAGTTATGTTTTTTTCCAGCTTCTAAGACCGCATCCCACATATCATCCGCATATAGCGTTGCATTTCTTAGATATATTTCATAACCAGATTCTCCAGAAAAACCGGTTTGAGAAATAACGCAGCTTCTACCACCAACTGTAACCTCTGCTAAACCATAGAAAGGAATATTATCAAGATCAATTTGATCACCCACCAAGTCTTTCATTAATGCTATAGCTTTTGGTCCTTGAATTTGTACAGGACATGCATCTATTTCATCAATCTCAACATCAAATCTCTTATCTGCATTTACGCCTTGTAAATAAAGTCCAATATCAGAGTCTGACAAACTAAACCAAAACTCATCTTTTGAAATTCTTAAAAGTATTGGATCATTCAAGACTCCACCTTTGTAATTACACAAGATTACATATCTGGCTCTCAAAGGAGATATTTTTGTTGCATCTCTCGTTATTACATAATCAGTAAATTTTTCTGCATCCGGCCCAATCACTCTTATTTGTCTTTCAACAGCGACATTCCACATAGTTACGTGGTTCTTAATTGCTTCATATTCAACCATCGCACCACCATCTTCAGGTTTTACGTAACCTCTTGGATGATAAATACGATTATAGACTGTTGCCCTCCAACATCCCGCCTCCATTGACTTGTGCCAATATGGGGATTTTCTCACACGAGTTGAAATTAACATCTCAACTTTAGTGGGGCCACTTTGACGTAAGTTATACGGGACGTGTCTGTCACTTTGGTCAACCGTTGTATTATGTTCAATTTTTTTAGACATAGTAGTTCTCCTTTTCTAACCAGTCGTTTGCTTTTTTTATTCCACCAAACGCATAAATGTGAAAATTATCAACTTTCGCTTTTAATTCTTGAATTACATCATCAGGTGTTTGAACAGTCAATAAATCAAAAATTTTAGATGCATTTTTTTTTGCAAAATTTAATGAATTTTTTAATCCTACAAATCCTGCAAATTTCACCAGCGTTTTTATTGAAGCTGGTCCTGCCACACCTACATGGACTGGAAGCGGCATCTTGGAAATAAATGATGACAAAGCTTCAGTATCTTGTGTCCACTGTGTTACAATGTAATCAGCAAACGGTGCTTTTGATTTCATTGCTTCGTCTATTGCATCATTGCTCATATTAGGTGATCCCTCTGGATGTCCAGCTATTCCAATTTTCAAACCATCAAATAAGCCGGTTTCAATTAGTTGCAGCGAACAATGGTAATCACCAAGAATATCTCGATCTCCACCAATAATTAAAACTTGCTTTACACCTGCTTCCTTAACTTGCTCAACATATGACTTTAGCATATTTAAGTCTGTAATCGATCTTGCAGGGAAATGAGGTATTGGATTGTATCCAGCACTTGATAGAGCTTTTGTTTGTCTTATGACATCCTCGCAGCTGGTACCTGGTAAAAACGTAATATATATATCTTTTAATTGAGGTAGATCAGATAAATTTGTTTTTGTCGTGACCTCCAATGAAAAATTCACATTTCCCATAATACAAACTTTGAATGTATCGCTTAAGCCACGCGAAATTTTAAAAGCACTGCTTGGCTTAATTTTGCAGCGCTAATTGAGTCTCCTATACAAAATTTATTTAAAAATTACTTCTATAGCAATACATTTTTTCTAGACTTCACTACTTAAAGTTCTTAAGTTGTCTAGATTTAAAATTTTTATAATCAAATATGTCAGTACTAACAGATATTGAAATTGCTAGAAAAAATAGCATGGTTCCTATCGAGGATGTAGCTTCAAAACTAGGCCTCAGTGAGGAAAATATTCAAAAATTTGGTAATCACATTGCAAAAATTGATACAAATCAACTTAATTTAAATGGAAAAATAGGAAAACTTATTCTTGTTACTGCAATATCCCCAACACCCGCGGGAGAAGGTAAAACAACTACATCAGTAGGCTTGAGTGACGGTTTGAATAAAATAGGAAAACAGTCATTAGTCTGTTTACGCGAACCCAGCCTTGGGCCATGCTTTGGGGTGAAAGGTGGTGCTGCTGGCGGTGGATATGCTCAAGTCGTACCGATGGATAAAATTAATCTTCATTTTACTGGAGATTTTCATGCAATAACATCAGCACATAACTTGTTAGCGTCAATGATTGATAATCATATTTATTGGGGAAATGATCTAGGTATTGATACACGAAGAGTTGTCTGGGGAAGAGTATTGGATTTAAACGACCGTGCCCTAAGAAATATTAATGTGAATCTTGGAGGTATTGCTAATGGTTTTCCTCGTGAGGATAAGTTTGATATTACTGTCGCGTCTGAGGTAATGGCAATCTTTTGTTTATCTACAAGCTTGGAAGACCTGCAAAATAGACTGGGAAATATTATTGTAGGCTATACGCGCGAAAAAAAAGAGATTACTGCAAGAGATTTAAATGCGGATGGAGCAATGACGACTTTACTAAAAGATGCATTTTTACCTAATCTTGTTCAGACTCTTGAAAAAAATCCTGCAATAATTCATGGGGGTCCTTTTGCAAATATTGCACATGGATGCAATTCATTAGTTGCCACACAAACAGCTTTAAAATTAAGTGATTATGTTGTTACGGAGGCAGGATTTGGGGCAGATCTTGGTGCAGAAAAATTTTTAGATATCAAGTGTCGTAAGGGAAAATTGAATCCTTCAGCTATAGTAATAGTTGCAACAGTCAGAGCGCTTAAAATGCACGGGGGTATGGATAAGAAGGAACTAAAAAATGAAAATGTTGAAGCTGTTAAAAATGGTCTTTCCAATTTGAAGCAACATATTGCTAACATGCAAATATATGGCTCGCCTGTAACTGTTGCCATCAACCACTTTATTACTGACACTGAGAAAGAATTGTCTGCAATCAGAGAATGCTGTGAATTATTAAATGTGAAATCGTTTAATTGTACTCATTGGAGTAATGGGGGTGCTGGAACTGAAGATTTGGCAAATCATATTGTTAATATTACAAATGAAGATGCTCCAAAAATTAAACATTTATATCCGGATGAAATGAAATTATGGGATAAAATGAAAAAAATAGCACAAGAAATATACGGAGCAAGTGATATTATCGCAGATCAAAAAATCATGTTACAATTTGAAGAATTGCAGAAAAAATACGGACACTATCCTATTTGCGTTGCGAAAACACAGTACAGCTTCTCTACAGACCCAAATTTAAGAGGCGCTCCAAAGGAACATGTGGTTCCCATAAGAGAAGTTAGACTGGCTGCCGGTGCTGAGTTCTTAGTTGTTGTATGTGATAAAATAATGACAATGCCGGGTCTTCCTAGAGTTCCAGCTGCTAATGCTATACACTTAAATCAAAATGGAGATATAGAGGGGTTATTTTAATGGGCGATATGTACGAGGTAAATTTAGATAAAAATAAGGCAAACTTTGCCCCACTGTCCCCGTTGAGTTTCCTCGAACGAACTGCAGAAATTTATCCTAATAGAAAATCAATAATACATGGAAATAAACAATATACTTGGTTAGAAACATACTATAGGAGCAAACAGCTTGCGAGCGCATTGTCAAAAAGAGGTATTGGCAAAGGAGATACCGTAGCCGTTCTATGTTTTAATACACCTGAGATTTATGAAGCGCACTTTGGCATACCAATGCTTGGCGCTGTTTTAAATACAATTAATATTAGATTAGATGTAGATACCATCAGCTATATATTAGAGCATGGAGAAGCTAAAGTACTAATCGCAGATAATGAACTCTCACCTACGGTAAAACAGGTACTAAAAAAAATAAAAAATAAAATACTCGTAATTGATATCGACGATGAACTTGCCAATCATCCTGAAGGGGGTGGTGAAAATCTTGGAGAATTAAATTATGAAGATTTTTTAGCAACAGGAGACAAAGACTTTAACTGGTGTCTTCCAGAAGATGAATGGCAATCATTGGCGTTAAACTATACATCGGGCACAACGGGTTTACCAAAAGGAGTCGTATACCATCACAGAGGATCTTATTTAATGGCTCTTGGTTCAGTTACAGCATTCAGCATGCCAATGCACCCGATTTATATGTGGGTTGTTCCAATGTTTCACTGCAATGGCTGGGGGAATCCTTATACTCTTACAGCATTAGCGGGAACGAGCGTTTGTCTTAGATATGTTTCAGCTAAGAATTTATTCGATGCAATTGCAAATCATAAAGTAACTCATTTTGGAGGGGCTCCAATAGTTTTAAATTTCTTAGCTCAAGCAACCGCAGAAGAAAAAAGAGACTATTCTCAACAAGTCTATGTTGTAACGGCGGGCGCCCCACCACCCGCAGCAACGTTGGAAGCTGTTCAAAAAATGGGGTTTGACGTTACCCACGTATACGGTTTGACCGAAACTTATGGCCATATATCATTGTGTGCTTGGCAAGATGAATGGAACGAATTGTCTGTTGAAGAACAATCACAACTTAGATCGAGACAAGGAGTTAAGTTTCCAATGATGGACGGCCTTGCCATAATGAATCCTGAAACAATGCAGTCAGTTAAAAGTGATGGGGAAGAAATAGGAGAAATAATGATAAGAGGTAACTGTGTTATGAAGGGATATTTAAAAAATAAAGAGGAAACAGACAAAGCTATGGCGGGCGGCTGGTTTCACTCTGGTGATCTAGCAGTAATGCACCCAAATGGCTACATTCAGATTAAAGACAGAAGTAAAGATATTATAATTTCAGGTGGTGAAAACGTTTCATCAGTTGAGATTGAAAATACGCTATATAAACATCCCTCTGTTTTATTTGCAGCAGTGGTTGCAAAGCCTGATGAAAAATGGGGCGAAACTCCATGTGCTTTTATTGAATTAAAAGATCAGAAAGATGCTGTCACTGAAGGGGATATTATATCTTTTTGTAAAGAAACTCTTGCAAGCTTTAAATGTCCTAAAAAAGTTATTTTCACAGAATTACCTAAAACCTCCACAGGTAAGATATTAAAATATGAGTTAAGAGAAATGGCTAAAAAAGCTTAGTTCCTAAATCATTGTGTAAAGTGAAGAGAGTCATCAGATAGCTTTCCGTACTTTATACCAAAAAAATCCTTAAAATAATTTTGAGTATTTGTCCAAGGTGATCGATTACCTTGCTGCGGAAATAAATGAATAGCTCTATGTATGTATCCAGATGAAAACTCTGTTGCGAGCCAATCTTTTTCTACCTTTACATCAACTGGAACTCTGGGGATACAGTGACTAAAATTATTTTTATCTAAATAATTTATTAATCGACATGCGTACTCACATGTTAAATCAGCCTTTAAGGTCCATGATGCATTAATATAACCAAATGAATTTACAAAATTTGGGATACCACTAAACATCATGCTTTTATATGTCATTGTCTCAGAGGGCTCTATATATTTACCATCAATATGAACTTTCACACCTCCGAATGATTGTAAATTTAGTCCTGTAGCTGTTATGACAACATCTGACTCAATTATTTGGCCTGACCTAAGCTTGATACCTTTATTAGTAAAATGCTCAATATGATCTGTAACAACGGTAGCCTTATTTTCCCTTATTGACTCGAATAAGTCACCGTTTGGAACAAGGCACATTCTTTGCTCCCACGGATAATAACTAGGAGTAAAGTTCTTCGCTATGTCATGATTGGGCAATAATTTTTTCACACCTTCAAGAAATTTTCGTTTTGCATATTCTGGATAAGATCTACATATACGATAGAGAAGTTGTTGAAAAAAAACATTTCTTAACCTAACGAGTGTATATGATAGCTTTGATGGTAAAACTTTTTTTAGAAAATTTGCCACTCTATCTTCATCTGGTCTTGGAAAATAATAGGTTGGCGAACGCTGTAGCATTGTAACATGTTTGGCCTTCTTAGATAATTCAGGCACTATTGTTGCAGCTGTTGCGCCACTTCCAATTACGGTAATTCTCTTATTTGCATAATCATAGTCTTCAGGCCATTTCTGAGGGTGTATTAATTTGCCTTTGTATTTATCTAAATCAACAAAGTCAGGCGTATATCCTTCGTCATAATTGTAGTATCCTGTACCCATAAAAAGAAAATTGGACGTAAAAAATATTTCTTTCTCATGATGGCTTGCTTTTATCTCCCATTGGCAGTTATCAGAATTCCAATTAGCGCTTAATACCTTGTGACTAAACTTAATTTTTTCACGAAGGTTATTTTCTCTAACAGTTTCTTCTAAATAATTTAAAATAGAAGGACCGTTTGCAATTGCTTTCTGTTCCTTCCAAGGTTTAAATGCATAGCCAAGCGTAAACATATCAGAGTCAGACCTTATACCTGGGTATTTAAATAAATCCCAAGTACCACCAATATTTTCTCTACCCTCAATGATGCAAAATGTTTTATTAGGACAATTCTTTTGTAAATAGTAACCAGCTCCAATTCCTGAAATTCCAGCACCTATAACTATAACATTAAAATGTTTATTATTATTCATAAGCATTAATTCTTAATCGATATTTCCACTGCATCATATATATTATTTCTATACTCTAATTTCGAGCTAAAATTTTGGGACTTATACTGCCCAGAATTTCTTACATGATCAAAATATTCCTGCATATCTTCCTTGAAAATACCAACGTTATCAGCAAATACAGTACATCCCTGTGTAATAATACCTTCTGCTTCCATAGTCTGCAAATCCGAAAAGTATTTTTTCTTAGCGTGGTCAATAAAGATAAAGTCAGCTTGAAAATCTAGTTTAGGAATTACTTCATCAGCGCTGCCATGAACTAAGTTCACTTTTTTATCTAATCCTGCGTATTTAAGAAGCTCTTTAGCAGTTTTAATTGAATTTATATCTGAGTCTATTGAAGTTAATTGACTTTCTTTACTAATGATAGAAGCGATTAATACTGCTGAATAACCAATAAAAGTACCTAATTCGATTACATTTCTTGACTTACAATTTAAAAGGCTGTCTCTTAGGATTGCACCTTTTTCAGGGCCGACATTCATTAAGAATTCTCCACTTTCGACAACAAATTTATCTATAGTTTGTAAAATTGATTTTGGATTATGTCTCTCTGCATTTAAAAAAACATAATCAAGCACTTGTTGCATCAACATAATATTATTTTAATGGACTTGCTGAGCCCCAATAATGAAAACTTAAAAATTTTGGGCCTGGAACATACATGCTTTCGATTTGATCCAATCTAAAGTCGGCATTAATTATTTCACTAGGAATATCAACATCTAAATGACAGCCGCCTGCAATACGTTTTTGAACTGCATTCAATCTCTTTTGCCACCTTACAATACCTGCATCAGGTGATTTTCCATGTTCTGAGAAAAGAAATTTAGCATCCGGTTTCATTACTCTATTTATTTCCGACATTGCTTTACCAAGGCCCGGTATTGAGCACATTGTATAGGTACTGATTACGGTATCAAATGATCTATCATCAAATGGCAACTCTTCTGCTTTTATTTGATAAATGTTTAATTTAATATCATTGAATTCTGCATTTTTTTTTGCCTTCTTTAACAGCACGCTGTCAGGCTCGACTGCAAATACTTCTGAAATATTTGGCTTATTATAATAATTAAAATTCAAACCTGAACCAATCCCTATTTCTAAGACCCTGCCTGATGCATAAGGTATTACCTTCTCTCTTTGCTTTCGAAATGGCTTCATTTGCATGGCATAATTTATGACATGAGGACAAACATATTTATCGTATAAATTTTGAAGCAATTATTTTACACCAAGTTTTTTTTGGATATCACTAGACGAGGTAGTATACCTAAAAGTTAGTGTTTCGTCTGGCTTTGCTCGTGTAAAAGCTTTCTGTGCGGCTAATGCCGCCTCATGAAATCCTGATAAAATTAATTTAAGCTTTCCTGGATAATAAGAAATATCACCTATTGCAAAAATGCCTGGTAGGCTGGTTTCAAAATCTTCAGTGTTTACATCAATTTGCTTTTCATGCAAATTAAGACCCCAATCGTTAATTGGGCCTAACTCCATCTTAAGTCCATAAAAAATTAATATTTCATCACATTCTATAATCTTCTCATTACCATCATTGTCTTTAATAATAACTTTTTCAACTCTATCACTACCTTGCACATTACTAATTTGACTTTTTGTAACTAAATTTACTTTTCCAGCTTTTACCAAGTCTCTCATTTGATTAACAGTATGATTTGCAGCTTTGAATTCATCTCTTCTATGTACTAAGGAAATATGAGATGCAATTTTAGAAAGCTCTACTGTCCAGTCTAGAGCGCTATCACCACCTCCAAAAATAACAACTTTTTTATCGCGATAAAAATTTTTATCTGAGATTGAATATTTAATACCTTTATTTTCATATTTCAGAACATTATCAATTGGTGGTTTGCGTGGTTCAAATGAACCAACGCCACCAGCAATAAATATATTTGGTGTTTCAAAAACTTTATCTCTGGAAGTTTTCAACGTCCAAATGTCATTATCGGATGAAATTTCATTAATACGTTCATTAAGATGAAAAGGAGTATTGAATGGCTTAATTTGTTTTTGTAAATTTTCAATTAAAGATAAGCCTGTGCATTCAGGTAAAGCAGGAATATCATAAATAGGTTTATCTGGATAAAGCTCTGCGCACTGCCCCCCAATTTTATCAAGATTATCTACTACATGACTCTCAAGACCTAATATTCCTAATTCAAATACTGCAAACAAGCCTACGGGGCCAGCTCCAATAATTACACAATCGGTCTTAATGGTTTCAGACATGTATTTATTCCTTGTTATATGATAATAAATAATATTACTTATTGATTATACAATGATTTTGTTTCGCAGATACCTAATATATTTACTGGCTGTGATATTGATTGCCGTTGGGTTTACTTACATTTCAGCTAAGCTTTACGAGGAATTTGCTTTCATAAAAAATGACAATTGGCAGATTTTACCCTCTCCTGGTGATCAAGATCGTGACATTTATACAAGAGCATCTGTAGCAATGAGTGGGACGTTTGCTCTTGCTAAACCTGAAGCAGCTTATTTTCATGCATTTTATGATATTGAGGATGAAGAATTATCAGGAAACTGTAGCTATCAAATAAGTGGAAGCGACATAGAATCACGATGGTGGAGCATAACTGTTTATAACGAAGATGGCTTTTTAGTCAAAAATGATGAAAAAATATATTCTTTAAACAGTGAAACCGTAGATTTTAACTTGGAAGGTGGTTTTAACATCTATCTTACTGGAGATAATAATTTTATTTCTAAAAATTCTGGTGAAAACTGGTTAAGAACACCGATTGATAATAGTTTTTCAGTTGCACTAAGAATTTATTTACCTGGAGAAGAGTATTTTTCAAAATTAAAAAGAGTTGACTTGCCAATAATTGAAAAACTGGAATGCAGAGATGAGTAGTC
Source organism: uncultured Pelagibacteraceae bacterium (assembly GCA_902525595.1). Classification (GTDB taxonomy): domain Bacteria; phylum Pseudomonadota; class Alphaproteobacteria; order Pelagibacterales; family AG-422-B15; genus CACNXQ01. Next base: position 7,914 of record CABZHO010000011.1, on the reverse strand, counting down.
TTTTTAAAAAAATAATTATTCTTGTGCTTGTTGGATTTTCTCTACATCTAGCAATAATATATTTCACTCCTAATTTAGTTTTTAAATATATAAGTAAAAATTGGGTTGAAGAAAATATGTTCAACAATTCATTTGCACGTAATTTGCCAACGTCTGATTTTACTGAAGTAATAAGACCAAGCGCAGACCTTCTTTACGGAGGTTGCGGTTACGATGTAACTTATTTTCCTCTAGTTATCGAGACAGAAGTACCTGAAACCTATTGGTCAATTTCTTTCTTTTCAGAAAATACAGATAACTTTTCTACAATCAATGAAAACTCACATAATTTTGGAAAGCTAAGAATATATTTGTTTGGACCAGAGTCTAAGCCAACAAAAATAAATGATGGGTTTGTAGTTGTTTCTCCAACAGATAAAGGGCTTGTACTTATGAGACAATTTGCTGGTAACAGATCAAATCTTGATGAATTATATGAAGTACAAAATAATTTAAATTGTAAACTTGCCGACTTTTAAAATTGTTTTTCTGGCATATTAACAATCAAGCCATCTAATTCATCTGAAACAGTAATCTGACAGCTTAATCTACTGTTGCTTTTAACCTCAAAAGCAAAATCTAGCATATCTTCCTCGGAGTCATCTTTGGGAGATAGTTTTTCAATCCATTTATTATCAACATATACGTGACATGTTGCACAGGCACATGCGCCACCACAGTCAGCATCTATACCGGGAATCTTGTTTTTGATGGCACCTTCCATTAGAGTTAGCCCATTGCTAACCTCAATTTCGTGCTCATTTCCATTGAATTCAATATATTTTATCTTTGCCATTGAGGTTTTTTTGAGAATAATTAAAAATGCATTGCTAGAAGGACCAAATACATCAAAAAAGCGTCAAAGCAAGAAATTTCTTACTCCGACGCTTTTTCAGGGGCCGGTCGAACCCCGAAACGCATGAACGTCTCATTGCGAACGATCATTTTAGAAAGGTATATATTTTTAACAAGGGGTTAATTATGGGAAAAAGTTATCCACACGAAATTCATTCACTTATCCCCACAAATACATTTAGTTACTAACATGATATCAAAACCCTATTTATTATTTCTTGGAGACGCAAAAGATGATTTAGCGATAAAAACTGCTGCAGGCATAAATTATTGGCGTCCAGATTGGTGTATAGGACAAATGAGTTTCCCAAACGCCAAATCGAGCCTAGGGATTAGAGAAATGAATGTTAAAGAGGCTGTGGCTAATGGTGCTAAAACATTTGTCATTGGTGTCGTAAACGCTGGAGGCGTTATGCCTGATGAATGGCAAAGTGTTATAGTTGAAGCAATATCAGCAGGAATGGATATAGCAAGTGGAATGCATTCAAGACTATCTTCATTTAGTGAAATCGCAAAAGCGTCAAAACAAAATAACATAAAACTCCACGATTTGCGTTTCAGTGAAAAACAGTTTCAAACAGGCAAAGGAATAAAGCGCAAAGGTAAAAGATTGCTTACAGTTGGAACCGATTGTTCTGTGGGGAAAAAATATACTGCTCTCGCCATTGAGAGAGCAATGCGAACTAGTCAAATGGATGTTACTTTTAAAGCAACTGGGCAAACAGGTATATTAATTGCCGAGAATGGAATTGCTATCGATGCAATTGTCTCTGATTTTATATCTGGAGCAGTTGAATGGTTATCTCCGGATAATATTGATGACCACTGGGACATTATTGAAGGACAAGGATCTCTTTTTCATCCATCCTTTGCTGGTGTTTCACTTGGATTACTGCACGGTAGTCAGCCTGATGCCTTTATTGTTTGTCATGAGCCTAATCGTGCAAATATGAGAGGGGTTGATGCACCTTTGCCAAGTATTCAAGAGGTCATTGATCAAACTATACAAAACGGCAAATTGACCAATAAAAAAATACAATGTATTGGCATCGCTCTGAATACGTCAAATTGTAAATCAAAAGCAGATGAGTATAAATTAGAAATATCAAAAAAATATAATTTGCCGTGCTTGGATCCTATACAAGATAGTCTCGATCCATTTATTGAAATTATAAAAAGTATTTGAACTGATTATGCCAAAAGTTGAAGTAAGTCACATATCTTGGGATTTAAATAAATCATTTAACATATCAAGAGGCTCAAAAAAAACTGCTGAAACAATAGAAGTTAAAATAGATGATGGTCAGTTCTGCGGTTACGGCGAATGTGTGCCTTATAATCGTTATAAGGAGACAATTGAAAGTGTAAGTAATGAGATCGATAGCATAAAGGGAAAAATTGAGGATTGTATAATAGATACATCTAATCTTAGTAACTTTATAAAGAGTGGTGCTGCAAGAAATGCAATTGATTGTGCGCTCTGGGATCTTAATTGTAAAAAAAATAACAGCACTATTTGGGAATTAATGGAGATTGAAAAACCTCACCAATTACCTGGCAGCTACACAGTAGTTTTGGATGAGCCAGAAAAAATGTTAGAAGACGTGAGTAAGCACAAAGAATTTCCAACAATAAAAATAAAAGTAAACGCAGATAATCTTGAGAAAATTTTAACAAAAACAAGAGACCTGATTCCAAATCAAAAATTAATTATTGATGCAAATGAAGCATTTAACATAGAAGACTTAAAGTTAAATGCTGATTTATTTTATAAAACTAGAGTAAATTTAATTGAACAGCCTTTATTATCTGGAAATGATAATGAATTAAAGGGATTAAATTATCCTGTTTCGATATGCGCCGATGAGTCATTTCACGATAGTTCTGATCTAGACGAAATGAAGAATAAATATGATACAATAAATATAAAATTAGATAAAACTGGCGGACTATCAGAAGCTCTTATTATTGCAAATGAGGCTAAAAAACTTAATTTAAAAATAATGCTAGGCTGTATGGTATCAAGCTCTTTATCAATGATACCATTATTACCGCTCTATCAATTTGCTGATTTTATCGACCTTGATGGTCCGTGCTTTATATCTCATGATAGAGAAAATGGACTTATCTATGAAAAGGGAATGATATTATTAAATAGAGATCTTTGTTGGGGTTAAATTACTTTTCGGCTTTAGGCGTGAAAATTTTTTTTCCATTATACGTTCCTGTTGCCATGTCAACATGATGAGGTAGACGCATTTCGCCAGATTCCTTATCTTCAATATAATTTTTTCCCTTAAGACGCAGATGAGATCTTCTCATTCCTCTTCTTGAGTTAGATATTTTACTCTTTGGAACTGCCATCAATTTATCCTTTATAATTTAGTTGGATTAGGTTCATCCCCGTATACATCATCAGGATTGAAAACCTTTTCTATGTTTGTGAACCTTAATCCAGGCTTATGTGCGGTATCTTCTAAGTCAATTTCTCTGTAAAAACAAGACTTATAACCAACATGGCAACTAGCGCCATTTTCACCCAGATCTACCTTTAAACATAGAGCGTCCTGATCATCATCAATAAGAATTTCTCTCACTTTCTGAGTATATCCACTTGTAGCACCTTTGTGCCAAAGCGCGTTACGACTTCTACTATAATAATAAGCCTCTTTAGTTTGAATTGTTCTTTCAAGAGCCTCCTTATTCATAAAGCCTGTCATTAGGATATCGTTTGTCTCAAAGTCAACTGTCGTAACCACAATTAATCCATTCTCATCAAATTTTGGAGCAAGTTCATTACTCTCTTCAACTTGTTCAACTGTTCGTCTTTTTTTAAACATATTTACTCTTGTCAAATATTTAAAGGTGGGTTTAACTTAAATTATTAAAAAATTCAATGAATTATAGAAAAATATACAGCAATGTCGGACAATACAGACCCAATAAAACCTGTTAAAGCTCAAGGTGCAAGGACCTCATTTTTTCCACCTTATGCTTTAATGATTGGTTTAGTGGCATCCAGTATTTTAGACAGTTTCTTAATCCATTTACCTATCTTTGAGGGGAATGTAATATTTTTAATCATTGGACTAACTATTGCTGTATCGTCGTTTTTGATAGCGATTTATACTCTAAAGATATTTTCTGATAATGAGGAGAATCCTCATCCCAAATCAGTTCAGCACCAATTATTTGTTGGTGGGACATTTAAATATTCTAGAAACCCAATTTATTTAGCAATGATAATTATTTTGCTGAGCTGCGGACTTGCTTTTAATTCATTATGGTATGTAGTTAGCGCCATAATATCATTTCCACTTCTAACTTATGGTGTAATCATTCCTGAGGAAAAATATCTTGAAAAAGAATTTGGAAATGTTTATTTAGATTATAAGAAGTCAACAAGAAGATGGCTTTGAACTAATTTCATAAATAAACATATGTACAGTTTACTTAAGGGTACTTGGGCTCTTTTTTTTGGTGTGGGCATGATAATGCTTGCAAATGGTCTTCAAGGAAGCTTGATCGGGGTAAGAGCATCACTTGAAGGGTACTCCGCTTTATCAGCTGGAATAATTCTTACAGGTTATTATGCTGGTTTTTTGTCAGGAGCTTTACTAATCCCGAATAGAGTTAAAAGTGTTGGGCATGTGAGAATGTTTGCTGCCCTAGCTTCGATAGCCTCAATATCGATTTTACTTCATTCAATTCATGTGAGCTTTATTGGTTGGTTTCTGATGAGATTTATTTCAGGAATGTGCTTTGTGGGCATGTATACCGTTGCAGAAAGTTGGATCAATGATCTTTCAGAAAATAATAATCGAGGAAAGGCTCTTTCAGTCTACATGATGGTAAGTATGGGAGGCAGTGCGATTGGTCAACTTTTTCTAAATATTGCAAGTCCAGAAACAGCATCATTGTTCATGCTCGTTTCAATTTTAATTTCAATCTCATTAGTGCCAATATTAATCGTAGTAAGTAATCAACCAGATTTTAGTGTAACAGAATACTTATCTATTAAGCAACTTTATGAAGCTTCACCCTTGGGAGTGGTAGCGGCCATCATGACAGGCTTAGCTCATGGAAGTTTATGGGGTATAGGTACGATTTATGGATTAAAAAGTGGTCTAACGATTGAACAAGTGTCAATATTTATGTTTACGTTTATAATCGGAGGTGCATTTAACCAATATCTTATTGGTTATTTATCAGATAAATACGATAGAAGGACCATCATAGTAATTGTTTCTTTATCAGCTGGTTTTTTATCTTTATTGGCATTGATGTTCAGTAATGGATTTAATTACCTGATAATAATAACATTTATATTTGGAGGATTAACCGTTCCACTTTATGCGCTATCTATTGCTCATACAAATGATTTTTTGACAAGGCGAGAAATGGTTGCAGCTAGTGCAGGATTGCAATTAGCTGGCGGAGTTGGTCTAACGCTTGGTCCAATTTTTGGTGGGCTCGCAATTGACACTATTGGTCCATCTGGATTTTGGATATATTTATTCTTCATTCATACTTTTTTAGGAATTTTTGGAATTTATAGAATGTCAATACGAACCGCTGTACCATTGGAAGATCAGGGGTCAACTGTGCTAGTTAGTAGTCGATCAGCGCCTGCTTCAATGGAATTGTATCCCGAAGCTGAAGAAAATAATTTAGATTGAGTTTAACCACTCAGATAAGCCAGTACTTATTTCATCTGGAGACTCTTCTTGCAGAAAATGGTGACCATCCACTGTTATTTCTTTTTGATTTTTAAATTTTCGACAAAAATCGATTAACGGCATTGGCATTATGCGGCCTGGATTTCCAACAATGAGAAATTTTGGTAAATCAGTCTCCATCATGAAGTTTAAATTAGCTTTAACCTCGTCGTAGACCTCTATTGGTTCATTATCAATTGGGATTTGGCGTGGCCAGTCAAGTGTGGGCCTTCTATCTTCCCCAGCATTAACAAATGGCTTTCGATACTCATTCATAACTTCGTGACTGAGTGGTTTAATAGGATCAGTGCCGAGCATCTTTTCTACAAAAAAGTTTTCTTCTAAAACTTTTTTATCCCCTTTCTCAGATCTAATCATCAGAAAAAGACCTCTAGTAGGCTCAACCATTTCATTTGATTTGATCGGAGCTATTACCGTTTCAAAATAGCAGATTCCCCTTACTAAATCTGGATTTTCTCTGGCCCATTTGATAGCAAGCGGCCCTCCCCAATCTTGACCAACAAGAGTAATTTTTTTTTCTAATTTTAAATCCCCGATAAACTGTGACAAATATTCATAATGTAAATCAAAAGTATAAGTCATAGGGCCTGGATTATCGATTTTATCGGAATCGCCCATTCCAATCATATCGGCTGCAATACATCTATATTTATCTTTAAGATTACTAATTATATTTCTATAAAGAAATGAAGAGGTAGGATTTCCATGAAAAAAAATAATTGGATCACCATTGCCTTCATCTACATACGCAATTTTTTTATTTTTATAATTAAAAAATTTTTTTTCCATCACTTACTTATAAATGTACACCAACTATCTAGTGAACGTCTATCGGTTTTATAATTATTTAATGGAGAAGTTGTATCTCGGTAACCAATTGCCATTCCACAAAATAACATATGCTCTTCATCTGCTTCAGTAAATTCTGAAACCATTTTTTGTCGAAGTGACCAAGATTCTTGAGCGCATGTATCTATCCCTTCTTCCTGAGCGAGCAGCATAAATGTTTGCAAAAACATTCCTAAATCAGACCACTGAGGCTGATTCATCTGACGGTCAACATAACAAAATAGACCTGCTGGAGCGCCAAAAAAAGTAAAATTTTTGAGCATTTGATCAACTCTTGCCTGACTGTCTGACCTTTCTATTCCAATTGAGTTGTACAATTGTTCACCGATTTTAAATCTTGAGGTTCTATAAGGTTCTTTAAGTTTTTCTGGATAAATAGGATATTCAGGCTTATCAGATCCTTGCCAAGTATTTTGGAAATCTAGAAAACTTTTCATCGTGTCTCCATTGACAACATAAATTCTCCATGGTTGCAAATTCCCTCCCGATGGCGATCGTGAAGATTTGATAATCAGACTCTTTAAAGTTTCGTCAGAAACTTGTTTTTTTGTAAAAGATCTTACTGATTGTCTGTTTGCAACGGCTTCAGTTACACTTATCATAACTTTACTTTTATTCTTTTCATTTCTTCAGATTTTTTTTTGTTCTTAATTTTTTGTGATCTAAACTTAACAGTTCTTAATTCTTTTGCTACAGGGTTACTTTTCAAAATCTCTTTTTTATTGACCATATTTAGAGCAGCACACTACCTCCATCTACCATAAGTGTTTGACCTGTTACAAACTTACTTTGATCACTTGCCAGATACAGAATTGTTCCATAGATATCATCAACTTCTAGAGTCTTCTGTAGTATTTGGCCTTTTGAAATTACTTCAAAGCCTCTCTCAGCTTTTTCACCCAAAAATTCTTTTGCAGACTCTGTTCGTACCATTGAGGGGGCAACCGCATTTACACGAATGTTATCTTTTCCCATTTCTCTTGCCATTACTCTAGTAAGCCCAATAACAGCAGCTTTTGAAGTTGCGTAATCTGCAGCATATGGCATTCCAAATTTTGCAGCTAATGAAGCAATGTTTATAATCGAGCCATTTTTATTTTTTCTCATAATTGGTGAAACAGCTTTGCAGCAATTCCATAACCCTTTCACATTCACATTCATTGCTTTATCCCACTGATCAGGATCGATATCTTCAAATTTAGAACTCTTAAGCGCACCGTAAAGTGCGGCATTGTTTACAATTACATCAATAGTGCCAAATTTTTCAACTGCTTTTTGCATCATCGAATTACAAGAATCAAGATTGGTAACGTCAAGTGTCAAGTTTAAATAATTTTTTGAAATTTCTCCTATCTTGATTTCAGTATCTGAACAATCAGAAATATCTGCAAAAACTATACTGGCACCTGCTTTTGCAAATTCAATTGAATAT
>CABZHO010000010.1 GCA_902525595.1 uncultured Pelagibacteraceae bacterium | reverse complement strand
AGCAGAAATTCTAGATCTAGCAACATTTTCGTTACCAAAAGCCTTATAAAACTCCAAGACATCAACAATTTTGAATTTTACATAAGCATCAACAATAAGTCTTTTTTGGTCAGATGCAATGACCTCAGCAGCAGGAGCATCGATATCTAGAATTCTGTTATCAATAAATACAACATTTTGTATAAAAGGTATTTTAAAGTTTAAACCAGGCTCAGTGATAACCCTTTTTGGATCACCAAACTGAAGCACAATTGCATTTTTAATCTCAATAACTGTAAATAACGTAAAATAGCCCACAATTGCTATTAGGCCAACAATTAACAAGGACAGTCTTCCCATACTCATATTAATTTTGACCTTTCTTACTTAATTCTGGTAACGGTAAGTAAGGTACAACCGAGTCTCCGCCAGCTTTATCTATTATTACTTTATCCATATCAGAAAATACATCTTCCATTGTTTCGTAAAAAATTCTCTTTTTTGTAACTGCAGGTGCTTTAGCATACTCACTTTGAATTGATAGGAACCTTGCAGCTTTACCTTCAGAGTCTGCTATAACTTTCTGACGATAACCTTCTGCTGACTGTAATATTTGTTCTGCTTCACCTCTAGCTCTTGGAATAATATCATTAGCATAAGCCTCGGCCTCATTTCTTTGTCTTTCCATATCTGCCCTCGCTGCTTGCACGTCTCTGAACGCATCAATCACTTGAGCTGGTGGATCAGCTTTTTGAGTTTGAACTTGAGTAATTGTTATACCCGTTTCATAGCTGTCAAGAATTTCCTGAATAAGTACTCTGGTTTTATCCTCAATTTCTGTTCTTCCTTCAGTTAAAATTGATTGGATTCCGCCTTGGCCTATGGACTCACGCATTGAGGTTTCTGCTGCATTCTTGACTGTAAGCTCTGGTGACTGCACATTAAAAAGAAACTTACCCGCATCATTAATTAGCCAGAATATAGAAAAATCGATGTCAACAATGTTTTCATCGCCTGTGAGCATTAAGCTTTCTTCTTCAACATCTCTAATAGCTGTGACTCTTGAGTCAGGACTTTGTCTGTAACCTACATCTATTCGATTTATTTTAGTAACTTTAGGAGTGAAAACTCTCTCTATCGGAAATGGTAAGTGGTAATTTAATCCTGGTTGAGTAGTCTTAGTATACTTTCCAAATTGAAGAACGACACCCTGCTCGTCTGGAAGGACTCTATAAAAACCACTAGCAAGCCAAATTAGAATCAATATACCAATAATGACGAGTGGACCAAGTCTTCCAAAAAAAGAACCTGGCATCATCCCTTTAAAACGATTTTGGGCGTTTCTAATTACGTCATCCATATTAGGTCCTGAGCCGCGTCGACCACTACCATTACCAGGAGAACCCCATGGATCATTATTGTTATTATTATCGGACCAAGACATAAATATTTTAGAATTTTAATTTATATATGATAAAATAAGTTAAAAGCAATTAATTACCAATATACATGTGTTATATTGGCATTATTACATAGAATACAAGCTCAAAAAAATGGCAGAAACTCTCGAAAACAAAGCATTACACCTATTAGGACAAGTTATGAGTGAAGAATTTGGCCAGAATATTGTTTCTCTTGGAATGGTTAAGAATATTACGGCTAACGAAGGTCAAATTGACTGTATTCTTGAGTTTAAAGATTTAGATCAGCGCAAAAATGAAAAAATTATTAATGACGCAAAAAATACTCTTAATGAAATACCGGGAGTTACTAAAGTTAATATTATTACAACTCATCATCGCCAAAATGATTCAACTCAGGATCAAAAAAATAGGCCAATCGAAAAAACCCATAATGTTGGAACTAACGAGATTAAATATATTTTAGCGGTAGCATCCGGTAAAGGTGGTGTTGGAAAATCAACTATTGCGGTTAATCTCGCATGCGCATTTAAACAACTTGGATACAAAACGTGTTTGCTCGATGCTGATATTTACGGACCATCAATACCAAAAATGATTGGAGTTCAAGAAAAGCCATTATCAGATGGTAAAAAAATTGAGACCATTGACCGATATGGGCTATCAACTATGTCAATGGGTTATATGGTAAACGATGAAAATCCAATAATTTGGAGAGGTCTTATGGTAATGAAAGCAATCAATGAAATGATTGAGAAAGTTAATTGGGGCAAAGCTGATATAATGGTAATCGATCTTCCACCAGGCACAGGTGACGTTCAACTATCATTAATTCAAAAAATAAAAATTTCGGGAAGCTTAATTGTAACGACACCTCAAGATATCGCTTTAATTGACGTTGTAAGAGGACTAAAAATGTTTGAAAAAACTCAAGTTCCAATTTTAGGTATAATTGAAAACATGAGCTACTTTCTCGCTCCAGACACTGGGAAAGAATATAAACTTTATGGCGAAAGCAAAACAAAAGATGTCTCAGAAAAATATGACTATGAAGTTTTGGCGAATCTACCTCACGATCCGTTATTGATGGATCAATGTGACAAGGGGCATCCTCTTACAGAATTAGTCCCCGATCACAAAGTAAGTCAGATATTTTTAGATTTGGCTGAAATACTTATGAAAAAGTTGAAGTTGGAACAATTAGCAAAAACTAATTAATATCAAATTTTTTCTGTAATTCGCTCCATTCCCTTTTTGATAACCCCTCTTCTTCATAAGATACTTTTTCACCCTTAAGAAGTTTTTTCATCAGCGTAATTTCTTTTGCAGAGAGTTCTGTGCCACCAATTCTATAATCTTCAAATGCCGCATAAGTTAGAGGTACCCACCTTTTTACAATATCCAACATGATATCTGCATATACGCGTATCTCATATTGCGCATGATCATCTGCTCTAAGAGCAAGAAAGTGAAGAAGGTTATTCAAATCTATTTTCCAATACCACTGAGTATAAGTATTTAAGGTAAGATTCATTCGAGCTAGCTCTCTTGCGATGCCAGATTTACTTTCATCAATAATATTTCCACCTGAATTTTCATTTAGTAAAGTTTCGTAATTCGAATATGTTTGCTCAGCATCTTTTTTTAAAATTTGAATAACATTTGATGCTTCGTCATCTGTTAATGCATCTCCTCTTCCCTGATTATTTATATTTGATTGCGCTGCGAGATTTTCAGCAGACGGAATATAAAATTCTTTATCTAGAATTGAATATCTTGCAGAATATTCATTTACATTGGCTGTTCTATGCCGTATCCACTGCCGAGCAATAAAGATTGGAAGCTTGATATGAAACTTTATCTCACACATTTCAAAAGGCGTGGAGTGCCGGTGTCTCATTAAATATTTAATTAACCCTTTATCGTTTGAAATCTTTTTAGTTCCTTTGCCGTATGAAACTCTCGCAGATTGAACAATCGAACTATCATCACCCATATAATCAATAACTCTAACGAAGCCATGATCAAGGACTTCAATGGGTTTATATAAAACAGCTTCTAATTCAGGGGCTGTAACTCGAGCAGTTTCTGATCTTTCGGATCGAAGTGCTTCTATTTCTGCTAATTGTTCTTTATTTACTGGCATTTTTTTGAATCAAATAATATTCACATAATATATTGAGAATACTGTCTTTAAAAAGTCTCAATATCAAACTATATTCAAATTGCTGGGGATATCCTAGCTATAAAGATAAACGGCTTACGTAATACCCATTACGGACCCGGGGGCGGTACCCGGCACCTCCACCATAATTTAGGGGGTGATATAGGATCGACGAATGTTTAAAGGTAAGTTTTTCTTTCGGTATTGTACCGCCGTTATCGGGCTAATTTTATAAATGCTAACAATAAAGTAGCACTCGCTGCTTAAGTTTACTTAAGCTAGCGCGGTTCGGGAGGCACCGGGCAACAGAAGTCTCCCACTTCATTCACTATTTGAAACTTTTTTTTCCCTTTTTAATAGGATTAATTAAAAGTTTTCTTTCATCATATTTAAATCGATCATGATCATAATGAATAGAATTAACTACAACTATTCTTGAATCTTCAACATCAATTAAAATTGCTTTTCCACCATACCCACCCATTGCAAATACGACTTTCTCTTCTAAACCTGGATAACCAATATGAAATTGACCGCCATAATATTTAGTTCGATTAAAGTGAGGTTCCCCCCTATTTCCATTATGATTCACACTTTTGAGAACTTTTCTATCATAAATTTCTTTGAGGTATCCTCCAACACATGTTTCATTCTGATAATCATCCATAATTGCTTTTGCAATTCTAAGATAGTCATATCTTGTTGCATAAAACATATTATGAGCATTTCCTGAACTCACAGGACCTTCATTTTTGTAAAAATAAACTATGTCTTCTATTTTTGCTTTTTCTTTAAATACTTTATCTAATAATTTTTGAAAATTTTCTCCTCCAGTTTTAAATAAAACATAATTTAAGATTAATTGAGTATTCATTACATTATAATTGTAATATCTATTTGCAGATGGTTCTTTACTTCGAAACCATCTATGTAAAGTTCTATTTACATTGTGATCATCAAGATCACTGTTTGCTTGAGGTTGATTATTGAACTCTTGACCTTTTAAAGTGTGACTATTGTAAGCATATTTTTGATCTCCAGATGTCATATTTAAAAGATCAATTAGTTTATGATTTTCATAAAGAGTATTCTTAACTATTCTCCAATCACTAATTGTTGAGTCCACTCCATCAATATAACCATCACAGATAGCGTGACCTAAAATGTATGAGGGAAGAGATTTTCCCATAGAGTTTGATCTAAATTTAGTCTCATCATCAAACAATTGTCCTAAACGATCATTTGGCGAGACTTCATCTATAATAATTTTATCATCTTCAAAATATAAATAACTCAGTATTCCTTTTGTTCTTAACTGTTTTTTGACCGACTTATCCTCAACAATATCAAATTCAAACTCATACGGAGTTTCTGATGGTTCAACAAAGTATCTGTTTAATTTTGAGGATTTTGCTTTGAATAAATCTCTCTGGAAATAGTATTGTAGAGTAGATAAGTTTGGGTTTGCTTTAAAAGGAATATGAAAACTTTTGTACTTCTTAACTTTAGACATGTCTATTTTCTGCAGCACTGCTTCTTTCGATATATTTGGTGAATTTGATATTGATTTAACTGACTCTGTAGCATTTAGGTTGGTTAAAAAAATTGAAAATATCAGAATAAAAAGAATTTTTTTCATGCTTAAACATACTTTAAATCACACCCCAAAAGAAATCAAATCACGAGCAATCACGAAACTGGATGCTCAAAACTACGAAGGCAACTACGAAGGTTGCTAAAATTTAAGATATACTGTTAAATATTGCTTGGAGACAGGCAACAGAAGTCTCCCACTTCATGTACTATTTGAAACTTTCTTTTCCGTGTTTGATTGGATTAATTAAAAGTTTTTTATGATCATATTTAAAACGATCATGATTATAATGAATAGAATTAACTACAACGATTCTTGAATCTTCAACATCAATTAGTATTGCTTTCCCTCCATATCCACCCATTACAAATACGACTTTCTCTTCCAAACCTGGATAACCAATATGAAATTGACCACCATAGTATTTAGTTCGATTAAAGTGAGGTTCCCCCCTGCTTCCATGAGGATTTACTTCTTTTAAAACTCTTCTGTCATAAATTTCTCTCAAATATTTTCCAACGCATGTTTCATTCCGGTAATCATCCATAATTGCTTTTGCAATTCTGAGATAATCATATCTTGTTGCATAAAACATATTATGAGCGTTTCCTGCTTTGCTTAGACCATCTAATTTATAGAAATAAACTATATTTTTTATCCCTGCTTTTTCTTTAAAAACTTTATTTAATAATTTTTGAAAATTTTCATCACCAGTTTTAAATAATATATAATTAAAGATTAGTTGAGTGTTCAAGACATTATAATTATAATACTTATCCTCTGAAGGTTCTTTATCTCGAAACCAATTAAATAAAGACAGATAAACATTATGAGTATCAAGATTACTGTTAGCCCAAGGTTGATTATTCCACTCTTGACCTTTTAAAGTATGACTATCGTAAGCATATTTTTGATCTCCAGATGTCATATTTAAAAGATCAATGAGTTTATGATTTTGATAGAGATGGTTTTCAACTATTTTCCAATCACTAATTGTAGCATCAACACTTTCAATATAACCATCACAGATTGCGTGACCTAAAATGTATGAAGGAAGAGATTTTCCCATAGAGTTTGATCTAAATTTCGTTTCATCATCGAACAATTGCCCTAATCGATCGTTTGGAGAAACTTCATCGATAATAACTTTATCATCTTCAAAATATAAGTAACTGAGTATCCCTTTTGTTCTTAACTGTTTTTTGACCGACTTATCCTCAACAATATCAAATTCAAACTCATACGGAGTTTCTGATGGTTCAACAAAGTATCTATCAAGTTTTGATGGCATGTGCCTGAATAAATCTCTATGAAAATAGTATTGTAAAGTAGATAAGTTTGGGTTTGCTCTAAAAGGAATATTATGATTATTTTTGTACTTCGTTACTTTAGACATGTCTATTTTCTGTTTTATTTCTGATTGCGATATGTTTGGTGAATTTGATATTGACTCAAATAAATCTGTTGCATTTAGGTTTGTAAAAAAAATTGAAAAAATGAGAATAAAAAGAATTTTTTTCATAATTTAATATACCTTAAATTACACCCCAAAAGAAGACTAACGAGCAATTACAAAAGTGGATGCTTAAAATTAGAGTGCTCTTCCGTAAAGTGTTACTTTAGTATAAATTGTAAGCTTGTTTTTTTAATCAGATCATTTACAGAATTACTTAATAAATTTATTAAAAATGATACCTTATTATTTAACTGCAATATTACTCCTCTTTTTACTATTAATGGCCTTCCATTTTGAGTTTGCAGTAGTTTAATTACTCAATATTATTGAAATTTTCTAAATGAGTTACCATATCTTAAGTATTAAGGTATTATAGTACAATATTAATGAGTCAAAAAAAAAGACAAGAACTAGACAGTATAGGCAAAATTACTGTATCAAATAATTATTTTTGGGGTGCACAAACTCAACGATCTTTGAAAAATTTCAAGATTGGTAACAATATAATGCCTATTGAGATTATTTATGCATTAGTCACAATTAAAATGGCATGCGCAAAAGTAAATCAAAAACAAAAAACTTTAGCCCCTAAGATTGCAAACGCAATAATTAATGCATCAAAAAATATTCTTACTGGAAAGTATGATGATCAATTCCCGCTTTCGGTTTGGCAGACTGGATCTGGAACTCAAACTAACATGAATGTAAATGAAGTCATCGCTAATCTTGCCAATAAAAAACTTACCGGGAAACTTGGAACAAATAATCCAGTTCATCCGAACGATCATGTCAACAAAAGTCAATCAACCAATGACAGTTTTCCATCCGCAATTAATATTGCGGCCTCAAAAAAAGTTACAGTTGAACTTATTCCGGCTCTAAATGAAATGGAGAAAATTTTAAGTAGTCAGTCTAAGAAATGGAAAAGTATTATCAAAATTGGAAGAACACATTTGCAAGATGCAACCCCCTTATCACTTGGACAGGAGTTTTCAGGATATCATGCACAAATTGATATGAATATCAAACGACTCAAAACAGCCCTGATAAATTTAAATTATTTGGCGCAAGGAGGAACAGCGGTAGGAACTGGGCTCAATACAAAAAAAGGGTTTGATAGGCATGTTGTAAATGAAATAAGTAAAATCAATAAAATCAAGTTTAAACCTGCGAGCAATAAATTCCAAGCTTTGGCCTCTCATGACTCTCTTGTCGAGCTATCAGGGGTATTAAATGTAATTGCAACAGATCTTTTCAAAATTGCTAATGACATAAGGCTTTTGGCTTCTGGACCAAGATCAGGTCTTGGAGAATTGAATTTACCTGAGAATGAACCTGGTTCATCTATAATGCCTGGTAAGGTAAATCCAACTCAAAGTGAAGCTTTAACAATGGCTTGTTTACAGGTAATGGGCAGTCATAATGTAATATCAATGGCAGGAACTCAAGGTCATTTTGAACTTAATGCTTTTAAACCAGTAATTGGCTTTAATATAATTAATGCAATCAATTTATTATCCTCGGGGGTTACAAACTTTTGTGAAAAGTGCCTCAAAGGAATTAAACCAAATTTAAGAAATATAAAAGAAGGTGTTGAAAACTCTTTAATGCTTGTAACTGCTCTTGCCCCTGAAATTGGATATGAGAAAGCGGCAGAGCTTGCAAAGCTTGCTCATAAAAAAAATATAACCCTTATTGAGGCAAATAAAATCCTAAAATACATTGATGTTGGAAAGATAAAGTCTCTTCTTAATCCATCAAAAATGATTTCTTCATCCTAACAATTTCATGGCCAACTCAAATAAGCGTACTGTCAATATTGATGGCCACATCACAAGTGTTTTTCTTGAAAACGAATTTTGGGAAGAAATAATTAAGCTAAGTAAAAAAGAAAATACGACACCAGATAGAATAATCTCAAAAATAGATAAAAATAAGAATACGTCCAATTTATCGAGCGCCATTAGACTATATGTCCTGAATCACTTAAAGGATCAATTATGACCGCATTAAATTATTTAGAGAGTCTTAACCCTTTGCAATACGAGTCCGTTTGTAGTACTGAGGGTCCAAATTTAATTATTGCAGGTGCAGGTACTGGGAAAACTAAAGTTCTTACCACTCGAGTTGCTCATATCATTGATAATAATCTAGCATTCCCCTCTCAAATTCTATGTGTAACTTTTACAAATAAGGCTGCTAGAGAAATGTCTGAACGTGTACAAAAACTAGTCAGCCAAAATATGGAAAAAATGCCATGGATGGGAACATTCCATTCAATTGGAGCAAAGATAATTAGAAACCATGCAGAGGTAATAGGTCTTAAACAGAGTTTTACTATTCTTGATAAGGATGACCAACTTTCGCTAATTAAACAAATAATAAAGGCTGAAAACTTAGATCAATCTCAATTTTCACCAAAACTAATACAATCCAAAATTGATCATTGGAAAAACAAAGCCCTTAATCCAAATGAGATTAAATCTGAAACATTAGATAATTTAGTCGATGAGAAGAGTCATTCTATATATCAAATTTATCAATCAAGATTGTTTGAAATAAATTGCCTAGATTTTGGTGACTTACTTCTACAATGCATCAATCTTTTTAAGGTGCCAGATATTCACAAGCGTTATAGTAATAATTTTAAATATATTCACGTTGACGAATACCAAGATACTAATGCTGCACAATATAAATGGCTAAAACTTCTAGGTTCCCATCACAAAAATGTTTGTTGTGTTGGAGATGATGATCAATCAATCTACAGTTGGCGCGGAGCTGAAGTTGATAACATGCTTCGATTTGAAAAAGAATTTGAAAATGCAAAGATAATACGACTTAAACAAAATTATCGCTCAACAAATAATATACTTAAGTCTGCCTCATCATTAATTAGTTATAACGAATACAGGCTTGGTAAAGAGCTTGTTTCGGATCAAGGCGATGGGGATCCTATTCATCTTCATTTAGTAAATTCAAGTAGGGATGAAGCCGATTTAGTTGCGCAGGATATAATGAAATACAGTGACGATAACCCTGACCTAAATAACATCTCAATACTAGTAAGGGCAGTATTTCAATCACGTGAAATTGAAGAGTCTTTAATAAAATACTCAATTCCCTATCGTATTGTTGGCGGCATTCGTTTCTATGAACGATCTGAAATTAAAGATGCAGTTTCATACCTCAGGTTGGTTTATGAAAGTCAAGACGATGTTGCATTTGAAAGAGCTCTAACGGTCCCTAAAAGAGGCATAGGAGAAAAATCATTTAATCACATTTTATCTTACGCAAAACAAAAGCGTATTTCATTGTATCAAGCGTCAAAAAGTATGGTTGATACTGATGAGTTTACAAAAAAAATCTCTACAAGCTTAAAAGCATTTATTTCTGTTATTGATCGAGGAAAATCATCCATTGATAACATGCAGTTTTATGACATTTTAAAAATGCTGCTCGATGAGTCTGGTTATATGAATATGCTTAAAAATGATAAAAATGTTTCTGCTCAGACAAAAATTGAAAATATCAAGGAATTAATTATTGCAATGGAAGATTATAACAGTATCGAAGAGTTTTTAGAGCACGTATCGCTAGTCACAGCCATAGACGAAAATAATGAAGATAATAAGGTTAGCATTATGACTCTTCATGCTGCAAAAGGACTTGAATATGATTATGTATTTTTACCTGGATGGGAAGAGGGACTTTTTCCTCATCAAAAAACAATTGATGAAACTGGAAATAAAGGCATTGAGGAGGAACGAAGACTTGCTTACGTTGGCATAACGCGTGCTAAAAAAATAATTAATATCTCAACCTCAATGAGTCGTCGGTTTCAAAACAATTGGATGCCTTCATTGCAATCTCGATTTATTGAAGAGTTAGATCAAGAATTAATAAAGACTGTTAATCACGCTTCCAGTCACATGGATAGATTTCAAAATCAAGAATTTGATGAATTCAATCAAGATTTTGACTTTAAACCGAGAAAATTAGATTTTAAAAATAATCAATCTCCAAGTTATCGAACAGTTGTTGATCTTGAAATTGAAAATGTAAGAGATATTAATGATGACGTCATACTCAAAATAGGGCAAACAGTTGAACATAAAAAATTTGGCGTTGGCCAAATAAAAGATATTGATGGCACAAAGGCAGTTGTGGATTTTGATAAACATGGTACAAAAAAATTAATATCTGATTTTCTTAAACCATGTTGAATACCCCAAAAAAAATTGCAGCAATAAGAAAACTATTAATTAAAAATAAAATTGATTATTACTTAATTTCGCACTCTGACGAATATCAGAATGAATTTTTACCAATTTATAGTAAACGACTAGAATGGATTAGTGACTTCACTGGATCAGCTGGAGATGTTATCATAGGTAAAAATGAAGCTTATTTATTTGTTGATGGGCGATATACCATCCAAGCGCAAAATGAGGTTAATAAAAAACATTATAAAATATATAATTACAGTAAACTCACTCCATTAAATTTACTAAGATCAAAAAAGGCAAGAAATGTAGGATTTGAGGGTGATATTCAACCTTATTTTAAAATTAAATCGTATGCAAAATCTCTAGGCAAAAAAACAAATTTGATACCACTAGAAAAAAATCTTATTGATCAAGTTTGGAAAAGTAGACCAAAGAAAATTAAATCAAAACCATTTGTGTTGGTTAAAAAATTTGCCGGTGAAAATGCTAAAGACAAAGTAAATAAAATTATTAATTACTTAAAAAAATCTAAAACAGATTATTACGTTTTAACTGCATGTGACTCAATTTCTTGGGTATTTAATTTAAGATCAAAAGATATTGAATACACGCCCATATTTCTATCTCAGGCAATTATTCAACAAAATGGAAAATGTTATATTTTTTCTGATTGTACGAACAACCTAAAAACAAAATTAAACATTGATGTATCTTTTAAAAAGCAAAAAGATATTAATTCATTTATTAAAGAACATGGAATGAATAAATCATTCATATGTGATATCAACACAATTAGTCATAACTTAGCTAATACTATCAAAAACAAAGGAAAATTAATTCTTCAAGGTGATGTCATACAGCTCTTAAAATCGAAAAAAAATAAAACTGAACAAAAAGGAATGGTCAATTCACACATCAGAGACGGTGCATCACTTACAAAATTTATATATTGGATAAAAAACCAAGTACAAAATAAAACAACAACAGAATTAGATGCGATTAAATATTTAGATAATTTAAGAAGAGGAAATAAACATTTTTTTTCACTTAGTTTTCCAACAATTGCTGGCACAGGTGCAAATGGCGCAATAGTTCACTATCGCGCAAATAAATCAACTAACAAAAAAATAAAAAAATCAGATTTATTATTAGTTGATTCTGGCGCTCAGTACTTTGACGGTACAACTGACGTAACAAGAACAATAAGTTTTAATAAGCCACGAAAAGACCAAATAGATATGTATACGAGAGTATTAAAAGGTCATATTGCAGTCGCACGTAGTAAATTCAAGTTTGGAGAAAAAGGTAAAAAATTAGATAATCTTGCAAGAAAATATCTTAAAGAAATAAATTGTAATTTTGAACATGGAACTGGACATGGAGTTGGCTGTTTCTTAAATGTACACGAAAGCCCTCCGTCTATTTCACAATATTCTAAAATATCTTTTGAAGATGGTATGATTGTTTCAAATGAACCTGGGTTCTATAAAAAAAATGACTACGGTATAAGAATTGAGAGCCTTATCTTATCGCAATTAAGAAAGGGCTATTTACATTTTAAAACATTAACCATGGCTCCACTTGATAGAAATTTAATAAATGCAAAAATGTTGAGTAAAAAAGAGATTGAGTGGATTGATAAATATCACTTAGATGTGAAATTTAATATATTGCGATTTATGAATAAACATGAGAAAAAATGGCTGATAAATCAAACTTCTTCTTTATTAACCAGTTAAATTATTCCATTCTTTTTCATTCATAACCGTTACACCTAATTCCTTCGCTTTCTTTAGCTTGGAACCAGAATTTTCCCCTGATACTAGGATATCTGTGGATTTGCTTATTGATGAAACAACTTTTGCGCCTAGCTTCTCAGCTTGTGACTTTGCTTCAGCTCTGGACATTAATGACAGTGTTCCAGTAAAAATTATTTTCTTTCCTGTGATTTTTGATTTAACGGTATCAATTTTTTTAATAAACAATTCAACTTTCTTAATTAGTTTTAATATTTGTTTCTTATTAGATTTGATTGATGAATATTCGACAAAAGATTGAATGACTTTTGGACCTAGACCATCTGTATTTTTGAGAGCATTAACAATATCATTTTCACTTTCAAAAAAATTTTTAAATTCTTCAATATTGGAAAAGGCAGACGATATTAACTTTGCATTTATTTGACCAACAAAACGGATTCCCAAAGAATATATAAATTTTGATAATTCAATTTTTTTCTTTTGATCAATTGCATTAATTAAATTATCGAACGAGAGTGTGCCCCAACCCTCAAAGTTAACAACTATAGCTCTTTTTGCTACTAAATCAAAAATATCAGCATAATCCCTAATTAGACCCTTTTTGTAAAAAAGATTAATTTGCTTATCACCCAAACCTTCAATATCCAGTGCACTTCTAGAAACAAAATGTTTCAATCTACCAACTTTTTGAGCGTCACAAATATAAGTACCTGAACACCTGACAACAACTTCATCTGGGTCAATTATTGTTGGTGATTTACATATTGGACAATATTTAGGTGGCTTAAAAAGTTTTGGTCTATTTTTTTTATTCTTATTAACAACTCTAAGGATATGAGGAATTACATCTCCAGCTCTTTCAACAATTACAGAGTCACCTTCACGAATATCTTTTTTTTCTATTTCTTCAAAATTATGAAGTGTTGCGTTTGAAACCAATACACCACCAATATTTATTGGTTTCAATCTTGCAACCGGTGTTAACGAGCCAGTTCTTCCAACTTGAATATCTATTTTTTTGATTTCAGTTTGAGCAGTTTCTGACGCAAACTTGTGTGCTATGGCCCATCGAGGCGATTTGCCAACAATTCCTAGCCTATTTTGAAAAGATAAATTATTTACTTTATATACAAGTCCATCAATATCGTAGGGTATCTCTGCTCTTTTTTTGTTAATTTCATTATATATTGTCATTAACTCATTTAAATTTTGAACTTTTTTGAGAAATGGACTAATTGGAATTCCCCAGGACTTTAATTCAATTAATTGATCATAGTAATTATTCTTTTCTCCATTATATGAACCAAAACCATGCGCAATAAATTTAAGAGGTCGCTTTGCAGTTTCTCTTGGGTCTAATTGTCTTAGACTGCCAGCTGCAGCATTTCTTGGGTTAGCAAAATTATTTTCTGTGTTAAGTTTTATAAAATCATCTTTAGTGATAAATATTTCACCTCTAATTTCAATGAAGGTTGGTGGAGATTTTGTTTTTAAGAGTTTTGGGATATCCTTGATTGTAATTACATTATTTGTAATATTTTCTCCTGTCTGACCATCGCCTCTTGTTGCAGCTATAACAAGTTTACCATTTTTATAAATCAAATTAACTGATAATCCGTCAATTTTAGGCTCTGTAGAAAATTCAAAATCATTAGTTTTTTTGTTAAGGAAATTAGATAATTTTTTTTGAAAATTTACTAAGTCATCTTCTGACATTGCATTATCAAGTGAAAGCATTCTTGTAGGGTGATTAAATTTTGAAAATAATTCAGAGGGCTTACCTCCAATTTCATCTAAAAGATCAGATTGCTTAGTTTCAATAGGAAATAATTTCTTAATTTTTCTATAATCATTGATCAGCTCATCGTACTCTGCATCACTAATTTTAGGATTATCATCATTGTAGTAAAGATTATTATGATACTGAATGATTTTTACAAGTTCTTGAAACTTTTTTTTTGGAAATTTTTCCACTTTTAAAAGTTAACTTAAATCTTTGACAAGTTCATAGCTTTTTATATACCAATCACTGCTTGGAAAATTAAATCCAAGAGTTGAGGCATAGTTTTTTGCTTCTTCATGAAGTCCTAAAGATAAATATATTTCAACTAATCGGTGTAATGATTCCTCTGTGTAAACTGAAGTATCATATTCTCTTAATATTTTGTTATATCGATTAATAGCTGAAATCCATTGATGATTAAACTGATAATATCTAGCAATAACAATCTCCTTGGCAGCCAATCTATCATTTATGATATCAATTTTTTCGTATGCATCATCCACAAATTCAGACTCAGGATATCTATTAACAACTTCATAGAAAGCTTGTTTTGATTTTGTAGTTAAGCTCTGATCTCTTTCTACATCTTTGATTTGCTCAAAATAATTAAGCGCTCTTAAATAATAAGCATATGATATTTTTTTGCTACTTGGATATAAAGCAATAAATCTTTCTAGTGCATCAATGCTTTCCTCGTGCATTTGAGATTTATAGTAACAAAAAGCAGTCATAAGTTGTGCTTGATTTGACCATTTTGAGTAAGGGTATTGTCTCTCAATATCTTCAAAAAGAATTGCTGCATCTACAAAATCTTTTTTTCTAACAAGTTCAATAGCATTAGAATATAAAATCTGCAGTTTCTCTCCTTCTGTTTCTGGAATAGAAAGTTTTGTACTTGTACAACCAGCTAGTAAAAAACACACAAATATAGTAACTAAAAGCAGTTTAATTTTATTCACAAGAAGGATTTTAACGAAAATTTTTTTAGATTAAAGGACTAATCTCAAGACTAAATAGCAACTGATACTTCTTCAATATAATCTATATTCTCTAATTTTAAATTATACGGCGTTTGATCTTCAAAAATCCAGTTGGAGTCATCTGACATAATGGATTTCATTAGATCATGTGTTAGCCTGTGGCCACCCTTATAGATTTCAAATGATCCCTTTATGCTAGAGCCAAGCAAGAAAATATCACCTATGAAATCAAGAATTTTATGTTTGACAAATTCTTTTTCCTGTCTGAGTGGATTTTTATTCATAATTCCATGATCATCTAATACAATTGCGTTATCAAATGATCCACCTGCTATAAGTCCTTTCTCTCGGAGATAATCAACTTCGTGTTTAAATCCAAAAGTTCTACAATTTGAGATTATTTTTTTGTAATCAGTTTCTTGATCGAAATTAAAACTAAACTGTTGAGTCTTAATTGATTGATGATCATAATTGATTGTATAATCTATATGAAATTCTTCAGACGGCTGGACTTTAATATAAGATTCATTATTTCTAAAGATAATTGGTCTTAAAATTCTGATAATTTTCTTCTTTGAACTTAAATATCTAACACCTACACTTTCAATACCTTTAACATATTCAACCGCACTTCCATCTAATATTGGCATTTCGTCAGTATCTAACTCTACAATTGCGTTATCAATTTTCATACCATGAAATGCGGACATAATATGTTCAATAGTTGAAACACTAATATTATTTTCGTTTGCAATCTTTGTACACAAATCTGATTTTATTACGTTTTGATAATTTGCCTTAATTATTGTGTCACCATGAGATACTTTTAAATCATTTCTTTTAAACACAATGCCTGTATCTGCTGGCGCAGGGTTAACAGATATATTTGAATTTTTACCGCTGTGAAGGGTGATACCGCTTAAGTTAAAAGATTTATTTATAGTTTTTTGCATACAATCTAATTTATACGATTTCAGAGTTTCGCTTTACAGACAAAGATTGTTACTATTTGTTACTTTTTGAAACTCTATAAATTACGAAAAAAATGGTAAAATATTGATAAAATTGATTTTTTTTTCGTATTTTTATCTGTATTTTCGCCCTCTAGAACATGGTTTGATGCATATGAAAGTAATCCAAATGCAGAAACTAATGAGGGATTGTCAAGAAATGTTTTAGACCCGTTAATTTTTTTTGTGGATCCTAGGCGAAATTGCTTCAAATTAAACTTTTGTTTCATTAATTTTTGAACAGTTAAAGACTTAGCGCCATAGCCAGTTAATACAATATTACTTGAAATTAATGAATTGAATCTTGATGTTTCAATTTTTCTATTAATTAAATCAACAAGTTCATTTGCTCTAGAAATGTAAATATCAAAGAACCGATCTAATATTTTATTATTTTTGCGATCGAAATCAACAATGTCGAGTTGTTTTCTGATTTTTTCTGACTCATCTAAGGAGATGGACTTTATTTGTGAAATATCATTAGCAAAATGGTAAGTGCCAATTTTAATGAGATCATACCCGATAATTTGACCATCAAAAGTGTAAGACAAAATTGTTTTATTTTTTTGAATATCTATTGTTACTGCTCCATTATCAGATTCGTAATCATCTAATACAGCTAAACTACTAGAATAATGACTTGAAACCACTTGTTTTAAATTAATCTCTAATTCATTAAATAACAAATAAACTTTATTTAAATAATCTTTTGATACATTAATAATATGCCACTTTACCATTAATTTATCAGCCTTTTGGCCTATAGGTTCTGAGACACTTTTTTTATCATTTATTCTATAACTAATAGGAAAAGAATGAAGTGGCTCTTCATTTTGGGTATATAGTTCTTTAAAAGAATCTGAGCTAAAAAATTGTTTTATATTTTCCTCATTAATATTGCTATTACCAATATTAACCTCGAAGTTTACATATTTAGATGATAAATTTTCTGAAATACTGACAAATATATCCTGTAATTTAACACCTGCTTCATTTTCAGCTGATTTTATTGCATCACCAATATATTTTTTTATAATTTCACTATCTAGTGCTAATGGTTTAAGGCAATCCACAGGCATTTTTGATGTTCCTATGCCAATTAGTTGTAATATTTTACCTTTATTTATAATTTGCAGCTCTTGTGCAATTAAGCAAATGATTTTATCTGCTCTAATATCTACCGCACTTATAATATTCTGCTGCATTAAATTTCATCTACACCGTATTTTATTTCTCCATCTAATACTTTTAATGAAGCTCGACCATTAATTCTTAAATCTATTTCAATAACGTTACTTTCTAATATTTTTTCTTCTATGAATAAACTTTTAAGATTTATAAGTGATTTACCAACATTTTCATCTGGTAGTTTAATAATAAGATTATTATTGAGGCTTAGATTCCATCTTCTTTCTTCAACAAACTCAAGTGTTTTAATTTTTTTTATTAATGATGGAAAGTGAATATTTATTTTTTTAATCAAACCCTCTAAATTAAGATTAGATAGATTACCTCTCACAATTAATAAGTTATGATCGTAAGTATCTTGATTGACTTTTGTGATAAATGAACCATCAACATCAATTAAATATGTATCTCTATCAGAAACGTAAACTGCAAAGGGGTCATTTTCTGTAATATTAATTTCTATTGTTGAAGGAAAAGTTTTTTTAATATTTACCTTTTTTACCCATTCTTGAGCTTCAATTACTTCTTTTAAACTTTGTAGCTTAATCAAATATAAATCTTTATTTTGTGCTATAACTAAATTTTTAATATCTTGTTTATCAGATTTATCGTCACCAATAATATTTATATTTTTTATTAGAAACTTATTCTTTAAGATTTGAGGATATTGAATACTTAAAAATAAAATAAGACTACTTAGAAATACAAGTGATATTGAAGTATAATTTATTATTTTGATTAATTTACTTTGCATCTTCGATCATCCATTTGATTAAATCATCAAAATTAACTCCATGATATTTAGCAATTTCAGGCACAAGGGAAGTAGGAGTCATCCCAGGTTGCGTATTTAATTCTAAAATATAAAATTGTTTACTGGTGCTGTCTAAAATAAATTCTATTCTAGAAATCCCCTTGCAACCAATTAAGTGGTGTGCATTAAGTGCTAGTTTTTCCACTTCTTTAATTTGATCAACATTTAGTCGAGGGGGGATAATATGTTTTGTCTGACCTTTATCAAAATATTTTGACTCGTAATCATAAAATTCATTTTTGGGATCGATTTCTAAAGAGCCTGTTTTGTTATTTCCAAAAATTGCTACATTTATCTCAGGACCTTTAATAAATTGTTGAATAAGAATCTCTTTTCTAAACATATTTTCCTGAATGTAATTTTCTCTGTCTGATTTAGAGCGTATTATACCAACTCCAACACTTGAACCTTCACTTCTTGGCTTTAAGACAAAAGGGTATTCAAAAAAATTTTGCTTATTTATTTCATTAATTTTTATTAGATAAGTTTTAGGATGAAAGAAATTATTTTTATTAAATATCTCAGCTGATTTTATTTTATCCATTGCAATTTGTGATGCTTCTACCCCTGAGTGAGTATAAGGTATTTTAAATCTTTCAATTATTTTTTGTACCTCTCCATCTTCCCCCCAAGTCCCATGTAATCCATTAAATACTAAATCAGGTTTGTATTTATTTAAATCTACTGCAAGATTAATGCCTGCATCAATTTCTATTACGTTATGACCTATGTTATTTAAGGACTCACTTATGGCTTTAGCAGTTATAATGCTTATTTCTCGCTCCGCAGATATTCCTCCATATAACAACATTATATTTAAAGAATTTTTCATCTATTTCCGAGAATCTTAATTTCCCACTCAAGATTTATTCCTGTGCTGGCTTTCACATTCCTTCGAACTTCTTCTCCAAAATCTTCAATATGATTTGCTGATATAAACTGAGTATTCACAATAAAATTTGCATGCTCCCTAGAGAATGAAATTCCATTTTTCTTGAAGATATCTTGATTTGACTTCTTTATGAGACTCCAAGCTTTTTCATTAGTTTGATTTTTAGGGTTTTTAAATGTACTGCCAGCAGTCCTTACTTTTTGAGGCTGAGATTGTTTTCTTTCTTCATCTATTTTTGTCATTTCATTTAATATTAATTTTTTTTCTTTTATTTTTTTTTTAAAGTACACCTCATAAATTAATAAATTATCTATTTTATTATTTTTTCTATAAGTAAACATATGTTCAGAATTCTCTAGCTCACATAATTTTCCATCAAAAGTGATACATTTAGCTTTCTTAAAAATATCTTTAGTTTCAAAACCATAACAACCTGCATTCATTGAAATAGCCCCACCAATTGAACCGGGTATTCCAAATAAAAATTCAAAACCACCAATGCTCTTGTTTAAACAAAATTTTGCTAAAACCTTATCATGAGCAGCTGCACCTACTAGTAATTCTTCTCCTTTATCAACAATATTACTAAATGATTTTCCAAGCTTCATTACAACACCAGAAATACCTCCATCTCGTATAATTACATTTGAACCAAGTCCTAGTATAGTTATATTCATTTCCTTTGGTCTATTTTCTAATAATAATTTTAAATCAGTTAAATCATCAGGAACAAAAAATATTTCAGCATTTCCAGCAATTCCAAACCATGAACTTTTAGATAGATTGTAATTAAAGTTATATTTACCTTTAATATTTAGATCCGAATGAAGCTTATGAAATATTTTTTGTTGATTATTCATAAATATTTTTAATATCTTTAGAAAAATCCTTTGCCCATTCTGTAACAGTACCAGCACCTAAAAATAAGAATATAGTTTCAGATTTTTTAATACTAATAAACTGAAATAAATCTTCATTATTTGAATAATAACTGGCTTTTACTTTTGAATTTTTAGTAATTTTTTCTATTATTTTTTTTAAATCAAAATTAATTGGTTTTTTTTCACCGGCTGCATACACATCTGATATCATTACATGGTCACATTCGTAGAAACACTTTGCAAACTCGTTTTTTAAATTATTTAGTCTTGAATAACGATGAGGTTGAAAAATTACTACAAGCTTATTAGTTAACCTAGATTTTTTTAATCCTCTAATAACATTACTTATTTCTGTAGGATGATGAGCATAGTCATCGATTATTTTTATATTTTCGTTTTGCCACCTAACTGTCAGTCTTCTTTGAACACCCGAAAATTTTGATAGCGCCTTTTTTATTTCTAGAAAATTAAGATTTAAATTAGTTGCAACGGCAATTGCGGCTAAGGCATTATTAATATTGTATTCGCCATAAAGTGGTAATTGTATATTTTTTATTATTTTATTTTTATTTTTTATGATTGCATCAAAACAAACTCCTGTTTTTAGATATTTAATATTTTTTCCTTGTATGTCAGAAGGTATTTTGCAACCATAAGTGATAATATTAGTTGATGTATTTTTCTTAATTATTTTCCTTAGATTTTCGTCATCATTACACACAACGGCAACTCCATAAAAAGGGACTTGATTAATAAATTTCTCAAATTTATTTCTAAGGTTCTGAAAGTTATTATAAAAGTCTAAATGCTCCTTATCGATATTGGTAACAACAGATATAGTAGATTGTAATTTAACGAATGTACCATCAGACTCATCAGCTTCTACTATCATCCATTCTCCATTTCCAAGTTTGGTATTTGTTCCGTAATCATTAATAATCCCGCCATTGATTACTGTTGGCTTTAGCTTCGACGCTCCTAGAATTGAAGATATTAGTGAAGTGGTTGTGGTTTTTCCGTGAGAACCAGAAATAGCGATTGTTTTTTTTAGTTTCACTAGCTGAGAGAGTATGTTAGCCCTCGATATAGAGGGTATTTTGTTTTTCAAAGCAAATTTTCGCTCTGTATTATTTTTACTTATTGCTGATGAATACACTAAAAGATCTACATTCTTCATATTGTTTATGCTGTGACCTATAAATGTTTTAATTTTACGTTGATTCAAACGAATAATATTTGCATTTAAATTTACATCACTACCTTGCACTTTATAACCTAGTCCATGAAGTATTTCTGCAATTCCGCTCATACCTATTCCACCAATTCCAATAATATGAATTCTTTTATTTTTGCTTATTTTCATGTTTTTGTTTCAATTTCGTCAATAATCTTAAGTGAAGGATTATAAGTTGTCAGAGATTTTAGTTGATTTGATATGTTCAAATTTTTATGCTTATTTTTAATGTAATTAAGTATATTAATTTCTAAATTCTTTGCGTTTGCATTTTTATCTTCTATTAATACAGAACAGTTTATTTCATTTAAAACTTGAGCATTATAGAATTGATGATTGTCTGACGCATAAGGAAAAGGAATTAGAATTGAAGGAATCCCATTATTAATAATTTCATTCACTGTCGATGACCCTGATCTTGATATAATTAAATTTGAATTGGCGATAAGGTTTATCATTTCAGAAAAGTAATTTTTAACTTTTGCAGTAATTTGGTTAGAGTTATAAAATTGTATAATGTCACTGACATCTTCTTTTCGACATTGATGATACACAATTATATTTTCCTTTATTTGTTTCTGTACCGAATTAATTGCCTCAGCCACATTAAATGATAAATTTTTTGCACCTTGGCTTCCTCCTAAAACACATATTGTATATTGATCAGTATCAATATTATGTCGGGTCTCATCTGAATATCTGATAGGTAGACCTACATGTAGAGATTTTTTGAATACATTATGATTTTGATCAATTGTCTTTTTAAATGTAGTAAAAGTTTTTTTTGCAAAATTAGATAAAAATTTATTAGCCTTCCCAATCAAGGCATTACCCTCGTGAATGAAAATTGAAATTCCAATTATCCAACCCGCTGAAATTACTGGTATCGTAAAATATCCCCCAAATCCAATTAAGGCAGAAGGTTTTACTTGCAATAAAATCCAGAGAGATTTTACAAAGAGATATGGCAAGTTTATTAAGTATGCAATTTGGGACTGGCTATTAATTAATTTTTTTAAAACAATAATTGACTCAGGTGGTCTATTTTTAAAAAAACGCATACCTTTGGTATCAGTAATTATAATGCATTGACTATCCTTTATTATATAGTCGTAAAGTACGTTCATTGGGATGCAATGACCACCTGTTCCACCGCCAATTAGGATATATCTATTCATATTAATTATCTTTATTCTCTAATGTGGTTTTTTTTAGATAGTAGAAGAATTAAACCGCAAGATATTGACATCCCTAATACTGATGAACCACCATAGCTTATAAATGGAAGAGTAATTCCAGTTGTCGGTATTAATCTAATATTCACTCCAATGTGTACAAGGGCTTGTAAACATATGTATATAATGAGTGTAAAAATACAAATTTGAATGAAATGATCATTGTTACCGTATATTTTTTTAAATCCTTGATAAGCGATTATGAAAAAAAGTGACAAAATTACTAGGCATCCAATGAGCCCATACTCTTCAGCAATTACAGAAAATATATAATCAGAATTAGCTTCAGGAATTTTGTTTTTAAGAAGACCATTTCCAGGCCCAACCCCTATTAAACCGCCTTGTTTGATCGCTTGTAAAGATAACTCTGTTTGAGTTAAATCGTAATCTTCTGGAAAAAAAAAAGAATTAATTCTATTTTGGACATTAAAATTCATTAAATAAATTAAAATAGAGAATATTATACCTGAGACTATAAGACTTGAAAGTATGACAATACTGAAACCACTCATAAAAACTGAAGAAAAATATATTACTGAAATTAAAAATAATTGACTAACATCAGGTTGCATAACTAGTATAATTGAGACTGAACAAAAGATAATAAAACTTATTGTATAAGATGAATATTTATTTTTTTGGTATCGGTTATTTAAAATTATTCCAAGTATTACACAAAAAAAAGGTTTTAAGATTTCAATTGGCATTATTGAAATATTCAATAAATAAAGCCAACGTTTTGATCCCTTGATTTCAACACCAATAATTAATGTTACCAAAAGAGAGATAAATACAATTATAAATAAATATATTGAACCCGTTTTAACTTGATCAACATTGATAAATGATATTAATAAAAAAATGACATAACCTATGATTAAATATAAAGCCTGAATATTAAAATATGAAAATAAATTGTTATTTAAATATTTTGAAGTTCCTGGATTAATTGTTAAACTTATAAATAAACCGATTGTCATTAATATTGTGACGCTAAAAAAAATTGGTTTGTTTATTTGCTTTACCCAGTTTGTTATTATAGATTTTTCATCAATATCACTATTCATTGAAATATGTAGTTTTTACGATACTAGTAAAATGTTTTCCTCTCTCCTCAAAATTTTTATACTGATCAAATGATGCTGCTCCTGGACTAAAAAGTATTGCTTGATACTCATTAGAATCTAAAGATATTTCTAAGGCTATCTCGAAACTCTTTTTTAGATTTACTGCATATATGGTATTACATTTATCCTTAAAATAATTTTCAAATAATTTACCTTCTTTTCCAATTATAATTGCAGCAAGTACATTCTTGCTATTTTTATCTAATATGTTGATTTTATTACTTTTTATCTCCCCTCCACAGATTAAAATTATATTTTTATATTGAGATAAAGCGTAATTAAGTGAATCAAAATTTGTCGATTTAGAGTCATTGATTATTTGTATATGAGCGTCATTGTAGATTACCTGCTGTCTGTAAGGCAATGGTTTATATGATTTAAGCGAAGATAAAATCGTATTTTTAGCAACGCCACAAGTTCTACATATAGCATAAGTATATAATTGATTTTGATTATAAGTTATTGAGTCTTTTAAAAATATTTTTTTGATTTCTATCTCATTTAAATTTTTTTTGCTATTTTTTTTAATACTTTCATACAATTTTTTTGATAATCTTTTTTTTATTAGTTTTTTTATTATCATATTTCGATCATAAAAAAATGATTTTCCATCAGAGAAATTATTCAATATTTGAAGTTTAGCTTTTGCATAATTATTAAAAGTTTTATGCCTCTTCAAATGATCTGGAGTGATATTTGTAATACAGGATATATCAGGACTAAATATTTTTGAGGACTCTAATTGATATGACGATACTTCAATAATATAAAATCCATTTCTAATTTTTACTGAGTCAAATATTGGGTATCCAATATTTCCAATTAAATATACATTATAATTATTTCTTTTAAGACAATGATAAATTTGTGAAACTATTGTTGATTTGCCGTTTGTTCCTGTAACTGCAATGACTTTTATATTTTTATTATTTTTACAATTATTTAAATATATTTGAAATAGATCAAGTTCGGAAACAATTTTTATATTTTGATTTATAGTCTTTTTTATTAATTTGTGTTTATCTTTTCCTTTTAGGGGTATCCCTGGGCTTGGTACAATAAAATTAATTTTTTTTAAATTCTTACTATTAAAAATATTATAGCCTTTAATTTTTAAATTTTTTCTAATTATTTTACTATCATCCCAAACAAAAACATTAGCCTTACTTTTAATTAATGCATTACTAATTGAACGACCTGTTTTTCCCATTCCAATCACCAGGATTTTGCGATTTGAAAATATATTTGAATTTAGCATGGTGACTATCTTATTTTCAAGGTAGCAAGGCCTATAAGAGCTAAAATCATGGCTACAATCCAAAATCGAATTACAATCTTAGATTCAGGAATACCCATCTTTTCAAAATGATGGTGCAAAGGTGCCATCAAAAATATTCTTTTTTTTGTAAGTTTAAATGACCCTACCTGAAGAATAACTGAAAGTGCCTCAGCAACAAAAATACCTCCAACTATTGCCAATACTATTTCTTGCTTTATGAGTACACTTGTCCCTCCAAGGGTAGCTCCTAGGGATAATGACCCAGTATCACCCATAAAAACCATTGCTGGAGGCGCATTGTACCAAAGGAACCCTAAAGCAGATCCTATTATGGCAGCACAGAGAACAGTTAATTCTCCTGCTCCAGGCAAGTAATTGATGTATAAGTATTCAGAAAATATTATGTTCCCTGCCAGATAACAAATTACGGCAAATGTTGCCGAAACAATCATTATAGGAACTATAGCCAAACCATCTAATCCATCAGTTAAGTTCACAGCGTTTGCAGAACCTACAATCACTAGTAAACAAAATGGAACAGCAAAAAAACCTAAGTTGATAAAAATGTCTTTTAGAAATGGCAAAGATAATAGTTCAATACTAATCGCGTGATACGTTGTTATCCAATAAATGAATAGAAGAGATGCAATAATTTGCAAAGTAACCCTTAATTTTGCTGATATTCCATCAGATGTTTTGTTTTTAACTTTAGTATAGTCGTCAATAAAACCAATTAAGCCAAATGATATTAATAAAAATATAACTGGCCAAGAGATATAACTTTCTGGATTTACCCAAAGTAAGATTGATATAACAATAGAAGCTAAAACAATTATACCACCCATCGTGGGTGTGCCCCTCTTAGCAACCAAGTGAGACTCAGGACCATCTTTTCTTATTGGTTGCCCGATTGATTGGTAAGAGCTTATTTTATTAATTAATAATGGGCCAAAAATTAATATGAAAAGAAATGAAGTAAATAAAGCGAACCCTGTTCTTACAGTTAAATAAGAAAAAAAATTTACCAAGCTATAGAGATTAAAATATTCTAAAAATAATAAAATCATTTTCTTGTTTGTCCCATAAATGAGATTAATTTATTTAGTTTGATAGAATTTGAACCTTTCATAAATAAATTGCAATTATAGTTTAATATTTTATCTATTTTATAAATCACTTCATTAATGTTTTGAAAGAAGAAAATATTTTTCTTTTTGATAACATTTCTTAATGAAAAGAAAATTGGTCCGACAAAAATTATCTTTTTATATTTTAGCTTCAATAAGTAATTAAGAATTTCTCTATGATACTTTTTCGATGCCTTCCCTAATTCGTTCATATCACCAATAATATATGTTTGATTATTATCATTTAATTTAGCAAACATTTCTAAATTGGCTTTCATCGATACTGGACTTGCATTATATGTAAAATCATAAACTATTTGTTTAAAGCCATTAAAATATTTTTTAATGACGTTACCACGCCCAGGACTGAATGAAACATTCATAAAACCCTTTATAACGTTTGGATTTATACCGATTATCTGGAAGCAAATTATAATTGCAAGAATATTACCCATAAGATTATGCTGATCTTTTCTGATATTAAAATCTATTTTCTTATTTTGAAGAACACTTGCTGACAAACTGATGGTATTTTTTTTTTCGTGAATTTTACAAAAGTAAGCAGAAGAATTTTCATTAGTGCTCAAATCGTATACATGTTTAATTTTATGTTTATTAGCTAAATCCTTTATGAATGTGAAGTAATTGGTATCCTTATTTAAGATTAAATGCTTTACACTTTTGGTTGCACTAAAGATTTCGGATTTGGCCTTAGCAATTTCCTTTAATGAATGAAAATTTCCTATATGAACATTTTCTATGTTAAGAATAATCGCAATTTCTGGTTGAAGAATTTTTGTAAGTTTTGATATTTCCCCTGGATGATTCATACCTAACTCAAAAAACCCATATTTGGAATTTTTTGGCATATTTAGTAATTCAATTGGTAATCCAATGTGATTGTTATATGATTTTTTTGAACAAAAGACTGAATTTTTATTATTTAATAATTTCGATATAGCGTCTTTTGTTCCAGTTTTACCTACACTTCCAGTAATGCCGATAATCTTTGTTTGCAATAATGAACGATAAAATCTGGCGAGCTCTCTTAATGCCTTTTGCGTATTATTTACTTTAATTTGAATAAGTTTTGAAGAATGATCAATTCTCTTCACAATTGCAACAGAAGCACCTTTGCTTTCTGCTCTTTTTATAAAGTCATTCCCATCAAAGTTATTGCCTTCTAAGGCAAAAAAAATATTTCCTTTCTTTAGAGATCGAGTATCAATAGATGCACCAGTTATATGAATTTTTTTTAGTTTAAGATTGAAGAACTTATTTATCTCTTTTAACGATATTGAAGAATTCATGTTTGTTTCATTAATTTTTTTGCTACAGCAACATCATCAAAATTATAAATTTTACCTTTTATAATTTGATTTTTTTCATGTCCTTTGCCAGCTATTAATAATACAGATTTTTTTTCTAATTTGCTTATTCCATGCTCAATAGCTTTTTTTCTATTGCTTATTTCCACAAAGAAATTTGAGTTTTGAATTATCTCTTTCCTAATTTTAGATGCATCCTCATAACGAGGGTTGTCATCAGTTACAATTACAATATCGGCATATTTTTTTGCAATGACACCCATTTTAGATCTTTTTCCTTTATCTCTGTCACCGCCACAACCAAATATAAGAATGATTTTGGAGGGATTTGTTTGTTTAATTTCTTTCAAAACATTTAAAAGCGCATCAGGAGTATGAGCAAAATCGACATATACCTTACCACCCTTTTTAGATAGACCTACATATTCCATTCTTCCTGAGACGTTTGGACATTTTTTAGATATTGTAGATAAGTTTGCTAAGTTGTAACCCATAAATGATACTGCTGAAGCAGCAATTAAAAAATTTTTAATTTGAAATAATGGAAGACTGGAAAATACTAAATTAAATTTTTTTCTACTTATAATTACACTAACATTTACTTCATCTTTTCTAAAATTTATTTTTAAAAGTTTAAAGTCATTATTTTTTTGAAATAAAATTACTTCTTTAGATTTTAAATTTTTAATTTTTTTTAGAAACTGAGCTAAATATTTAGTTTCCGAATTTATTATTATCTTTGCATCTTGTGATAAATAATCATTAAATAGTTTTGCCTTACTCGAGATATAATTGTCCATTGTTTTATGGTAGTCAAGATGATCACGTGAAATATTAGTAAGTATTCCAACATTGAATTGTAATCCGCAAAAACGCTTTTGATGTAATCCATGACTTGAAGCTTCAATTGATACATGGTTTATTTTTTTTCTATGAATAGCTGATAATTGCCTGGCTAGGTCTAGTGATGATGGCGTGGTAAGGTTACTTTTGTTTTTTTTTAAAACAGAATTTCCTAATGTGCCAATTGTCGCTGATTTAATATTAATTTTATCTAATATATAATTAATATAAAATGTGACTGATGTTTTACCGTTAGTTCCGGTGACTCCTATTTTATGTGTAATATTATTTTTATTTATTGAAAATGCTGCAATAGCAAATTCTTTTCTTACATCCTTAACAATATATATTGGTAAACGCTCAGAAATGTTAGATATTTTTTTTCGATTAGAAATAACGACTGCTGAGGCATCTTTTCTGTAGGCATGATCTATATAATTTAGACCATCAGAATTATTGCCTTTTATAGCAAAAAATAAGTTACCCTTTACTAGAGTTCTTGTATCCGAGGAAACTCCATTAAATTTAATTCCATCAGAATGGATTTTTTTTAAAAGTAAACTCTGAGTCATTTATTCAAGTGATGTATTTATTAAAATATTATCACCTGGTAAGTATTTACTTTTTGTGTCTAAAATTGGGCTTATTCTGTCAATAATTTGTCTTGAGACTCTTGCTGCGTTCCAACCTGCATTAGTCCAATTCCATGTGTTATACGGACTTCCGTATTCTCCGTTGATACCCTTAGGATCATCTAAAGAAATTAATATTAGGTACTTTGGCTTATGAATTGGAAATGCTGATACAAATGTTGTCATTTTTTCATTTACGTAAGTTTTGTTATTAATCTTGCGCGCTGTACCAGTTTTGCCTCCAACTATATACTTAAATTTTTCATCAATTGTATATGCTCTATCAGCATTTTTACCAAAAGCATCTTTTGCAGTTCCTTCATCTACAACTCTACTTAATAAGTATCTCATAACTTCGCTTGTGCGATCTGAGAATACCTTTTTTATATAAGCTGTTTCACTACTAGTTTTAATAATAGTTGGATCTATAAGATATCCACCATTAATTACAGATGATGTTGCAATGGCTAAATGGAGTGGAGAAATTGATAATCCATATCCATAAGAAATGGACTCTGTATTTACCATTCTCCAAGGTTCAGGTACGATTGGTACAGCCTTTTCTGGTATATCTATATTTACTGAATTGAAAAGACCTAGTCGAGATAAGTAATCTTTCTGCATATCTTGTCCAATATCTCTTATCATCTTTATTGAACCAACATTAGAAGAATGAACAAAAATTTCTTCAACTGAACAAGTTTTTTTTTCGCAAGGTCTATGATCATCATTTACTCTGTGCTTACCAACATAAATAAAATCACTTATTGGATACTGAGTACTCGGGCGAAATATATCTTCTTCTATACCAATTGCTGTTGTGAATATTTTCATTACTGAACCAAATTCGTATACTCCAAGTGTATTTTTATTAAATAAATGACTGTCTTTAGTAATTTTACTATTAGGATCAAAATCTGGTAGTGATACCATCGATAAAATTTCACCATTATTAACATCCATAACAAGACCTGAACCGCCAGATGCTCTATACAACTTCATTGCTGAGATAATTTCATCTCTAACAATATACTGCACTCTTAAATCCAGTGAAGTGACTAGATCTTTTTTGGCTTCACTTTTAAGAATATAATTATAAGACTTTTCAATGCCGGATATCCCCTCATTATCTAGATCAACTTTACCAATTAAATGACTAAATAGCTCACTATGAAGATATTTTCTTTTATGTACATCGTGAAACTCAATCCCTGTTTCACCTAAATCAATAAATTTTTGAATCTCTGCAGGTCCAGCGTTTTTTTTAATCCAAAAAAACTGCCCTTTCTCAACTGAGACTCTAATTTCTTTAGCATTTACTATAGTATTCAGTCCTGAGACTTTACTAATGAATCTTTCCTTATCATAAATTTTTTTTGGATTAATTGAGATATGTGAGGTTAATAGATTGGCAGTTAATGATGAATTATTACGATCATAAATATTTCCACGTTCATCAAGTTCAGATGAGACAAATAATTTACCTTTCTCAACATAAAATAAATTTATTTCTATCATTTTAATAGTAACAGCAATAAATAAGCTACTAAATATAATTGATGCCAAAATTAGTCGATTATTTATTTTGAGAGCAAAATTATTTTTTAGAAGTTTAATTTTGTCTAAAGAAAATTTCTCAGCATTATAACGATGAGTGAAGGAAAAGCTTTTTTGATAAATATCAAATTTTTTTTTTAGCGATTTCTTTCTTTTTTTCACGAAAGAGGTCTATCTAGCAGGTTTCATAATTACACTTACTGGCTGATCAATTGTAATTATATCTTGAAAATAATTATTATTTTTATCAATTTCGTCTTTATCAAGTACAACAAAATATTTCGTATAATCATTTGTTAATATCATCTCAGAAATTTTCTTTAAATTAAGAGGGGAAATCATATGCTCCCATTCTATTTGATATAATTGATTTTTTTCTTGCTCTTCTCTAAGTGATAATTCTAATTGATTTATATAATTTTGTTTTTCAGCTGAAATATTTTTGATTACCATTATAGCGATCAGTCCACTTAACAAAATAAAGACAGAAAAGATTTTTAAAAACTTATTTATCATTAGTACTCGAATCCTAAATCATTTATTGATACGAATTGATATTCGCTATTATTTAATTCAGTAAACCTTAGTTTTGCTGATCTTGCTCGAGGGTTAATTTCTACTTCCTTCTTCGATGGTTTAATTATTTTTTTAGTATTGGAATTTGGCTCAATAATTGACATAAAATTTTTTACTAATCTATCTTCTATTGAGTGAAAAGAAACTACACACAGCTTTCCATATTGTTTTAAGTGTTTGACTGCTAAATTTACGCCTTGATGAAGCTCTTCTATTTCACTATTTACATACATTCTTAGTGCTTGAAATGTTTTTGTTGCAGGATGTTTTTTGAAGTATTTATTGGGAAATGATTGCTTCACAATATTAGCAAGTTCCAAAGTACTATTTATTTCTTTTGATTTGCGAAATTTATCAATATTTTTTGCTATCTTTCTAGAATTTCTCTCGTCTCCATAATGATAAATTATATCTGCAAGTTCATTTACAGATTTTGAATTAACAACTGAGGAAGCTGTCAAACCTCGACTACTCATTCTCATATCTAGCGGACCATCTTTCATAAACGAAAAGCCCCTGTTTGCATTATCTAATTGCATTGAAGAAACACCTATATCAAATACGAAACCGTTAATTTTTTCTTCTTTTGCTTTCTCCATAACCTCATTGATCTGACTAAATCTAGCATTGAAGAAAATAAATCTTTCACCATATTTTTTTTCATATTCTTTAGCCCTTTCTTTTACATTTGGATCGCGATCGATTGCTATGACCTTGCAATCACAAGCGTCAAGAATTTTTTTCGCGTAACCACCATCTCCAAATGTTGAATCAAAATATATTTCATTTGATTTGGGATTAATTAATTTTATTACCTCATCTAAAAGAACTGACTTATGACCAATTCTTTCTTCATTCATTTATTCTGTCTTCTTAAGAATGATGGTATTTCAAGAAGATCTTGATTTGTTTCTTCTTCTTGCTCTACATCTTCATCAGTTAGAGATTGAGTTGCCTCTATTTGATGAATATTTGGTTCGCTAAACAAATCAATATTCTCTTCT
>CABZHO010000009.1 GCA_902525595.1 uncultured Pelagibacteraceae bacterium | reverse complement strand
ATGACAGGTATAAATGAAGAGTACATATTATATATGCTAGAAACAGTTTTATTTTCTACTTTTGAAAATTCTAGGCAGAAAAATTTACCTCCAGGTTTTAGTACTCTATAAGCTTCACTTAATGATCTTTTTATATCAGAAAAATTTCTTACACCAAATGAGACAAGATATGCATCAAATGTATTATCTGCAAAGGGCAGATCTTCAGCAGGAGCTACAACCCATTCAATTTTACTTTTGAACTTATGTTTTTTTTTACCTTCTTCGATCATGTATTCATTTGGATCACTTACAGTAGCAAATCCGTTACCTTTAATTCTTTTTAAGAATCTCCTTGCAACATCACCTGTTCCACCCGCTACATCTAAAATATGAGTATCTTCACGCGGTGAAAGGAAGTCAATTAATACTTCTTTCCAATATCTATGCGCACCAAGCGACATGATATCATTCATGAAATCATATCTGTAGGCAACAGTGTCAAAAACTTCTTTTGTTTCCATCATAAGTTTTATTATTTTATTTATTTAACATCTTATAAACTAAAAAGTATAATTTAGATATATGCCAGAGCTACCAGAAGTCCAAACCGTTGTAAATGGTATAAAAAGTAAAGTTATTAATCGTAAAATTTTACAATTCAAAAAGTATACATGTAAATTGAGATATCCAATTAATCGAAATGTGGCCCAACTAGTAGAAAAAAATAGGGCTATTAATGTAAGGCGAAGAGCTAAATATATTATTATTGAATTATCAAACAATAAATCGCTTGTAATACATCTTGGCATGTCTGGAAGAATCATCATTACACAAAATGGTTTCCAAAAAAAAATCAAACACACTCATATATGTATATTTTTTGACAAAAATATTGTGCTTCAATTTATTGATCCAAGAAAATTTGGATATATCTTTGTAACTGCTACAAATTTGCTAAACGATCATAAATATTTCAGACACCTTGGAGTTGAGCCGCTTAAAAAGGAATTTAGCCCTCAATATTTTTATAACTTACTAGCTGCAAAAAAGTCACCTATAAAAAATATAATTATGAACCAAAAATATATTGTTGGCGTAGGTAACATTTACGCTTCTGAAGCCCTTTTCATAGCGGCTATATTACCAATGAAACTAGGAAATGAAATTACATTGTTAGAGAGTGATAGATTAACCAAAGCGATCAAGACTGTTCTTAAAAAGTCGATTAAAATGGGGGGCTCAAGCATAAATGATCACACTATGATTTCTGGAAAGATGGGGTATTTTCAAAATAAACTGAATGTCTACGACAGAGAAGGCTTAAAATGTCGAAAAAGAACTTGTCAGTCCAACATAATACGAATAGTAATAGCGAAAAGATCAACATTCTTTTGTAAAGAATGTCAGAAATAAATAAAATAACAATATATGGCCAATACTAAATCCGCAAAAGCAAAAGTACGAGAAATAAATAATAAGACAGAGATTAACAAGTCTGTAAGAAATAGATATCGTACATATATTAAAAAAGTTGAACTAAATATAGTAAAGGGAGACAAATCATCAGCGCAACAAGCACTAAAATCAGCTGAGTCTGAGATTATGTCAGCTGTCTCAAAAAAAATAGTTCACAAAAATACAGCGTCTAGAAGAATTTCTCGTTTAGTGAGTAAAATTAAAGCACTAAAATAGAATCATCAAACTTTTCCGTAAGTTAAGACTTAAATTAAAAGTTGCATGGAAACAAAGTAGCTTAATTTAATTCTAAATTTTATAAGTATCTAAATTATGTTTCTTATTGCGATTTAAATTTATTAACGCTAACGTACATTCAATTAGAAAAAATCATTTTTAATTATTCAAATAGTTTTTTTTTACAAATTAAATTTCATTAAATTTAATTTAAAACTTTTTTGGCTAAATTTTTATTGTCACAAAAAGTTAAAGAAATAATTATGCTTTTTTTTTAATTTGATTAAGATTTTAGTTAAAATACAAAGGAGATTTATGAAAATATGTATCAAGATTTAAATAGATCTCAATCATCAAATATTAGCGTTAAAGAAATATGGAATTCAGTTCTTAAAAAGCTTAATGCTGAATACGGCAATGAAGTATTTAATAGTTGGATCAAGAATATTGCAATTAAAAATTTAGATGAAGACATTCTTTATTTCACAGTACCAACACGATTTATAAGAGATTGGATAACTTCTCATTATTTAGATAAAATTATTTTCTTCCTTAACCAAGAGAACCCACAAATTAAAAGAGTAAAAATAAATATAGACAACTCACTTACCGCCAACGTGTCAAATGTTGATAATTCAATAAACGGCAGTAATTTTAATAAAA
Source organism: uncultured Pelagibacteraceae bacterium (assembly GCA_902525595.1). Taxonomy (GTDB): domain Bacteria; phylum Pseudomonadota; class Alphaproteobacteria; order Pelagibacterales; family AG-422-B15; genus CACNXQ01. Next base: position 30,427 of record CABZHO010000009.1, on the reverse strand, counting down.
ACTTATCATTTACAAATAATTTCAGAGATGATTGGCCACTTGACGAACGTTTTACATTTGAAAAATTCATTGTAGGCCCTACGAATGAATTGGCATTCGCGTCAGCAAAAAGACTCTGCACTGAAGAACCTTATGATTTTAATCCCTTGTTTATTTATGGAGGAGTGGGACTTGGAAAAACACATTTATTGCACGCAATAGCATGGGAAATTACAAAAAATGCGTCAAATAAAAAAGTATTATATCTTTCAGCTGAAAGATTTATGTTTCAATTTATAAAATCATTAAGGCAAAAAGACACAATGTCATTTAAGCAAAAGTTTAGATCTGTTGACGTGCTTATATTAGATGATATCCAATTTATGATAGGCAAAGTTTCTACTCAAGAGGAGTTTTTTCATACCTTTAACTCTTTATTGGATATGAATAAAAAAATCATTATTTCTGGTGACAGGTCCCCAAATGATCTGGGTAGTTTTGATGAGCGTATGAAGTCAAGATTGTCGGGAGGATTAGTGGTTGACATTTTGCCTGCAGATTTTGAATTAAGGTTAACAATCATAAAAAACAAATATTTTGATCTAAAGAATAAAAACAAAAATACTTATGATTTGGATGAGAATATTTTAGAATTTCTTGCTAAAACTATAACATCTAATGTCAGAGAACTTGAAGGTGCTTTAAATAAAGTTTTCACTTTCTCAAATATACTTGGAAAAAAAATTGATATAGAGCTAACAAAATCAGTCCTCAAGGATTTACTTAAATCTAGTAATAGACGAATTACAATTGATGAAATTCAAAATAAGGTTTCAGGCTATTATAACATTAAACTTGACGATTTAATTTCAAGCAGAAGAATTAGATCTTTTGCTAGACCACGACAAGTTGCAATGTATTTATCAAAAAAACTGACAACAAGATCATTGCCTGAAATCGGAAGAAAATTTGGAGGGCGAGATCATACTACAGTCATACACGCGGTAAAAAAGATAGAAGAGTTAAAAGAGAGCCACCCTAAGTTTGACGAAGATATTAATCTCATTACTCAAATGATAACTTCCGTTTAATCGTTACATATATCTTAAATTTCTTTATATTTATGTTATAGTATTTACTGATAGTATTATCTTTAAATGGAAGTCAAAATAAATAGCTCGGAACTGCTAAAAGCATTAAATCATGTTCATGGAATAGTTGAGGTAAGACATACTCTTCCTATACTCTCAAATATTATCCTTATTGCTAAAGATGATATCTTATCTCTCTCGTCTACAAATCTTGATATTTATTGTTCGGATGTGATTAGTGCTGACATACAAACTGCTGGTGAGATATCAGTATCCGCTATAACTTTTTTTGAGATTGTAAAAAGATTGCCAGCTGGTTCAGATGTGATTATGAGCATGGAATCTACAGATAGTGAATTAGTTATAAAATGCGGAAGGTCTAAGTTCAACCTTTCAACCCTGAAAATTGATGATTTTCCAACAATTTCAGATGCTGACTTATCTACGGCATTTGTGATGACTTCTGAAGAGCTTATCAGACTTGTTGATAAGACTAAATTTGCAATTTCAAATGAGGAAACTCGTTACTATTTGAATGGTATTTTTTTTCATAAAGCGGAGAGAAATTCAATTCAATTTTTAAGAGCTGTAGCTACCGACGGTCATAGACTAGCTCAATATGACATTCCACTTCCTCAAGGAGCTGAGGATATGACAGGAATTATTATACCTAAGAAAACTATCCAAGAACTTAGGAAAGTTTTAGATGACGCGGATGGGGACATTAATATTTCTCTAAATGAAAATAAAATTAAATTTTCATTTAATAACTTAAAAATTATATCCAAGGTTATTGATGGCACTTTTCCAGACTATACAAAAGTTATCCCTAAAGATAATGACAAAAAATTTAGCACAAAGAATACTGAACTCAAAAATGCAATTGATCGTGTATCAGCTGTTGCTGTGAATGAAGAGGCAAAATCTAAAGCAATTAAATTAAGTATCGAAAATAATAAAATGTATTTAAAAGTAGAGAGTCAATCAAAAGGTTCTGCTGATGAAACTATTGATATTAATTATAACAATGAAAAAGTTGATATAGGTTTTAATTCACGTTATTTAACAGATATATGTAATGAAGTCGATGGTGATGAAATTGATATTAATTTGTATGACTCTATATCTCCTGCAATTATTCTAGATAAAACAGATGAAAATTTATTTTTTGTTTTAATGCCAATGCGTATTTAACTGAATGTATCCAAATGCGTTTATTGAGGAAATTTCAGTTATAAATTTTAGAAATCATAAAAATTTTTTTATTAATAATCTAAAACCATTCGTGGTTTTGAATGGTGAAAACGGCTCAGGAAAAACAAATATACTTGAGGCAATATCTCTTTTTTCACCAGGTAAAGGACTCAAAAATGCTAGCTTAAGAGATATGCCTAATAAATATGAAATTGAAAAAGGTTTCCAGATAAAAATCAATTTAAAGTATGATGCAGGAAAAATTGAATTAAAAAAATATTTTTTTACTAACGATAAAAAAAATAATTTACTTTTATCTGATAATGAAAAAATAAATCAGTCAGAATTGCTAAATTTTATAAATATTTTATGGATTACACCTATTATGGAAAAAGTAATGTTACAAAGTAATTCTGAAAAGCGTAATTTTTTTGATCGACTAATTTTTAACTTAAATAGAAGCCATTTAAAATTATATTCAGTTCTACAAAAATTATTAAAAGAACGATTGGCAATTTTACAAAATACTCAAATTGATAATGAATGGTTAAATACAGTTGAGGCTAAAATTTCAAATAGTTCTTACGAGATAATTCAAAATAGGAATCAATTTATTGTTAATCTTAACAGTAGCTTAAAGATGATTGATAGGCCTTTTACGACATGTTTAATAGAATTTCGTCATGACATAAGCAAAATAATCAGTACTGATAATAAAAACACATTTGTTGAGAGTTATAAATCCTATTTGGTAAATACAAGAAAAATTGATGCAGAGCTAAACAAGACATCACACAATATCAGCAAAGTCAGTATTGATATTTGGAGCAATATCCAAGATAAAATGGAGATTAAAAATTGCTCAACTGGAGAGCAAAAATCAGCTCTTTTATCGATTTTTATTTCAGTTGCTAAACTTATTAAGGAACAAAACGATGGAAGAAGTCCAATACTATTGATTGATGAAGCAACGGCTCATTTGGATCAGAATCATCGAGACTTTTTGTTCGAAGAATTAAAAAAACTTAACTCACAAGTCTGGTTTACAGGTGTTTCAAAAAATCTTTTTGAAAATATTTCTGATCAAACAGTTTTCCATGAGATTGAAAATAATATATAATGTATAAGTGAGCGAAGTCCCCAATAATTATAGTGCTGATTCTATAAAAGTACTCAAAGGTCTTGAGGCAGTAAGAAAAAGACCAGGTATGTATATTGGCGATACTGACGATGGAAGTGGTCTTCACCACATGATATTCGAAGTTGTCGATAATTCAATTGATGAGGCTCTTGCAGGTTATTGTGATACCATAAAAATATTATTGAATCCCGATGGTACTGTGACCGTTGAAGATAATGGTAGAGGTATACCAACAGAAATACATCCTGAGGAGAAAATTTCAGCTGCAGAAGTCATAATGACGCAACTTCACGCAGGAGGAAAATTTGATCAAGATTCATACAAAGTATCTGGTGGTTTACACGGTGTGGGTGTTTCAGTAGTCAACGCACTCTCTTCAGAATTAAAATTAAAAATATTTAGGGAAAATAAAGAACACTTAATTGAGTTTAAAAATGGTGAGGCCTTAAATCCGTTAGCTGTGAATGGAAAAAGTGAAAATAAAAATGGTACTCTTATAACTTTTCTTCCAGATAAAAATATTTTCACTAATACAGACTTCGATTCAAAAATATTAAAACAGAGATTTAGAGAAATGTCATTTCTCAATCAAAAAATTACAATCGTATTTTCAGACAATAGATTGGCAGATAAGCAAGAAACTACTTTTCATTATGATGGCGGTATAAGCGAGTTTGTGAAATATCTAGATAAATCAAAGAAATCACTTATAGAAAAACCAATTTTCATAGAGGGTTCAAAAAATAATATAGAGTTTAGTTGTTCTTTATGGTGGAACGATAGTTACTATGAGCAAATTTTAACATTCACTAATAATATAAGACAAAAAGATGGAGGAACTCATTTGTCAGGATTTCGCTCCGCTCTGACTCGGGTTGTAAACCAACATTTAGATAATGGTAAAAATTCAAAAAAACAAAGTATTCAACCTAATAGTGATGATATCAGAGAGGGTTTAACCTCAGTCATATCAGTCAAGGTTCAGGACCCAAAGTTTTCATCTCAAACTAAAGATAAACTAGTCTCATCTGAGGTTAGGCCAGTAATTGAGAGTATAGTAAATGAAAAGTTATCTGATTGGTTTGAAAGACATCCAAATATATCGAGAGAAATAGTTCAAAAAATTCAAAAAGCTGCTGAAGCAAGAGAGGCTGCCAGAAAAGCGAGAGAACTAACGAGACGAAAAACTGCTCTTGAAGTGACAAACCTCCCTGGGAAGTTAGCTGACTGCCAAGAAAAAGATCCTTCACTGTCAGAGATTTTTATTGTTGAGGGGGACTCTGCAGGTGGATCAGCAAAACAAGGAAGGGACAGAAAGTTTCAAGCAATTCTACCTCTAAGGGGAAAAATTTTAAATACGTGGAAATCTAGAACTGACAAAATATTAAGCTCTAATGAAATAGGTACATTAATTACTGCCTTAGGGACAGGCATAGGCAACCAAGAGTTTGATATCGAAAAATTAAGATACCATAAAGTTGTAATAATGACTGATGCGGATGTAGATGGATCTCATATTCGAACTTTGTTACTTACATTTTTTTTCAAAGAAATGCCACAACTTATAGAAAATGGAAATTTATATATTGCTCGGCCGCCTCTGTTTAAAATAAAAAGAGGAAAAGATGAAATATATTTAAGTGATGAACAGTCTTTACAAAATTCGCTTATTGATTACGGGCTAAAAGATTTGAGATTTAAAACTGCGCTAAATACAGAATTTTCAGGAGAGCAACTGAGTGAGATACTTCTAAAAATATCTGAAATAGTTGATATTTTTAATAAAATCCCTGTTAGGTACGACAAAAAAGTGCTTGAACAAATTGCTATTTCTGGATGTTTAGATACTGATAAGTTTTCTGACAATCAAAATAATATTAACGAAGCAGTAAACTATATATCCCAAAGAATAAATATTAGCAGGCCTGATTATGATAGAGGATGGAAAGGAAGCTTTATTGAGGGTGATTTTAAATTCACGAGAGAATTAAGAGGTGTTGATGATAATATTGTTATTGATAAAGACTTATTAAACTCTCAACTTATTGAAAATTTAAACAAAAATTACGTTGATATATTTCAAATGTTTGAAATGCCTGGAATGGTAATAAAAAAAGATGATATACAAATCGAGATATTTTCACCCTCTCAACTTCTCGAAATTGTGAACGAAAACGGTAAAAAAGGGCTTAGTTTGCAGAGATACAAAGGTCTTGGTGAAATGAATCCCGAGCAATTATGGGAAACAACATTGGATCCAATAAATAGAACCTTAATACAAGTAAGAATAGACGATGTTGAATCAACGAAAGGTATTTTTGAAGACTTAATGGGAGAAAATGTTGTTCCCCGAAAAGAATTTATTGAAAGTAGAGCAGATAGCGTAGTTAATTTAGATATTTAACTAAACCTAATGCTATATAAATAGTTGTCATTTTTTTTTAACCAATTTATTTGTGATGTATAGTTTGGACAATGCCTCTTTATCAACTTCCAAAACTTATCGCTGTGGTTAAATTCAATTAGATGACACACTTCATGGACTATTATATATCTAACAACTTCATCAGGAGAAAAAATAAGTCGCCAGTTAAGATTTATTTCACCTTTGGAATTACAAGACCCCCAATAATTAAAACTATTTGTCAGTTTTATCATATGGGATTTTGGTCTAATTTCCAAAGAAAGATTACTTAAAATATTTGTACTTTTTTTTAGTAATTCTTCTCTCAGCCATTCGTATAAAACTGTGCGATGATTATTCTTATTAGAAAGTATTAAAATTTTATTTTTTATTAAGCTTACATTTGAAAAATTAGATTTTTTGTAAATTAATTTGTATTTTTTATCGCTGATTTTTATTTCTACCTCGTTATCTATATAAATTAATGGTTGAAGTGCCTTTAATTGTTGATAAAGCCAGTCGATATTATTTTTAGCAAATTTGACTCCACTATTAATTGTAATATAGGTTGGTATTGATACTAAACCTCTGAGATTTTTTTTATCAAATGTAAATTTATAATTTTTAGATAGTCTATTTTTCTTTACAGCAACATTTATATCTATGTTTTTATGTCTTATTACAAAGTTTTTTTCAGAATTCTTAGACATTAAAAGACTATAGATTATTATTAAACTTATTTAACCATAAATGAGATTGAAGTTGACTGAACAAATAAAAGAAATCAAAGACGAAGATATAAATCTGAAGTTAAGGACGTTAAATCTCATAAGATGGATAGCCATATTTGGTCAATTTGCAGCCGTTATTATTGCTTATTTTTATTTTGAAATTTCTTTCAATATTTATTTTTGTATTCCATTGATTCTTACAAGTGTAATTCTGAATATAGTTGTCAGTATAATTTACCCACTTACAAAAATTTTGAACTACAAGGAAACATTTTTTTATTTAATATTTGATCTTATTCAATTGACCTCATTTTTATTTTTCACCGGTGGACTTAATAATCCTTTTTGTATTTTTATACTTGCTCCATTAGTTATTTCTGCAACGTACCTTGATCTTAAGAGAATAATATTTATAACTTTGTTGGCTATAGTATCGCTCAGTTTTCTGCAATTTTTTTATTACCCACTTGAAAGTAATATAAATCAAATTTCAAATTTTAGATTTACAGAATTTGAAATCTTTTCAATTTGGACAGCCTTAATAATTACTTCAATATTTATTACAGCTTATTGTTTTAGAGTAGCGGATGAGTCGAGAAAAACAGAAATGGCCCTCAAGGAAACTCAACTAGCACTTTCAAATGAAGAAAAAGTATCAGCATTAATGAGCCTAACAGCAGCAGCAGTTCATGAATTAGGTACTCCGCTATCAACGATTTCTATCATCGCCAAGGAACTTGAGAATAATAAACAAGATTCTGAATACTCAGAAGATATCTCTCTTATTCAATCTCAATTAAAACGATGCAGAGAAATACTTGAGAGGCTTCGATCAAATAGTCTTTCGGATAACAGTAACGAATTTATAAACCAATTAGATTTTGTTCGACTCATCAATGAAATTATTTCTACATATAGCACTCAAGATATAGACATAAAGATTAATGCCGATCAGTCTTTTGATGAGGGTAAAGTTACTGTATCAAGGTCTGCTGAATTAGTTCAATCAATTACAAACATTATTGATAATGCATATAAACATGCCAATTCATTAATTGACATAAACCTTGAAAATAAGAGCAATATTATTGCTATTACGGTTGAAGATGATGGTCCAGGTTTTGCCCAGGAAATTTATCCATTTTTAGGTGAGCCCTATGTTCAAAATAGCAATAAAAGTGCTAAGAAAGGATTAGGTCTAGGATTATTCATATCTAAAAACTTACTTGCAAAGTTGAAAGGGGAGATTAAATTTTCAAATAAAGAAGATGGGGGAGGATGTGTTCACATTAATTTATTAAAAAGTGAAATAGGTTTTAAAAATGAATAATATTAATGAAGGATTAACAAAAATATCAGATCAGACTTTGATGATACTTGATGATGATGATGTATTTAGGAATAGATTAATCACAGCAATGAAAAGAAAAGGGTTTGATGCTTATGGAGCTTCGTCTGTTAAAGAGGCAAAATTATTATTGAGAGAAAAATCTCCTAAATATGCTGTAATAGATCTTAGACTAAATGATGGAAATGGTTTAGAAATTGTATCAATACTGTCCGGAAGTAGATCTGATAGTAAAATAGTTATGCTTACTGGTTATGGCAACATACCTACTGCTGTCGCAGCTGTTAAAGAAGGTGCATGTGACTATTTAGCCAAACCTGCAGATGCAGATGACATCGAGGCAGCCTTAAAGGCCCCTTATACTTCAACTCCAGAGCCACCAATAAATCCAATGTCAGCCGATAGAGTAAAATGGGAACATATATTAAGAGTTTACGAATTATGTAATAGAAATGTTTCTGAAACTGCGAGACGGCTTAAAATGCACAGAAGAACATTGCAAAGAATACTTCAAAAGAAGTCACCTAGGTAAAAGAAACAATATTTAATTATAAATCTTTGGAGTTAGGCAACTTTTTTACCCTGGTTAATACGTTCCAGGTTTGCTAATCCCTCATTGGCTATATCAATACCAGCCACTTCATCGTCCTCAGCGTTTAGCTCTTCCATATCAACGAATTCAGCGTATGTTTTTTTCGTCCTTTTTGTAATGATATTTGCCTTGAGAAGAGTTTTACACAAAACTCTAAAAATATTATTGCTCTCCATCATTTCTTCTCTAATAACTGAGTCACGATCAAACTCTTCCATAAATGCCTTTGTTACAAATCTATGATCTAGACCAACACTTTCATAAATTGCTTTCTTTTCCCAAGGATTTACTAGATTATATAGTAAATCTTTAAAAATCATTGCTGACCAATCTTCTACTTTGTATCTTTCAGCCTCTGATAGCTTTGGTACAGTTCTATCAGCCCAAATTTTTCCAAACTTGTGGTGAAATGCTTCATCACTCATCGTGTATTTTAAAAGAGTTTTAAGTAGTGGATCATTAGTGTCTTGATGAGCCATTCCAAAAGCTCCCATTGCAAGACCTTCAATCATCATTTGCATACCAACAATTTTTTTATAGACTTCATCAGACGAAACAATCTGCTCTAGAGTTCTTCCTAGTGTAGGTCCGACAGGATATGGAGATCCCCATCTTGATTTAATATAGTTAGTAAAGCCAGTAACGTGTCTAGCCTCTTCTCTTGTTTGATTTGCTGCATACTCTTGAGCACCTGGATCCTTCAATATATGACATAAACTAGCACTTAGAGATAATGCCCCTTGTTCTCCATGCAGAATCTGAGAGAGCACCCATCTAAAACTTTCATTGTTTAATTTTATTTTTTGTTTCTCAGTAAGTTTTTCTGCAATTGATGGAATCCTAAGTTCCATACAAAAGACTCTAGGATCAACAATGTATTCATTTTCCATATCAAATGGTTGATCAAAATCTATATATGTTTTGTCATTTGGATCCCAAAAATGTTTATGAGTAGCAGAGATCATTTGGTCAAAGCTTTCAACTCTTTCAATATATCTATCCTTCTCAATCATTGGAATGAAATGGTGAGGATTAGTTGCATTATAGGCAGGATCTTTATTCATGGCATTCTTACCATTTTGCGATAACTGCCATTTTCTCTTCAATTTAAAAAATTGATCTTTTACATAAATTTTTGCAAAATCTACTTTTTGACTGAATTCAACCATTTGCAAATTATACACGGTAATTTACAAAAGTTAAATAATTAGTGAACATATTCTCATTTTTTTTCTAGATTAAATCAATAAAATCAATTATTTAAAATCAAAAATAATTATTGTCATATTTTTTTTTAGAGCATTTTGATTTATATTTTTTATTACTATGAAAATTTATTATTGTACAAAATGCTTATTTTCTCATATTTTTAGCCACTATTATTTATCCTGTTCTTAAATCATGTTGCAAAAAATAGAAGATTGGTTTTTTAAATTTCGATTTCCTGTTCTTATGAGCTTTGTCTTGCTCACAATTGTGATGGGATATTTTGCAGTTCAAATAAGAATGGATGCTGGATTTGCGAAGCAATTGCCTGGTAATCACGAGTTTGTAAAAACGTATTATGAATATCAAAATGATCTAAGTGGAACCAATAGTGTCACTGTTGCTCTAAGAACAACTGAAGGTGATATTTTCAATAAAGATTATTTAAGCAGACTCTTCGAGCTCAATCAAACAATGAGATACTTACCCGGTGTCAATCAAGGATCATTACAATCATTATGGACACCCAATGTAAGAGTTTTAAGAGTAACTGAGGAAGGCTTTGAGAGTACCGAGGTTATACCTGGAAATTTAACTCCAGACAAATTATCAGAAGAAGAAATAAATAAAATTAGAGAGAGAATACTTACAGGTGGTCATGTCGGTAGTATTGTTTCAAATGATTTTACCTCTTCTTTAATTAAAGTTGAACTGACTGAATATAATCGTTCAACTGGTAAAAAACTTGACTATTTAAATCTGGGTCAAGAGATTGAAGTAATTAGGGATGAATTTGAAACAGGGATTTATAAAGTTGAAATAACTGGTTTCGCAAAAATGATCTCTGACATTGCAAACCAAGCATATAATGTAGTTATATTTTTTGGCTTAGCTTTTCTTTTAACAGTATTAGCTGTGTACTGGTACTCAAGATCCTGGACACTTACATTTTTGCCCCTTCTATGTTCGCTGACCTCATTAATTTGGCAATTTGGAATGTTGAAAATACTTGGTTTTGGTCTTGACCCTCTTGCTATACTCGTACCATTCCTGGTTTTTGCAATTGGTGTTTCTCATGGTATTCAACAAGTTAATCAAATTACCAAAGAAGTTATTGAAGGTGGAACTGCTGAATATGCTGCACGAGCTTCATTTTCAAGACTAATTATACCTGGTTCAATGGCATTGGTTACAGACTTGGTTGGCTTCGGAACATTAATCCTATTGCCGATAGGTATGATCCAAGAGCTTGGCATAACAGCGTCTATTGGAATAGCATTTAAAATCGTTACTAATTTGATTATGCTCCCGCTTGCAGCATCGTATGCAAGGTATAATGAAAGTTTTGCTATAAGGGCTCAAGCAGCTATATCATACAGACAAAATCTAATGGGCTTTTTTGCAAAATTAGCGAGACCCAAACAAGCAGTTATTACTCTCTGCACAAGCGCTGTTTTATTTGCGGGAGCTGCATATCTTGCTTCAGATAGACATGTAGGTGACCTCCATGCGGGAGCACCAGAATTACGACCCGAAGCACGATATAATCGAGATATAACTGAGATTACTAAAAGGTACAATGTTACTACAGATATATTAGTTGTTATCACTGAAGCCGGTGAAACCTTTGGAATTAATCCATGCAGATCTAATTATGTGATAGATGCGCAGAATAATTTACATTGGTATTTAGAAAATATTCCTGGTGTTACAAAAGTCATATCTCTCTCAAGTGTAGCACAGACTGCCCTTAGTGGTTACGCCGAAGGAAACTTGAAATGGACTTATTTACCTCATAACGAACCTGCTCTTGCTTTTGCAACAAGTATTGTAGATCCATCGACAGGACTAATAAATCAGGCATGCTCAATAATGCCAATCTACGTTTTTACGGAAGACCACAAAGCAACTACCATTAGTCATTTAATTGAGAAGATAGAAGAATACAATGTGAAATTTAGAGAACTAGGTGAAACTATAACTTTCAAAACACTAATTGCGCGACCTACAGAAGGTACAAATATTATTCCTCTTGTTGAAGCTTTAGGTGGCGAAGAAACAAATATTGAAGATTTACAAAATATTCAAAGTCCAAAGATATTTAACGACGATGAATTCACTGACTGGGCGTATGAACAAGGATTTAATTCAAGAAATTTATTTGTGGGAAATCTAGGTAATTATTACAGGGCTATAGATTCCTATGATGAAAGTGTTAATTTTAGAGTAAAAGATATTAAGCAATCTGATACAGCAATAAAAAATTTCTTTAACAATAATCCTGAATTCCAAAATATTATATATGAGACGGATGAAATAAAACATCGATTGGCAAGTGGTACTGTTGGAATTCAGCATGCTACGAATGAAGTTATTGAAAAAGGAGAGCTTCCCATGATGATAATTGTATATATTGTCATCGTAATTTTAGTATTTGTTACTTATTTGGACTGGAGAGCAACAATTTGTTGTACAGTTCCGTTAACTTTTGCGACTATGCTAGGATATGCCTTTATGGATTTAGCTCAAATAGGGTTAAAGGTATCAACTCTTCCAGTTATGGTTCTCGCTGTTGGAATTGGTGTAGATTATGCTTTTTATATATACAACAGAACGCAATTACGACTAAAAGAAGGTATGAATATAACTGAGGCATTTGAACATACATTTGCAAATACTGGTGCTGCTGTGGTATTTACCGCTATAACGCTAGCGGTTGGTGTATCAACATGGTCATTTTCAGCTCTTAAATTTCAAGCTGACATGGGATCACTTCTAACTTTTATGTTCATCATTAATATGATTTGTGCGATGACGACACTCCCAGCCCTTGCTGTGGTACTTGATAAGTTATTTCCAAGAAAACAATCTAACTCTTAGTAAGTTTTAAAAATACGTCTTCAAGATTGGTCTCATTAATTGACATATCTTTTATTTGAATATCGGATTTATGAATTGCATCCAATACTTGATTAAAATTGACCTCACTTGGCTTATAATTAATTTCTAAAATATTATTGTTAAAAATAGTTTCAATATTCATTTTTTTAAATATTTCTAATTTAAAATTTGAGTTGAAAGTATTTATTACAATTTGTCTATTATCAATCATTGATTTGATATTATAAGTCGTATCTGAGGCAATAAGTTTTCCATCATCGATGATCCCAACTTCTTTACATAATTCCTCTGCTTCGTGCAAATAATGTGTTGTAATAATAATAGTTTTTCCCAACTTATTTAATTTATTAATATTTTTCCAAAGGTTTGTTCGTAACTCAACATCAACTCCAGCAGTTGGCTCATCAAGAATAAGTATATCAGGATCATGAACCATTGATTTTGCAATTAATAAACGTCTTCTCATTCCACCTGATAATGTTCGCGCGTAAGCATGCGCTTTATCTTCAAGCGCAAGAAGCTCTAAAATACTCTCTGTTTTTCTATTTTTCTTTGGAATTCCATATAACCCAGCTTGTATTTCTAGTAATTCATATGGTGAAAAAAAAGGATCAATATTTAACTCTTGGGGCACAATACCCATCAGTCCTTTTACTTTTTTTAAATATTTTTCATGATCGTATCCCATGATAGTAATTTTACCTGAGGTCTTTCTGACCAGATCAGCTAATATATTAATAAAGGTTGATTTCCCAGCACCGTTTGGACCAAGAAGTCCAAAAATAGAGCCTCTTTTTATGCTTAAAGATACGTCTTGAAGAGCCACTTTTTGATTAGGGGTATTAGAACTGTAAATCTTTTTTAAATTTTCTACAGATATTGCTATGTCATTGTCCATTTGAATCAATATTTAGGGGAACTTATAGTTTTTCAAATTAAATTCTTGTATCATTATGGAAATGAATTCTCCAGAAATAAAAGATAATGACTCACAAGATGTTGAGCTTGTTGATTATAAAAAAGTAAGCTGCCATGGAATTGATGGTCCTTTGGGACATCCAAAGGTTTATTTGGATATGGGGGATAAGGATTTTGTAGTTTGCCCTTACTGCAGTAAAATTTTTAAGCTTCGATAGATGGCAACTGATAATCACCTTTTTTTAATAGATGGATCAGGATATATTTTTAGAGCGTATTACGCCTTGCCACCACTATATAGAAAAAGTGACGGCTTGCCGACTGGTGCAGTTAATGGGTTTTGTAATATGCTCTATAAATTAATTGAGGATACAAATAAAAATATCAGCCCAACTCACTTAGCTGTGATATTTGATAGTGCACGTAAAACTTTTAGAAACGAAATTTACAATGATTATAAAGCTAATAGAGGAGAACCACCTGAAGACCTAATACCTCAATTTAAAATTATTAAAGACTCAGTAAAAGCATTTGGTATTCAATCAATAGAATTAAGTGGATATGAAGCTGATGATATTATTGCTACATACACCAATAAAGCTGTGCAAAACAATTGGAAGGTTTCAATTGTGTCTTCGGATAAAGATCTAATGCAGATGGTTTCAAAAAAAGTAAATCTCATTGATACTATGAAAAATAAAATCATTGGTCCTAAAGAAGTTGAAGAAAAATTTGGTGTGAAACCTGAGCAAGTAATAGATGTGCAGGCGCTTGCAGGTGATAGTTCAGATAATGTTCCAGGTGCACCAGGTATAGGCATTAAAACAGCAGCTCAACTTATCAATACTTTTGGATCTGTAGAAAAATTGTTAAATAATTTTCAAGAGATTAAACAAGAAAAGAGAAGAGAAACAATAAAAAATAGTAAGAAAAATATTCTTATCAGTAAACAATTAGTAACACTCAAACAAGATGTGAGTAATATTCCGAAACTTGAAGAACTCAAGAAAAAAAGTCTATCAATTTCTAAATTGGTACCATTTCTTGAGGAATTAGAACTTAAGAAATTATCAGAGAGAATTAGAAAAAAAAATCCAGAAACTAATTTTGATGAAGTCAAAACGAAAAAAATTGTTTTTACAATCCCAAACGAAACAAAAAAAGCACCTGCGGTCGAGGTAATTGACAATAAAAAAGGGAAATATCAACTAATTACTAAAATAGATGATTTGAAAAACATAATTATTAATATCTATAATAAAGGTCATTTTGTATATGATGTTGAGACAGACTCACTGGATATTATTAGTGCAAATTTAATTGGTATATCAATTTGTTTTGATAATGAGAGCTCATACTACATTCCGCTTCAGCACACTGATGAAAATGGAAAAAAATCAAAAACACAGCTAGATCTAAATATATTTTTATCATTAATAAAGCCTGTTATGGAGGACGAATCGATAACAAAAATTGGTCATAATATTAAATATGATAATTGTATTTTATTTAAATATGACATTGATGTGAAATCTTTCGAAGATACGATGTTGATGTCTTATGTTTTAGACTCTGGTGTAAATAGACATAATATGGACGAACTTGCCAACATCCATCTCAAAAGAGATACAATTAAATTCAAAGATGTTGTGGGTAGTGGAAAATCACAAATTACTTTTGATAAAGTTAATATTGATGACGCACTAAACTATGCAGCGGAAGACTCAGAAATTACCTTCAAACTATATAACTATCTGAAAAAGAGAATAAATTTAGAAAAAAATAATTATATTTATTCACACATCGAAAAACCACTAATTCATTCTATTCAAAAAATGGAGTTGAACGGTATAAAAGTTGATGAAACTTATCTTAAAAAGTTAACAAGTGATTTTTCAAAAAGAATTAACGAGCTGGAAAAAAAAATTTATAAACAAACCGGGATTGAATTCAATATTGCATCACCAAAACAATTATCAGAAGTTTTGTTTGATAAAATGAAGATTAAACCACCAAAAAAAACAAAAACAGGTGAAAAGTCTACTGGCATTGATGTCTTAGAAGATCTTGCATATGAAGGTATTGAAGTTGCAAGCAGTATAATAGAATGGAGACAATTATCTAAATTAAAAAATACTTACACGGAGGCTTTGCCAAGTCACATAAATCTTAAAACAAGTAGGATACATACATCATATGCTATGGCATCGACAAATACTGGGAGACTCGCTTCCTCTGACCCAAATCTTCAAAATATTCCAATCAGAACCAATGAAGGAAAATCAATACGTAAAGCATTTGTTGCTGATAAAAATTATACCATGTTAGCTGCTGATTATAGTCAAATAGAACTTAGAGTACTTGCGCATATGGCAGATGTAACTCAATTAAAACATGCATTTATCAGTAATGAAGATATACATAGCATGACTGCATCAGAAATTTTTAATATAAAATTTAAAGATGTAACTAGTGACTTAAGAAGAAAAGCAAAAGCAGTAAATTTCGGAATTATTTATGGTATTTCAGCCTTTGGTTTAGCAAAACAATTATCAATTTCAAACTATGAGGCAAGTGAATTTATCAAGAACTATTTCAATAAATTCAAGGGTATTAGAGAGTTCATGGAAAACACAAAAGAAATCTGTAGAAGTAATGGCTACGTTGAAACCCTTTGTGGGAGAAAATGTTTTTTTCCACGGATAAAGGATAAAAATTTTGCACTTAGATCTTTCCAAGAAAGAGCTGCAATAAACGCTCCAATTCAAGGTACTGCAGCTGATATAATTAAATTAGCTATGATAAAAATTAATAATAAAATATCATCTACAACAGAATGTAAGATGTTATTACAAGTTCATGATGAATTGATATTTGAAATCAAAAAAAACAAATTGGATAAATATAATAAAATAATTAAAAGAGAAATGGAGACTGCACTTAAACCAAAATTTACTCTTTCTGTTCCGCTTGTTGTAGATAGCAATGATGCAAGTAATTGGAGTGACGCTCATTGATGAAAGAGAAAATTGTTTTAGTAACAGGCGGCTTTGATCCTATTCATAGTGGACATATTGCCTATTTTGATGAAGCAAAAAAACTTGGTACTAAATTAATCGTAGGAGTTAATTCAGATCAGTGGCTTGAGAAAAAAAAGGGTAGCCCATTTCTTCCAATTGATGAAAGATTAAATATAGTATCAAGTTTGTCCGTCGTTGATAAAGTGATTGAATTTGAAGATGATGAACATGACTCAGCATCGAATGCTATACAAAAAGTTGTCGATTTGTTTCCCGATAACGTAATTATTTTTGCAAATGGTGGGGATAGAACGTCTACAAATATTCCTGAAATGAAAAAGTATAAAGATAATCAAAATATAATTTTTGAATTTGGAGTAGGGGGTGATTTTAAAAAGAACTCCTCAAGCTGGATATTAAAGAATTGGAAAGGTTCAAAAGAATTTCGCCCCTGGGGATGGTATCGAGTTATTGACGATAGTGCAGATCACAAAATTAAGGAAATTCAGGTTAATAGTAAATCTAGATTAAGCTATCAATCTCATGCTAAGAGATCTGAAGTTTGGACTGTGATCAGTGGCGAAGCTCATGTTATAATAAATGATGTATCACACACATTGAATTTAAATGATACAATATTTATACCAGCTGGTTCAAAGCACCGCTTAGAAAATAAAACTGATGAAGAATTGAATATTATCGAGATACAAACTGGCTCCTATTTTGGTGAAGATGATATTATTCGCTATGAAGACGACTACAATAGAGTTTAGGAAGTGAAAATATATTCACCCCATTTTTATTTAGCTTTTTTTTTGTTGCTTAATATATTTAATTTTGTAGATAGAAACCTTCTTATAGCTTTTGCACCTCAAATTAAGGCAGATTTCAATCTAACAAATGTAGAATGGGGACTGTTAACCGGAGTATACTTTCTTTTCTTTTATTCTGTATTTGGCATATTTATGGGCGTTTTAGGAGATAAATTTAGTAGAATGAAGATCGCTGCTGCAGGGGTATTTTTATGGAGTCTTATGACAGCATTTACTGGAATTGCAAAAAATTTTTCACATCTGATCGTTGCTAGAGCGTTAATTGGAGTTGGAGAGTCTGCTCTAACCCCAAACTCAATTTCAATGCTTTCAGATGTGTATGATCAAAGTAAAAGAGGCACTGCTTCAGCAATATACTATCTTGGTATTCCTCTTGGTGTTGGATTTGGGATGTTAATCGCAGCATATTTTGGTCCTATGGTTGGATGGCGTACTGTTTTTATTTCACTGGGCATCATAGGAATGATCTTAGGTGTAATTACATATTTTTTAATTGAACCCATAAGAGGCAAATTGGATCATTCAATTCAAAATGATCATAAAATTATGAGTATTCGAGAAATTATAAGTCTTACAAAATCAACATTATATAAATCAAAGTCTTTAACATTTGTTATCGTAGGTAGTATTTTTTTACATATACCACTAGGGGCTGGTAATTTTGAGGTTTTGTGGGCTGTAAATGAAAGAGGTTTTTCATCAAGTGAATATAATTCTCTTTTTGGTATTTTTTTTATTTTGGGTGGTTCAGTTGGTGCAATTTTAGGGGGAGTACTTTCTGATAAATTAAGTCATTATTTTAAAGGTGGTGTTATGAGCTTTTTGACAATCTCTTATTTAATATTGACTCCTCTGACAATAAGTTATCGTTTTGTTGAACCCGATACGTTTATTTTTTATTTTACATTATTTTTTATTTCTTTAAATGTAACTTTTTTTTATGGTCCAGTATTTGCCTCAGTACAAGCTTTGACTCCAGTAAAAATAAGATCAACTATGGTTGCTATCTTTATTTTAGGAGTGAATATTATTGGAATGGGTGTTGGAAGTTTCGTTACCGGATATTTAGTTGATTATGTTTTTAATAATTCTTCTGCACCATATACATATTCATTAATCACTATCGGTGCAACAGGAATAATTTCTATAATATGTTTTTATATTTCAGGGTATTCATACAAAAAAGATACCCATATTGTAGTGAACAGCTAACTTGAAACTGGACCTGACGCTCTTACGTTTTGTTCTACGTCTGACTCAAACTTTACAAAATTATCAATGAACATCTTAACTAATTTTTTAGCTTGAAGATCATATTCATTCTTGTCTTGCCACGTATTACGTGGGTCTAAAATATTATTATCTATATTTTCTACTTCTAAAGGTACATGAAAACCAAAGTTGTTGTCTTTTCGCATTTCTAGGTCTTCAAGTTCACCTGAAAGCGCTGCATTGAGAAGTGTTCGAGTATCTTTTATGGAAATTCTTTTCCCAGTGCCGTATACTCCTCCAGACCAACCTGTATTAACAAGCCAACAATTTACATCATATTTTGATATTTTTTCCTTGAGAAGGTTTCCATATTCTATTGGATTTCTTGGCATAAAGGGAGCTCCAAAGCACGTTGAGAATGTTGCTTGAGGTTCATTGGATAAACCCATTTCAGTACCAGCTACTTTAGCGGTATATCCTGACAAAAAATGATACATAGCCTGATCTGGAGATAATCTTGCAATTGGAGGAAGAACACCAAATGCATCTGCGGTAAGCATTATAATATTTCTTGGATGATTTGTTTTTCCTGAGGCAGTGACACCTGGAATATATTCTAATGGATATGCTCCTCTTGTGTTTTCAGTTAACGTGTTATCATCAAGATCCAGCTCGCCCTCATCATTCATAACAACATTTTCAATTACTGTTCCTTTCATTTTTGTAGTCTTATATATTTCAGGTTCCGCTTCTTGAGAGAGTCTTATTAATTTTGCGTAACATCCCCCTTCAAAATTAAAAAGTCCTCCATCGGACCATCCATGCTCATCATCACCTAAAAGAGCTCTATTTGGATCAGCACTCAAAGTTGTTTTTCCAGTACCTGAAAGACCAAAGAATATTGCTGAATCTCCATTTGCTCCTGTGTTAACAGAGCAGTGCATAGGCATAATATTTTTCTGAGGTAATAAGTAATTTAAGAGTGTAAACACTGATTTTTTTGTTTCACCAGCATATTGTGTACCTGCAATCAAGATAATTTTTTCATTTAAATTTACCACTATAGCTGTTTCGCTATTTGTCCCATGCGATGCTGGATCCATCTTAAGATTAGGAAAATTTACAATTGTATACTCAGAATTAAAATTTTTTAATTCATCAGGTGTAGGTCGAACAAGTAAATGTCTAGCAAACAAACCATGCCAAGCAAATTCTGTAATAATAGAAACATTCAACGAATGATCTCTATCCGCACCACCCATTAAATCATGCTGAAAAAGGTTTTTATTTTTCGCATATTCTTTGAATGAATCAGCAATTTTATAATAATATTCCTCAGATATCGGAACGTTAGTTTCACCCCAATGAATTTGGCTTTCATTTTTGTCTTCCTTTACAAAGAATTTGTCATTTGCAGATCGTCCAGTATGCTTTCCAGTTTTTACAACTAACGCTCCATCAACAGACGATTTACCTTCTTCTCTTTTTAAAGCTAAATCGTATAGTTGTTCAGACGAAAGGTTCGATTGAACCATTTTGGCATTTTCAATAATGTGATTTTTTATAGAATTTTCCATCTCTGAGGATGTGATAAAAACATATAATTTAGTCTATGTTAAGTGCTAAAATCTATAATATTTAAATTATTGTGAGTTATATTTTTTTGCCTTTTTAAAGACACAACATATAATTATTTCTGGTAAAATATATGAAGACTTTAATTGCATTAGTGGATGATGACAGAAATATTCTGATTTCTCTCGAAGAGTTACTTAGAAAAGAAGACTTTGAAATTCATACTTATGTTGATGGCTATTCGGCATTACAAGGAATGTTTAGATATCCACCATCTCTTGCAGTTATTGATATCAAAATGCCTAAAATGGATGGTTACGAACTATTCAGAAAAATAAGAGAAAAATTGAAAATACCTGTAATTTTTTTGACTTCAAAGGATCAAGAAGCAGACAAGTTAAAAGGCTTAATGCAAGGAGTAGATAGCTATGTGACAAAGAGCGGAAATTTCTCAAAAGAAATTCTTATTGAAACAATAAAAAATACACTTAATAGAGTTAAGATTGATAGAGATGTAGAGGACAATAATTCTATTATTTCAGTTGGTAAACTTCGCTTGGATTGTTTAAGACATATTTGTGAATGGGATGAATATCCATTAGATGAGCCCCTCACGACCACAGAGTTTAAAATTATAAAAGAGCTCGTTGAAAGACCAGGGATTGTTAAATCAAGAGATCGACTTATGGAAATTGCATACCGAGATGAACTAGACGTGGATGACAGAACAATTGATAGCCACATCAAAAGAATAAGAAAAAAATTTAGAAAGTTAGATCCAAATTTTGAAGCAATTCGCACTTTATATGGAACAGGATATCAATGGAAATGATTCTTTGATTTATTTTAAGTGAATAGTTTATTTAAAAAATTTTTATTATACAATTTTTTAGGACTCGTTCTTTTGACAACCAGTATTACAATTTTAATTTTTTACTTAAATAGTTATCAATTAAACAAAAGATTAAGCGAAATTGAAAACCAAAACCTCATTATTTATAATTTTTTAAATTCATCCAATTCCTTTAAGAATTTTGACCCTTTATTTCTTAGTGATCAAATAAAAAAAGTTTTAGAAATTAAAAGTTTATCAGTTTTATTGCTCAATGATCAGGGCGATATAGTGCTTGATACAAAAGGTTATGATATCAACGTGGGAGGTATTATCGATCAAGAACCTGTTGAAATTGAAACTATCAACTCTGAGGATAAGAAAAATTTAAAGAGTTTACTCAAAGCCGATACGTTCAATAGATCTTTTTTAAAGGAAAAAAAATTTCAAGAATATTTTATTGCCTCACAAAACGGTATTAAGAGTACTTTTTCAATAACTCAAAAAGATAGTCAATTAGGTCTTTTTTCAATTCTACCAATTAACTTTGATAAAAATATTTTTCATATAGTTGCATATGAAGACAACAGAGAGATTGCCCAAATTATAAATCAAATAAGATTAAATATCCTGCTCACAGGACTGGGTATTGGCGTGTGTCTTATACTTTTTTCAATTTTCTTGAATTCCATAATTATCAAACCTATAAGAAAACTTACATCCACTGCTCAAAATATTGATGCTAATGTAAAGCTCAAGCCTTTGATTACATCCTTAGATAAAAGAGAAGATGAAATTGGGCAACTATCAAAAATAATAAATAATATACTGAATAATTTGTATTCAAAAATCGATAATGCAGAAAATAACTCCGCAGATCTTATGCATGAAATTAGAAACCCTCTTGCATCAATTAAAATGGCTTCAGAAGTTATAACAGATAAGCTTAATGAAGATCAAAAAAAGTTTTTAAACTTAATTCAAAATGATATTTCACGAATAGAAAATATTATTACTGATTATTCCTCAATGATTAAGGACGAAGTCAATCTATATAAAAATAAAACAAATACATTTGATATTAAAATCTTACTTGATGAGGTAATTAATGACTTAGAAAAGAACATATCAAATAATATTGCTTTCAAATTAAGCTATGATAATGGTAGCCATCAAAAAATAGTCAGTGGTCAACGTTCATTTTTATACCAAGCGATTGAGAATATACTTAATAATGCCATTTCTTTTTCACCAAAATCTGGTGAGATTAAAATTTCTCTTTCTTCAACTGAAAATTATGTAAGTATTTCAATTATTGATCAGGGGCCAGGCATCAATGAACCTAATATTATGAAAATATTTGATCGATTCTATTCGCTAAGGGAAAATGATGAAAATAGTCAAATTCATTCCGGCTTAGGACTGAGCATTTCCAAACAGATTATAGACGCGCATGACGGCTATATATCTGTTGATAACTTGGTATCTGAAAATAGAACAGTTGGGGCAAAGTTTATTATAAATTTACCTTTATCTAATATTAAAAAATAAAATGATTGAATAATTTATTGCTTATCTTATATTTTTACCTATGGAAAATGATTATAAAGTAGCTGATATAAGTCTTGCTGATTTCGGAAGAAAAGAGATTTCACTGGCTGAAACTGAAATGCCTGGATTAATGGCTTTGAGGGATGAATATAAAAGTAAAAAACCACTAGATGGTGCCAGAATTCTTGGTTGTCTTCACATGACAATTCAAACGGCTGTACTAATTGAAACTTTAGTTGAATTAGGGGCAGATGTAAGATGGTCATCTTGTAATATATTTTCAACGCAAGATCACGCTGCTGCAGCTATAGCCAAGGCAGGAATTCCAGTTTATGCCTGGAAAGGTGAGACGGAAGAAGAGTATTGGTGGTGTGTTAGGCAAACTATCGTAGGTAAAGAGGGATGGAAACCTAATATGATACTTGATGATGGTGGTGATTTGACAGGACTAATGCACAAGGAATATCCTGAGCTATTGACTGATGTTAAAGGTTTATCTGAAGAGACAACAACAGGTGTATTAGCATTGAAAAAAATGGAGGCTGATGGAACGTTACTAGTTCCCGCTATAAATGTGAATGACTCAGTGACTAAGTCTAAATTTGATAATTTATATGGTTGTAGAGAAAGTCTTGTTGATGGCATTAAACGCGCCACTGACGTAATGATGTCAGGAAAAGTTGCAATAGTTGCAGGATTTGGTGATGTTGGTAAGGGTAGTGCGGCCTCTCTTCGTCAAAGTGGAGCAAGAGTAATGGTTACTGAAACAGACCCAATATGCGCACTTCAAGCTGCAATGGAAGGTTATGAAGTAGTCCTTATGGATGATATGATTAAAGACGCCGATATCGTAGTAACGGCTACAGGCAATAAGGATATTGTTACTGCTGATCATATGAGGGATATGAAAGACCGCTCCATTCTCTGTAATATTGGACACTTCGACAATGAGATACAAGTTGATGCATTAAGAAATTATAAATGGGATGAAATTAAGCCTCAGGTACACGAAATAACATTGCCAGATGGCAAGAGAATCATTCTTCTTGCAGAAGGAAGACTTGTAAATTTAGGTTGTGCTACTGGCCATCCAAGCTTTGTGATGAGTGCCTCATTTACTAATCAGGTAACTGCGCAAATCGAGCTTTGGAATAATTCAGATAATTATGAAAAAAAGGTATATGTGCTTCCTAAACATTTAGACGAAAAAGTTGCTAGGCTTCATCTAGAAAAAGTTGGTGCAAAACTTACAAAATTATCAAAAGACCAAGCAGATTATATAAGCGTAACTCCAGAAGGACCTTACAAGCCTGAAGCTTATCGCTATTAAGTATATAAATAGTTGATCAAAAGATAATGCTCCTTAAAAATGAGAGTAATACAAAAGAATTAGCGCTAAAGACCATCAATATATCTAAAAAAGAAAATTTAGTTATTTGCTTAAATGGTGATTTAGGTTCTGGTAAAACTACATTTGCTAGATATTTCATTCAGAGCTACTTTAAGACTCAAAAGATAACAGATATTCCCAGCCCAACTTTCACTTTGCTTCAGGTATACGAATTTCATAAAAAAAAAATCAATCATTATGATTTTTATAGGCTTAAATCTCAGGAGGAACTGATTGAATTAAATTTCTCAGAATCAATTCTAGATGATGTTTGTCTTATAGAATGGTCTAATAAATTTCAAAATATCTTGCCAAGAACGAGACTAGAAATAGAATTTAAAATAATTAGTAAAAACTCAAGATCAGTTTCTTTAAATTTTTTTGGTGATCTAAAAAAGTATGGTAAAAAGATTTAATGATTTGCTGAAATTTTTGGATGAATCTGGGTACAACTCAAGCATAACCGCCTTAAACGCCGATGCATCTTTTCGACGCTATTATCGCGGTAATGATAAGAATGTTTTAATTATGGATGCGCCTCCTGAAAAAGGAGAGTCAGTCGAGAGGTTTCATAATATTCAAAAAATTCTGGCAGCTTATAATTTAAGTGTACCTAAGATTTATAGTCTCGATCGTAGTAAAGGTTTCATGGTATTAGAGGATTTTGGTAATGATTTGTATGCAAAAATTCTTAATAAAAGTAATGAAGACTATTATTATAAAAAAACTTTAGATTTACTTATCGAACTTAGAAAGCGATCAATCAAAAATCCCGAAAAACTTTTAATGTTAGACAAATACTCATTTGATAAATTAAATGAAGAGGCAAAAATATTTGTTGAGTGGTATATTGAACAACTTAAGGGAAAAAAAATATCCGATCATGAAAAGAATTCGTTTACTAAAATATTATATGATATTTATAATAAAATATCTCCTTTTGAAGATACGCTTGTATTAAGGGACTACCATGTAGAGAATATCTTTTATTTAAGTGAACGTGAAGGCGTTAAGAAAGTAGGATTAATTGATTTTCAAGATGCTTTAATTGGATCAAATATTTATGATCTTTCCTCACTTTTAGAAGATGTGAGAAACCCGTTAGATTTGAAACTTAAAGAAAACTTAATTCAATATTACGTTGAAAGAACAGAGCTTTCAATTGAAGAGGTTATACTTCAAATTAAATTCTTTTCTATTCAGCGAAGTCTAAAAATAATTGGAATATTTTTCAGACTTCATTTGAGAGATAACAAAGGTAAATATTTAAAATATCTACCAAATGCCTTTCAAATTATAAAAATTAATATACAAGATCCAATTTTTACTGACCTAAAAAATTGGATTAAAGATCTACAGCTTGAGGATTTAAAAATATGAAATGTGGAATAATCTTAGCAGCAGGCTTTGGTAAAAGAATGAAAAAGCTCTCTGCAAATACTCCAAAACCATTAATAAAAATAAATAATAAACCATTCTTGAAATACTCTATTGATGTTTTTAATAAGCTTGGTTTTGATAAAATTATAATAAATGTACATTATAAAGCGGAAAAAATAATAAATTACATTACTTCTTTAGATCAAAATAACATTGAAATTTCTGATGAAAGGAATTGTTTACTTGATACAGGTGGAGGCATTAAAAATATTTTTGATAATTATAATATTAATCAAGCTTTAGTAATAAATAGTGATGTAATTTGGAATGAAAACCATATAAAAAAATTTCAATTCATGATGGACACAATGCCTACTGATGCTAACGCTTATTTAGCTTTGGTTTCGATTGAAAACTTTGTTGGATATCATGAAGAAGGTGACTTTATCTTTATCGATCAAAATAATATTAAAAGATATCAACGTGGAGATAGTAATCCTCTTGTATTTATAGGTGCCCAAATAATAGAGAGGAATGCATTCTCAGAAAATGAAGATAAGTCATTTTCTATAAATAAAACGTGGGACAAATGTCTAAAAAATAATAAATTAAAAGGGTTTAATTTTGCTACAAAAGTTTTACATCTTGGTACTGAAGCTGCACTTAAAGAATATATAAGCAATGAAAAAAAAATTTAATTTATTTATAACCGTTCTTTTAATTTCATTTACGTCAACGTACGTTTATGCGAATGAGGCAGAAAATTTAGCTAATTTTATAATTAGAAATCATGACTCTCAATTATTACCAGTAGTAGGAAATGTAGAAGCTAACATTACTATTGTAGAATTCTTTGATTACAGATGTGGGTATTGTTCCAAGCAAGCAAATGATTTTCAGAAACTACTATTAGAAACGGATAATGCTAAAATAATTTATTTAGAGTGGCCAATTTTTAGTGGTATTTCTGAAACTGCAGCTAAAATTGCTCTTAATATTTGGAAAAATAATCCGAACCTTTATTTTGAAGTTCATAATGAATTTATGAAATTGGGTACTAGTATAAAAGAAAGTAATATTGTGAACTTATTAAATAATCTCAATTTAAATGGCCAATTAATTTTTGATAATGCAAAGAAAGAAAAAAATAATAAAATTATTGATGAAAATAATAAACTCGCACAAAGTCTTGGTTTAAGAGGCACTCCAGCATCAATTATTAATGATTCTATTTACCCAGGATATGTAAAATATGAAACTCTATTAGAATTGGTAGAATAAATTAATTATTTGGTACAAAACTACATACTTGAAAAGTACATCAAATATTATTATTCTTGTACTAAATGATCAACAAAGCAAAATTTCAAATTGGATCTATCGTTAAGCACAAATATTTTGACTTTCGAGGAGTAATATTTGATGTTGATCCAGAATTTAATAACACTGAAGAATGGTATCAATCTATACCATTACAAGTAAGACCAAGAAAAGATCAGCCTTTCTATCATTTATTAGCTGAAGCACCGAGTCAGCCCTCTTATGTTGCATATGTTTCACAACAAAACTTACTAATTGATGAAACTGATGACCCTGTGACACATCCACTAGTCGAAGAAATGTTTGAAGGGATAAAAAATGGCAAATATATTTCTAAGGCAAAACATAATTAAAAAATATTATTTGAGATATGCGAGGATCTTTAAAACAATTATTTGAGATAGGTCCTTTAGTAGTTTTTTTTTATTATTTTATTAAGACAGGAGAAATACAAGAGGCAATATTACCTCTCATGATAGCTGCAGGTATTGCAATATTAGGTTCTTATATTTTAGATAGAAAAGTTTCCCCGATGCTTTTATTCAGCACAATTCTTATATTTATATTTGGAACTCTTACAATTTACTTCAACGATCCCTTTTTTATAAAATTTAAAGTTACTTTAGTAAATTTAATATTTTCAACAGCTCTTTTTGCTGGGCTATATTATAAAAAACCACTTTTAAAAAACTTAATGGGATCCTCAATCAATTTAACCGAATACGGCTGGGTACAATTAAGCAAAAGGTGGGCTTATTTTTTTCTATTTCTGGCCCTATCTAATGAAATAATTTATAGAAACTTCTCTGATGCAATTTGGGTAAATTTCAAATTATTTGGTATAATGGGCTTAACATTTATTTTCATCTTTTCTCAAATTTTTTTCATTCAAAAAAATATTATCAAAGATTAACCTATTATAAATTAGCTAAATTTTCTCTTTCCCAATGAATTGATCGACTAATCTCCACGCGACAAAAGAAAACACAATAAGGCCACCTACAAGTTCAATAATTGGAGGTTTTTCTCCTATTCCAATCCACGCCCATATAGGAGCTAGTATCGGCTCTAATAAAACATAAAGAGCTGCTCTGTGAGGAGGAATATATCTAGAGCCAACGGTGATTAGTAAGAAACCTAAACCAACTTGAAATGCGCCCATAAATAAAACTATAAATAAATCTCTACTACTTATTGTGTGTTCCTCAATAAAAAATAGTCCAATCACAATGATCAAAACACCCGCTAGAAATGTAGATGGCATAAAGTCAATATTTGATTTTTTGTTAATTATTGTTAGCTGTGCTGCAAAGCAAATTGGTACTCCAAGGATAATCATATTGCCAAGACCTCTTGATGAATCCAACCCTTGAGAGAACATTATCATTATTCCAAACATTGAACCTAAGATTGCAATGATGGTTTTCGTACCAATTATTTTTTTTAAGTAAAAATAACTTGCTACAGCAGCCCAGAGAGGACCTGTGCTCATTATAAATACAGCGTTTGCTACAGACGTATTGCTCATACCAAATACAAAAAAAATATTACTTAAAGTTAAAATAAGCACTAGTAGTAATCCGCTGGGTCCAATTTTGATAAATGCCTGCGGTGTTTGCTTTTTAAATGTTATTAAAATATAAATTAATGCGACCAAAGAAAAAGTAATTGAACGGTATGAGGTAATCTGCATTGTTGATGCTCCATCAACAAGTTTAATTAGTAAACCTCCAAAACTTAGAAAAAATCCTGCAGCCAATAAGCACAGTGTTCCAAGAATTTCATTATTGAGTTTGGTCATATTTTAGGCCATTATAATTTTAATGATAAAAGTTTTTTTTACAAAAACATTAGCTTTTCTTCTGGTTTTATTTGTCTTTTCAACATGCAGTGAGACTGAACAGTCTAATAATACATTTGATAATGATCAAGGAATGTCTTTTGAACACAAGAATGAATTCAGAAAAGAATTAATACAAGTTACTGAAGGAATTTATGTGGGTGTAGGTTATGGCCTGGCAAATTCAATTATGGTTGAAACATCTGATAATGTTGTAATTATTGATACTCTAGGTTCTCAAGAAAATGCTCAAGAGTTGTATGATAAATTTAGGGAAGTCACTGATAAACCAGTAAAGGCAATAATATATACACATAATCATCTTGATCATTTAGGGGGAGCAACTGTTTTTTATAATGAATCCAAACCTGAAATTTATGCTCAGGAAAATATAATTTATAATTTAGACAACATTGCCACAACTATAAGACCAATAATTTTTGAGCGATCAGCTCGACAATTTGGTATACCGCTTCCAGAAAAAGAAATCATCCATCAAGGGATTGGAGGTTTTTTAGAAATTAATAGTTCCACCACTTTAGGTATTGTAAGACCCAGTATTTTATTTGATGAAAAACTAACATTAGAAATTGACAACTTAACATTTGAATTGGTTCATGTTCCAGGTGAAACAGATGATCATCTATACGTCTATATTCCTGAGAAGGAAGCTGTAATGGTTGGTGATAATTTCTACAGATCATTTGCAAATTTATACGCAATTAGAGGTACTAAATTTAGAAACCCAATGGAATGGGTCAGGAGCTTGGATAAAATTAGAACCCTGGATGCTATGTACTTAGTTCCAAGTCACAGTCGTCCCATTTCTGGAAATGAAAATGTTAAAAAAGCATTAACAGATTATAGGGATGGTATTCAATTTTTACATGATCAAACAATCAGAAATATTAACAAGGGCTTAACTCCCGATGAGATTGTGCAAAAAGTCAAATTGCCCGAGCATCTTGCAAACTCTCCTTATCTTAAACCATTCTATGGTTCATTAAGCTCATATATCAGATCTACATTCAGCGGCTATTTAGGATGGTTTTCAGGAAACATTACTGATTTACACCCTTTATCCCCTGAAGAAAGAGCTATCAAAATTTCAAATCTAGCTTCGAAGCAAGTTAAGCTTCTTGATGAAGTTAAATTAGCAATTTCAAATAGAGAATATCAATGGGCACTTGAATTGGCAGATATGATTTTAGCAATTGATCCTGAGGATAAAGATGCAAAAAATTTAAAAGCGGATGCATCAGACAAACTAGCTTTGGTGCAAACAGCTTCCAATGATTACTATTTTTATAAAACAGTTGCCGGTGAACTTAGAAATGAAATTGATGTACAAGACACAAGTAATACAATTACTTCAGCACAACTTCAAGCAACGCCTCTAAAGGCAATATTTAGATCACTCCCTGTCAATCTTAATCCTGAAAAGTCAGCCGATATTAACAAAGTATACGAATTTAGGTTCAGTGATACTGATGAAATTTACTCTGTTCACATTCGAAAAGGTGTGGCTGAATTAAATAATGCTCCTTCTTCAAACTCTGAAGTAGTAGTTGTGACAGATCAACAGACTATTAAAGAAGTATTTGCGGGTTTAAAAAATGTAGCCTCTATTACTCTTGCCTTAACTAATGGAACAATTCAAATTGAGGGAGGAAGACTTGAGTTTCTTAAATTCTTAGGCTTATTCACAGATTAATAATGGGTCAACAACAATCTTATATATTAGGTTCGCTAGGTTTAATTCCATTTATCGCAATAATCCTTTTATGTGTAATTTCTCCCCCAGATAGTAAAGTTTACAGTTTATTAATCTTTATTTATATTGCTTACGCTGCAGTAATTTCATCTTTTCTTGCAGGAATTCAGTGGGGATTAATTACATCTTTTGCAGATAAAATTTATTACGTACTTATTCCATTAAGTGTATCAGTGATGCCACCTCTTATTTCAT
>CABZHO010000008.1 GCA_902525595.1 uncultured Pelagibacteraceae bacterium | reverse complement strand
ATAAAATTGGTTTGCATAAAAATGCCTCACTAAAAAACCTTAAAGTCTTTTCAAAATTACCTGACGCATTACGTAAGACAAGTTTTGTTCAAGAAAATGCACCTGAAAATGAAAAAATAAAAAAAAATATTCTTAAACAAATTGATAATTTAGTTGATAAGAATATTTTAATTGCTTCAAGTTCATCAGGGCTTTTACCATCTAAAATTCAATCTACATGTAAATTTCCTGAACGAGTTTTAATCGGACATCCATTTAATCCAGTATACCTTTTGCCATTAGTTGAGATTGTGGCGGGTGAAAAAACAAGTCGTAAAAGTGTCAAAAAACTAAGACAATTATATGAAAATATTGGAATGCGACCACTTATAGTTCAAAAAGAAATAGAGGGATACATTTCAGATAGGCTGCAAGAAGCACTATGGCGTGAGGCGTTACATTTAATAAACGACGGTGTAGCATCAACTGATGAGGTTGATGATGCAATAGTCTATGGCCCAGGATTAAGGTGGGCTTTTATGGGAGTTTGTTTAACATTTCATTTAGCGGGCGGAGAAACTGGTATGAAACATATGCTTGAGCAATTTGGTCCTGCTCTTAAGCTGCCATGGACTAAATTGAGAGCGCCTAAATTAACAAGCAGGCTGAAAAAGGCAATGGTTTCAGGAACGAAGAAACAAGCTGGAAAAGTAAACATCAAAGAATTGGAAGAACAAAGAGATTTGTTTTTGATTGAAATTATGAAAACTTTACATAAGAATCGAAATAGTAAATTTCCAAATTGGAATAAAAGATATAATAATTTTAAATAAAATATGAATGATAATTTATTTATATCATCACTAAAGAAGAATGGTAAATCAGTCCTAGTTGATTGGAGTGACGGCAAACAAAGTAAGTTTAATTTTTTATGGCTAAGAGATAATTGCCCATCAGAAGTACATCCCACTGCAAGAGAACGAACTTTCAACCTACTGACAGTTACAGATAATATTCATCCAAAGTCTTATAAGGTAAATGATAAAGGTCAGCTTGAAATTGAGTGGAGCGAAGGTGAACATACAAGTTACTATGATGTCGATTGGCTAAGACATAATTGCTATACACTTAAAAGTAAAAAAAAATATAGTTCACCATATTTTCTGTGGGATCATAGCATTGAATCTAAATTTGATGATATCCAAATTGAATATGAAGAAATTATTAGTGGAGATGAAGGAATAAAAAAGTGGCTTGAGCAACTACATTACAAAGGTATTTCTATTGTAAAAAACGCACCCACAGAAAAGGAGTCAGGATTTGATATAATTGCTAATATTAGTCATCATAGAGAAACATTTTTTAAAACACCTTTTGAAGTTATTGATATTCCTAATCCAAATAATTCAGCTTATACAGCTGCCGCGTTAAGAAATCATTTAGATCTTCCATACTATGAAATAGCGCCGGGTTATCAATTCCTACATTGCTTGATTAACAATGCATCTGGAGGTGAGTCTGTAGCAGTTGATGGATTTAAAGTTGCTAATTATATGAAAGAAAAATACACACAATATTTTGAAACTCTCTTAGAAACACCAGTTAAATTTGTGAATAGAGATTACACTTCAAATGCAATAAGGGTAATGCATAAACCTTTATTTTCTCTAGATCATAATAATGATTTTAATGATATTCGATTTAGTGTTGCTTATATGGGGGTTATGGACTGTGACCCAGACCAAATGGATAAGTTTTATGAAGCTTATCGAAAACTCATTGCCTTACTTCACGACCCAATGTTTGAAATAAATTTTAGACTTAAAGCCGGGGATATATTTAGCTTTAATAATAGAAGAGTACTTCATGGCAGAAAAGAATACGATGCTAATTCCGGCGAAAGACACCTTCAAGGATATTATATTGATAGAGACGAAATAATTGGAAGACTAAATTATTTAAATAATTTAAATCCTTAATTTTTTAAAATATTTGCAACATTATTTCTCGAGATCAAACCCACAAATTTATTATTATCATCAAAGACATTTAAATCATTTTCGCTTTCAAGGATTTTAGGTAAGCAACTCTCTATATTATCATCTACTTTGACAAAAGAGTCAGAGTTGTTTTGTACTCCAGAAATATTCATTATCGATTTTATTTTTAAAACCTTAGCTCGATTGACGTCTTTGACAAAATTTTTGACATAGTCATCAGCTGGGTTCAGTAGTATATCTTCAGCGCTACCATCTTGAACCAGTTTTCCACCGTTTAGTATCGAAATACGATCACCTAATTTCAAGGCCTCATCGAGATCATGTGTTATAAACATAATTGTTTTTTTTAGATTTTTTTGTAACTCTAATAATTGATCCTGCATATCTGTTCTTATTAGTGGATCAAGAGCACTAAAAGCCTCATCCATTAAAAGAATATCCGGATCGGTTGCAAGTGCCCTTGCCAATCCAACTCTTTGTTGCATGCCCCCTGATAACTGATTTGGAAACTTATATTCAAAACCATTTAAGCCTACTTTATCAATCCAGAACATTGCTTTATCATTTGACTCTGCTTTTTCTATATTTTTTATACTGAGTCCAAATTTAACATTATCAATAATATTCTGATGAGGAAAAAGAGCGAACCTCTGGAAGACCATTCCAGTCCTGTTTCTTCTGAATTCAAGTAATTCTGATTTATTTAGTTTTGTTATATCTTGATCATCGACTAAGACACTTCCCTCTGTTGGTTCAATTAGTCTATTTATATGTCTAATTAGTGTAGACTTACCTGATCCTGACAAACCCATGACAACCTGAATAGATTGATCTTCAACTTTCAAATTAATGTTATCTAGCCCTAATACATGATTGTATTTTGAAAGTAATTCATCTTTAGACATGCCATCACGAACTTCAGGAATGTATTTTTTTGAATTGCTACCAAAGATTTTATAAAGGTTTGATATTTTAATCTTTGTACTAATCACGTGAGCCAGACCTATGTTGTTGTAACCGCTTTCCAAATGATTGGGAAACACGATCAAATATTATTGCTAACGCAACAATTGCAAGTCCATTTAGTAAACCCATGGTAAAATATTGATTAGTAATTGCCTTCAATACTGGCTGGCCAAGTCCTTTTACGCCAATCATTGAAGCTATAACAACCATTGCTAATGCCATCATTATTGTCTGGTTTATGCCTGCAAAAATAGTTGGTAGTGCCAGTGGCAATTGAACTCTAAACAATTTTTGTCTTTTATTAGCTCCAAATGCATCGGCTGCTTCGAGGACTTCTTTATCAACTTCTCGAATTCCTAGATCAGTTAATCTTATAATGGGAGGAATAGCATAAATAATTACTGCAAGTAAACCTGGGATTTTTCCTATTCCCAAAAGCATAACAACCGGTATCAAATAAACAAATGAAGGCATGGTTTGCATCACGTCAAGTATGGGTGTTATTGTCGCTCTAGCTCGGTCCGAGTTTGACATCGCAATGCCTATTGGTATTCCTAGACCGATTGACATAAATGTGCATACTCCGATAATACTAACTGTGGACATTGTATCTTCCCACATTCCAAAGTAACCAATGAGGAGTAAAGCGAATAATGATCCAATTGTTAAATAAATACTTCGACTGCCTAAATAAACTAAAATAAGAATAACTAGAATTACTATTGGCCAAGGTGAGCTTTGTAGTAGTTTTTCAAACCATACTAAAAAATATAGCACGGGATCAAATACCGCCTCAATTGCATCACCGTATTCCCTCGAGAAATTCCTATAAGCTCCATCTACGGATTTCCTAAACATCCGAAGACTTTCCTTACTCATTTCAGGAAAAGTAATTAATAATTCTGATAAATTCATTGAATATAATGCGGGCTAATAATTAGCCCGCAATATTATTTTTTTTATAACGCTGCTTCTACTTTTGAACGTGCATCACTGTCAACCCAGTTATGCCATTCAGTGTAATTTTCTAAGAAGTAAATTGCAGTATCTTCACCAGTTGCTTGATTATCATCTTTCCAAGCAAGTAAAGAATTTACAGTTGAATTTGGAAGTGCTCTTTTGGAGATATATTCCATACCTGTAGCGGATTCATTTTTAAAGTTGTCAGTAACAACTGTATAAACCTCAGATACAACCCACGCGTTTGGCTGAGGGTTTGCACATTCCGCTTGAGATGTACAAGTATCCCATTCTTCTTTACTGTGAGGAACGCCGAAGCTAAGTTTTTTCATTGGGTATTTACCAAGAACCGCCGTTGGGGCCCAATAGTATCCAAGCCAACCTTCACCTTTGTTATATGCTGCAGCTATTGCACCAGCTAGTGCACCACCAGAACCTGGATCTACAAGTCTGAATCCTTTAGCTTCCATTCCGTATGCATTAAACAAATTACCGGTACTTATCTGACAGTTCCAGCCTGATGGACAAGTATAAATTGCACCATTGCCACCTTCTGGATGAGGAAATAAATCAGGTCGATCTAGCACATCATATACGGTTTGAATATCAGGATTAGCATCAGCCATATATTGAGGTATCCACCAGCCTTCTTCTCCAGTATCGGATAGAACTTCAGCTGCGTAATGCAATCTTCCTTCACTAGTCGCAGCATCAAGTGCAACTCTGACAGCATTAATCCATAATTCAGGCGCAACATCTGGCTCCCCTTTTTCCATCATCGACGTAGCTGTTGGCATAGTATCACCTGGAACAAGCTCCACATCACAACCATAGCCATTTTCAAGTATCATTTTGTCTACATGAGCAAACATTTCAGCAGATGCCCAGTTCATTTCAGCAACTGTGATAGTACCACACGCATTAGCCGAAGTCGTAAATGACCCAAAACTAAATACAAAAACAGCTGAAATAAGAATTTTATTTAAATATTTCATTAATTATTCTCCCAAATTTTATAATTCATGATTATTGAAACATATATATATGAATGGTTCTAGCAAAAAAAATAATAAATTTTTAAGCGTATTGTCTATGTCTGAGCAGGTTTACTGGAGTAAATTTCAATTAATGGCGCACTCATTACAAAAATCGCGCCTATAAATTCTCTAAAACTAATTATTTCGTTAGCAAGAAGATATGCAGAGATAACACCAATTACAACTTCAAACATTAATAGTATACCCGCTCTTCCAGGATCAACTTGATCTTGACCATAAGTAATAAGCCAATATCCTGGCAGTAGCCAAATAAATGAGAAAATAAGGACTATAAGTAAAGTATTTTTTAAAACATCAAAATTAAAGCCAGACAGTATTTGTCCATCTGGCAAAAATGTTGCTAGGACTACAAAAAGTCCACCCATTAAAATAAAAACTGAAGTTCCAAAATTCACATCAAGTTCTTCATTTATTCTGATTAACGTTGCACATATTGACCAAAGCAAACCTGACACAATACCAAATAAATCTGCTAGTGAGCTTGGCATAAAGTTTCCTTGATCAAGTCCTGTGATTATAAATAGGCCAATAAAACCAGAAGAAATTGAAAAAAACCGGTAAATATTTAATGAAGCTCTCAGAAAAATAATTTCAATCAGCGTACTCCAGACTGCGGTTAAATAAAAAAAAATTAATACACGTGCAACATTTCCTCTGAGTAGACCTTCGTTATAAAGACACATAGCAGCAGCTCCTGCAGTTGCAGCAATTATTGTGAGTATCAAATTTCGATTACTAAGAATATGAATATTTTTATACGAAAAGAATAGTAAAAATATACCTGCGACAATGAAACTAAGTGTCAATGGTACAGCATTATTATTTGCATACTCATTTAGTAATCGTAATGGATACCACCAAGTACCCCACAACAAAGTAGAGAGAACTATTGCATAATTTGGGTTTAATTTTTTTAACATTATCTTATGTTGTACTATAATTATAATCTTTGGTAAAATTACTTATGCAAGTTAGTTCCTTTAATTACATTATCATTGGTGCTGGTAGTGCAGGATGTGTACTTGCTAACAGACTTTCAGTAAACCCAGATATAAATGTTCTGTTAATAGAAGCTGGTCCATCGGATAAAACATGGAAAACTTCTATGCCTGCAGCATTATTGTATACAATGCATGATCCAAAATACAATTATCTCTACGAAACGGATCCAGAGCCATACATGAACAATCGACGTATGTTTTGTCCAAGAGGTAAAATGCTTGGAGGAAGCTCCTCACATAATGGAATGGTTCATGTAAGAGGAAATGCTATGGATTTTGAAAATTGGGCTCAAAAAGATTTGAAATCTTGGAATTATAACAATGTGCTTCCTTACTTTAAGAAATCAGAGTCTATTTCAGGTTTAGACTCAAAATATAGGAGTGATAATGGACCGCTAAAGTTATCAAGATCTTCGGAGGGCAACGTTCTCAGCAAGGTTTATCTTGAAGCTGCTGAGCAGGCTGGATACGAAATTAATAATGATATGAATGGTTATAAGCAAGAAGGTTTTGGCTTGATGGATACAACCATTTTTGGAGGAAAGAGACAAAGCACAAGTGTCACTTATCTCCATCCAATTATTAAAAGAAAAAATCTAAAAGTGATCACTAAAACAGTTGTGCATAAAATCATGATCGAAAATAATAAAGCTGTTGGTGTTGAATATAGTCAAGGAAAGAGAAAAGAAGAAGTTTATGCAGAAAATGAAGTCATATTATCAGCTGGAGCAATAAACTCTCCACAGCTTTTGATGCTTTCAGGAGTTGGTTCCGCAGATCATCTTAAAGAATTAGATATTCCTGTTCATTATAATTCAAAAGGAGTAGGCGAAAATCTACAAGATCATTTAGAAACTTATTTACAGTATGAATGTACAAAGCCAGTAACTTTATATACTTCCTATAATCCTCTCAAAATGGCGATGATTGGATTGGAATGGTTTGTTAACAAATCAGGTGTAGCAGCTTATTCAAATTTAGAAACTGGTGGTTTTATTCGAAGTAACGAAATGGTTGACTATCCAAATGTTCAATACCATTTTTTTCCATCACTAGTTCTAGACCATGGAAGAAAGTCTCCTAATGCACATTCATTTCAAGCTCATGTTGGACCCATGAGGCCTACAAGTAGAGGTCATATTAAATTAAAATCAAAAAATCCATTAGCCCCCCCTATGATAAAATTCAATTATATGCAAACTGAGCATGACTTAAAAGAAATGAGAGATGGCATAAAAATTGCTAGAGATATTTTTCATCAAAAAGCATTTGATGAATATAGGGGCGGAGAAATAAATCCGGGCCTTAGTTCAAAATCTGATAGTGATTTAAATGAATTTATTAAAAGTAAAGGTGATACAGCTTATCATCCATCCTGCACATGCAAAATGGGAAAAGATGAATTATCAGTAGTGGATGAAGAATTAAAAGTTTATGGAATTGATAATTTAAGAGTAGTTGATGCCTCTATTATGCCAAACATTATTACAGGCAATTTAAATGCAACAACTGTTATGATAGCAGAAAAAGCTTCAGATTTAATACTCAGAAAAGAACTTAAAGCTGCTGAAGAAATTGATTTTTATAGAGCAACTCAGTAATTAACGACTTTTTCAATTTGATCATTAGATAAGTTGATAATTTCGATACGATCATCACAAATAACTGCTAGTTTATCCTCACTTAAAGAGATAACTCTTGTTTTTTCCTCTAAAAGATCACATTTTTTTATAGAGTTTGTATTATCTATTGCACTGCTCGAGGATTTAAAAAAATCTACCTTGTATGATCTTTCAATTATAGTAGTAATTACAATTGTGGTACCAATAAGAATGAGAATTCCTAAAAATATTACAACGAAAAGCATTATTTTTTGATACATTGCTTAGTCATAATGTTCTATCAAGTTAAAGTCAACCAGAAGAAAAATGAAGGTCAAAGGCTAGATAAATACATCAGTGCTAATCTACAACAATTCAGTAGATCAAAAATAATACAGTTAATCAAATCCTCAAATGTTAAAGTGAATAACAAGATTGTTGATCCTGATTATAAAATTACTCTCGGCGATATAATTACATTAAAAGCAAAGATAAGTGAGAAATTAAATATCGCTGGTGAAAATATTAAATTGAATATTGTATATGAGGATAAAGATCTAATTGTAATCAATAAGCCAACAGGAATTGTGATGCACCCAGGTGCTGGAAATAAAACAGGTACAATTGTAAACGCACTAATAGAGCACTGTGGTGCGGATTTGAAGTTTGTAGGAGATTCTCAAAGACCTGGGATTGTGCATCGAATTGATAAAGATACAAGTGGGCTAGTTGTGGTTGCCAAAAATGATTTTACTCATAAACATTTATCTGATCAATTTGCTGCCCATAACATTGACAGAGTTTATATTGCTATTTGTTGGAATGTTTTATCGCCACCAAATGGGAAAATTAAAACATTATTAACTAGGAGTAATAAAAATAGAACAAAAATGATGAGTTCTATGAGTAAAGGCAAAACAGCTGTTACTCATTATAAAACATTGGAGATTCTTAAGAGTAAAAAAAATGTAAATTTAGCTACTGTATTGGAATGTCGATTAGAAACTGGAAGAACTCATCAAATAAGAGTTCACTTATCAGAGAAGGGAAATCCATTAATTGGTGATAAGACTTATGGCCGATCACCTCAGGGTAAGTTAAAGTTACTCTCAGATAATACGTTGTTAGCTGTAAAAAATTTACCTGGCCAAGCTCTTCACGCACAGTCCTTAGGGTTTATTCATCCTAAAAAAGAAAAAATTGTTCATTTTCAATCAGTTATGCCTGATTACTTGAGCAATTTAATAAATTCAATTAAAAGCTGATCATTGATTTTTAGGAAAATATAACCATATCTTAAACATGAGTGAAAATTACAATTTGCCTGCTTTATCGAATGAAGGAAGTCTTACCCACTATCTTCAGCAAATTAAAAAATTTCCTATGCTTTCAGAAAAGCAAGAAATCAGTCTTGCCAAGAAATGGAGAGATGAAGGAGATACAAGTGCAGCTCACACATTAGTTACTAGTCATCTTCGACTTGTTGCACGAATAGCGATGGGTTATAGGGGTTATGGTCTTCCAATTACGGAACTTATCTCTGAGGGAAATATTGGTTTGATGCAAGCTGTTAAAAAATACGATCCAGATAAAGGTTTTAGGTTGGCAACTTATGCGATGTGGTGGATTAGAGCAGCTATTCAAGAATATGTTTTAAAATCGTGGAGTTTAGTAAAAATTGGCACTACAGCAGCACAAAAAAAACTATTCTTTAATTTAAAAAAACTGAAAAATAGGCTTAGCGATTACAGTGAGGGTTCACTGAAACCTCATCAAGTAAAAGAGATAGCTGACCAATTAAATGTATCTGAAAAAGAAGTAAGTGATATGGAAGGGCGAATCTCTGGCAATGATTTTTCTCTAAATGCAATTGTGAGTGCAGACGGTGAAGAAGAATGGCAAGAATGGCTTGTTGACGAAGACGCAGATCATGAAGTAAAGATTGCTGAAAAGGATGAAGTTTCAAAAAGAAAAATCCTTTTAAATAAAGCGATCAATGTATTAAATGATAGAGAGAAAAACATAATTCATGATAGAAAATTATCTGAAACTCCTAAAACATTAGAAGAATTAAGTCAGGAGTATAATATAAGTAGAGAGCGCATCAGGCAGATTGAGGAAAGAGCATTTCAAAAACTTCAGTCTGAAATGATGAACCTTGCAAGAGATACGAGATTGATACAGGCCTAATTGAATAGCTTATTAATAAGTATGGTATCCTCACGTTTTGGACTTGTAGAAATAAGATCTATATTAGTTTGAGTAAGTTCACTAATCCGCCCTATATATTTTTTTGCATTTTCAGGTAGTTCGTCAAAACTCTTTATTCCAGTTGTATTACTCATCCAACCTGGAAAAGTCTCATAAATAGGCTCTATAGCCTCTTGCTCAAACTCAGAACTTGGATAAAAATCAATTTTTCTTCCATGCAGATTATAACCTACACACATCTTTATTTCTTCAAAGTGATCTAAAACGTCAATTTTCGTAAGAGCGATTCCAGTTGCACCAGATTGCGTTAAAGCTTGACGAACTAAAATAGCATCAAACCAACCACACCTCCTTTTTCTATTTGTTACTGTCCCAAATTCATGACCTACCTCTCCAAGTTTATTTCCAATTTCATTATCTTGTTCAGTAGGGAATGGCCCATTTCCAACTCTTGTTGTATATGCTTTCGTTATTGCCAAAACGTGATTGATTACTTTTGGACTTAAACCGCTTCCAATTGATGCGTAGCTTGCATGAACATTTGATGAAGTTACAAAAGGATATGTTCCATGATCGATGTCTAATAAAAACCCTTGTGCCCCTTCAAACAAAACTTTTTCTTTGCCACTATTTATTACATTAGTAATATCATTGATAGTTTTAGAAAAAGGCTTTGCAAATTCACCTAGTTTATATATTTCATCAACTACATCTTCTAAGTTATATTCTTTATATCCAAATCCTCGCATAATTGCATTATGATGATTTAGTAGTATCTCAATTTTTTTGTTCAATTTATTTTTATCAAATAGATCGCATAATCTAATAGCTCTTCTTCCAACTTTATCCTCGTAGGCTGGTCCTATTCCACGTTTTGTCGTACCGATTTTGATTAAATTATTATTTTCTCTTAATTCATCAAGAGATTGATGGAGAGGTAAAATAATGGTAACTCTGTCGGATATAAATAAATTAGAAGGAGAAATTTTCACTCCTCTTTCCTTAAGCCCTGCTACCTCTCTTCGAAAAGCCGCTAGATCCAATACAACTCCATTTCCAATAATAGAGATTTTACCTTCTCTCAAAATACCTGACGGAAGAATATTTAATTTATAAGTCTCATTATTAATTACAAGAGTATGACCTGCGTTATGCCCTCCCTGAAATCGTATAACGATATCAGCCTGACTCGATAACCAATCAACAATCTTCCCCTTACCTTCGTCACCCCACTGGGATCCTACAATTACTACTCCTGCCATTTCACACCTTTATATTATGAAAAATACCTTGTTACACTTTCGGTTAGCTCATCAATAGTTTGTTGACTTCTACTCTCGATCATTATCCTTAAAAGTGGTTCAGTACCTGACATTCTAACAATGATTCTTCCATCTTTTGAAACTTTTTCCTCACAAGATTTAATAAATACCTTTGTATCTTCGTGATTCAAAATATTTTTATTTTCTACAGGAAAATTTATTAAATTTTGAGGATGAGGATTAAATAGTTTGAAGCATTCACTCGCTTTTTTTTGTACTCTAATAAGAATTGATAGGACTTGAAGAGCAACAACAATACCATCTCCTGCTGATGAGAAGTCTCGCATTATAATATGGCCTGATTGTTCTCCCCCTAAATTTAAATTTTCAGAAATCATTTTCTCTTTAACGTAACGATCACCTACTTTTGTTCTAATTAATTGAATATCATAATTATTCAAATAACTTTCTAAGCCCATATTCGCCATTGAAGTACTGACTACTTTATTACTTTTTAGATTTTTATTTTTTGACATTTCTATCGCCAACATAGCAATAATTTGATCACCGTTTACTAAATTGCCATTTTCATCGATAATTGCGAGTCGATCCCCATCTCCATCTAAAGCAATTCCAATATCAGCTTTTTCTTCTAATACTTTTTTAGCGAGTAATCCGGTATTAGTTGATCCACATTCTTGATTTATATTAGTACCATTAGGTTCGTTGGCTATTGGTATAACTTCAGCTCCAAGCTCCCATAAAATAAGAGGCGCAGATATATATGAAGCTCCATTAGCGCAATCTATTACAATTTTAAGTCCGTCTAATCTCTGAGATTTTGGGAAAGTTGATTTTAAATACTCGATGTATCGACCATTGGCATCTTCAAGTCTTTTTGCTCTTCCAATGTCAGCAGGATTTACAAGTAATTTTTGTAAATCGGTATCCATAAGATTTTCAATCTGAATTTCTGTTTCATCTGAGAGTTTATTGCCATCTTTATCAAATATTTTTATTCCATTATCTTTATATTGGTTATGAGATGCGGTTATCATAATACCTAGATCTGCTCTCATTGATTTTGTTAATATTGCTACTGCTGGTGTTGGAATGGGACCAAAAAGAAAAACATCCATACCCATTGATAATAAGCCTGAAGTGAGTGCCTGTTCAATCATATAACCTGAGAGACGAGTATCTTTGCCTATAACAACTTTGTGTCGATGTCCACCAACAGTAAAATGTTTACCTAGCGCCATTCCTAGCTTCATAAGAGTGATACCATTTAGCTTTTTACTATTTGAATTTGCTCTTACTCCGTCTGTTCCAAAATAATTTTTCATTTTATGCTAGAAAATATTTTAATTGCTTGTTTAGTTGCGTACACATCATGCACCCGAAAGATTTGCA
Source organism: uncultured Pelagibacteraceae bacterium (assembly GCA_902525595.1). Classification (GTDB taxonomy): domain Bacteria; phylum Pseudomonadota; class Alphaproteobacteria; order Pelagibacterales; family AG-422-B15; genus CACNXQ01. The sequence continues at coordinate 21,610 of CABZHO010000008.1, read as the reverse complement.
CCCCCTCTGCTAATGCGTAGAGAACTGTAGCAATTGATCCTCCCAATCGATCTTGATATAATTCATTTTTTTCAATCTTACCAATGAAACTTTTCCTCGAACTACCTAATAAAACTGGAAGCCCCAGAGAATGGAATAAACTAATATTTTTAATTAGTTTCAAATTTTGTTGCAAAGTTTTACCAAAGCCAATACCGGGATCAATTATAATACGATTTTTGGAAATATTGAATTTCTCGCATAATTGAATTTGTTTTTGGAAAAAGTCATATACGTCCAAAACAACATCAGAATAGTTTATTTCATTTTGCATCTTTTCAGGAGTCGAAATGGAATGCATTAATATAAACGGAACTTTATTTGTACTTAAAAATTTGATGGATTGTTTATCGAATCTAAGTCCTGAAACATCATTTACGAGATTTATTTTGTACTTTAGTGCTTCTTTCATGACCGCTGATTTTCTGGTATCGATTGATAAAAAAACTTTCTTTTGTAGTTTTCTTATTTGTGAAATGACTGGTACAACTCTTTTGATTTCTTCTCTAATACTTATCTTCTTTGACCCTGGTCGAGTAGACTCACCTCCAAGATCAATAATATCAGCTCCTTCTTTAATAAGTATTTTAGTTTGATCAATTGCCTTGGATATTGATAAATATTTTCCCCCATCGAAAAAACTGTCTGGAGTAATGTTGAGTATGCCCATTACGACCGGTCTATCTAGACGTAACTTCCCAATTTTTTGTCTTTTGCTCGTTATATTTTTAATTTGTTCATTTATAATTTTTTTAATGTGCGTTGGCTGATTTTCGACCTCTTCGAGCATCAAAAATTTTCTATGAATTTTGTCTTTACTTCTGTGAATGAGTTCAACTTCATTGAAAAATAATTTTGAGGATCCAAGGAAAAGTGTGTTTTTCTTTTTTATTTTGCTGAAGATTGGGCGTACGTAATATCTATGCGAATTACGTTGCATTAACATCAAATGGTATGTTTATGTTGCTTGTGGTTTAGGCTTAAAACTTGGCGTTGCAGAAGACGATTTTCCACTTTTTGGAACCGATGGGCCTGCATTACTTATTTCCTCTTCAGGATTTGAACGGTCTATTTTGCCATCTTTTAACAAAGCATTAATCTCGTCACCATTAAGCGTTTCGTATTCTATAAGACCTTTTGCTAAAGTATGAAGGTCATTTATTTTATCGTTTAATATTTTCTTTGCGAGATCATAACAACTATCAACAATCTTTCTGATTTCAGAGTCGATTAATTTAGCTGTTTCTTCTGAAACATTTTGATGTTTTTGAACGGATCTTCCTAGAAATACTTCTTCTTCGTTTTCACCGTATTGAAGCGGCCCAAGTTTTTCACTCATGCCAAACTTTGTAACCATATTACGAGCCATTTTAGTTGCCATTTCAATATCAGATGAGGCACCAGATGTAACTTTTTTGTCTCCAAAAATAATTTCTTCAGCTACTCTTCCACCCATTGCAACTGTAATATCTGCTAACATTTTTTCTCTTGGTAGAGAAAGTTGGTCTCTCTCAGGTAAGCGCATTACCATGCCAAGTGCTCTTCCACGAGGAATGACTGTAGCTTTATGAATTGGGTCAGAAGCAGATTGATTAAGAGCCACAATTGCGTGACCACCCTCATGATAGGCGGTTAGCTCTTTTTCCTCTTGACTCATAACAAGAGATCTTCTCTCAGATCCCATCATAACCTTGTCTTTAGCTTCCTCAAAATCTATCATTGTGACAATCTTTTTATTTTTTCTAGCAGCAAGTAATGCTGACTCATTAACAATGTTAGCTAGATCTGCACCAGAAAATCCAGGAGTTCCTCTTGCAATTGTTCTAATATCAACATCTGGGGCTACAGATATTTTTTTGATGTGCACCTTAAGTATTGCTTCTCTACCCAGTATATCTGGATTAGGCACAACAACCTGTCTATCAAAACGTCCTGGTCTAAGTAATGCGGGATCTAGTACGTCCGGTCTATTAGTTGCTGCGACGAGGATGATACCTTCTTGTGTATCGAAGCCATCCATTTCAACAAGTATTTGATTTAACGTCTGTTCACGCTCGTCATTTCCTCCGCCTAAACCAGCTCCTCTACTTCTTCCGACTGCATCAATCTCATCAATAAAAATAATACAGGGGGCATTTCTTCTGCCTTGCTCAAACATGTCTCTAACCCTTGACGCGCCTACACCTACAAACATCTCAACAAAATCAGAGCCCGATATCGTGAAAAACGGGACCCCTGCTTCTCCTGCAACTGCTCTCGCTAATAGAGTTTTACCTGTTCCAGGAGGTCCAATCAATAGAGCGCCCTTAGGTATTCTACCTCCTAACTTTTGAAATTTTCTTGGATCTCTCAAAAACTCAACAATTTCAACCAACTCTTCTTTTGCCTCGTCAATTCCAGCAACATCATTAAATGTAACTTTATTTTTATTCTCAGTTAATAGTTTTGCTTTTGATCTACCAAAACCCATTGCACCACCTCGGCCACCTTGCATTTGTCTCATGAAGAAAATCCATACACCAATAAGTAAAAGCATTGGAAACCAAGAAATTAAAACCCCAAGTAATGAAGGATATCCATCATCAAGTGGAGCAGCAGAAATATTTACACCACGCTCATTTAATCTATCAACTAAAGTTGGATCATTTGCAGCATATGTTTTAAACGCTCTTCCATCGTCAAATGAGCCATTTATATTATTGCCCCTGATAACTACATCTTTAACAGATCCATTTTCAACTTCATCAAGAAATTGAGAGTATGAAAGATCAATATTATTTCTTTCAGTACTGGTATTGCTAAAGAGGTTAAAAAGCCCGAATACAATAAGTGCAATAAAAACCCAAAGTGCTAAATTTCTTAAATTCATCATATTTTTTTATTATATATTTATAAGTAATAACTATTTTTTAGCATGCAAGTTTAAATATCATTTAATTCTCAAATAAAATCAATAATTAAGCTAAAAATGCCTAATTAATTCAGGCCATTCCTTATTATTAAACAACTTTGCTAGGTCTAATTTACTTTTAGCACGGCTTCTTTTTTCAGTTAAGATTTGGATATTATTTTTCTGAGCTTGAAATATACAGCCGTTAAGTGTCAATTTTGTAAATTTTTTATCCTGAAAATTATTAATAAGGCGATTGACAGAGCTTGATCTTGGTTTTTTATCATTCATACCAATTAGCCGGCATAATTTGACAATAACCCTATGTTGAATTTCTTTTGGTTGTATCATGAATTTTCTTTGATTAATTGAAATACTATTGTTATTTTTTTTAATAATATTTTTAATAAGAAATTTGTCTACTGTGACATTAATAGCATTTTCAGCACTTTTTAAATTATTAAATACACTACTCAATCTTTTTTTATCTAACCCCTCATTTATTAATTCATTTGATAATTTTCTAATTCGAGAGCGGTCGAATAAAATATTTTTATTTGTTATATCATAAACATAATTTTGTTTAATTTTTGCTAAATATTTTATCAGCATTTTCTTTGGATAAGATAAAAGAGGTCTAATTATGAATATGTTAGAATTTTTAAATCTAGATTTCTCTTTAAGCGATGAAAGGCCTCTTAGGCCACTTCCTCTAATAAGCCTCATTAAAAAATTTTCAATTTCATCATCAAGATGATGTGCCGTTAATAAATATTTAATTTTTTTTGTATTACAAAAATTAACAATTTCTTCATATCTCACTTTTCTAGCTTGAGATAATATATCTGAGCCATCTATTTTTTTCTTAAGAGTTTTTGTAGCAAAGTTAATGTTTTCTTTTTTTGCAATTTTTTTTAGCCAATTTACTTCATCTATAGACTCTTTTCTTAATCCGTGATTAAAGCAGAATATAAAAAGTTTAATTTTTTTTTTTATCGCATATCCTTTAGCTAAGAACATTAGCGCTAAGCTATCTGGCCCACCTGAAGTAGCCACAACAAAACTTTTATCAATTCCTAGTTTCTCCATTTTTTTATAGAAATCATCTGGATTGATGTTTTTAATATTTCTATAATTAACCGGCTTAATTAGTTTCACAGCTATTTTTTTCAATCTCCATATTACCTCTTTCTATTATCGATGATTTGGCATTAGGAAATACATCTCGTAGTTGTGTAAAAGTTATACAGCCTTGCTCTAACTCTCCCATATTGACTAACGAAATACCTAATTTTAGCAGGGCATTTGGGGCTTTTGCTGTTTCTGGGTATGCCTGATATAAATTTAAATAATTCTTTGCAGCTTCTTTATAATTTTCCCTGACATAATACGTTTCAGCTAGCCAAAAATTTGAATTACTTAGTAAATCACTGTCTTCACCAATAGAAATAAACTCAACAAAAGCTTGTTCTGCAGTAATGTAATCGCCTTGTTTTAATAAATTCATAGCATATTCATATTGCCCTAATTCATCTCCCTCCGGGAGAATGTTTAATACTGGTTGTTGTTGTTCTAACATAACAATGTTATCTTGAGCTATTGTTCCAATAATTTCTTGTTCTGCATTATCTTCAGGTTTTTTAATTTCAAATGGCGAATTTTGATTTTCATCCTGAACCACCTGAATAGTGCCAAGAGACTTGGGTTGTAATTCAGCCTGATTGGTTGCTGTAAGTGTTTCTTGCTCAGGAAATAAAAAATTACTTTCGGCACTTTTCTGATTTTTTTCAATATTTTCTGTTTTATTATTAATATCTGTGAATCTAAATTCTGTATCTTCTCTGAATGTATTAAAATTATTAACCGTTAATTGCATTGTGAATATCATCTCTTCTACTTTTGCAGTTAAAAATTGTATTTCATTCTGTAACTCTGAAATTTGAATTGATTGTTTCGTAATGATTGATTGGTAGTCATCAAGACTGACATTGTTATTAAAATCTGGAGTTGTTTTACTAAACGTTGCTTTTTCCAAAACTTTTATACGGTTTTCAATTGTATTGAGACGTTCAATTAGATTCTCAATATTTAAGTCCTCTGCTATTGAATATAGGTTAAAATTAGCAAAAAAAATTAAGCTTACAAAAAATATGTAAATACATTTATACATCAATTTAATCTGTTTAGATTAAACTTACTTTTTTGTCCAAAAAAAGGCGATAGAGACTGATTAATTAGTTCTTACAGTAACCGATCTTCTATTTTGAGCCCAGGCCTTATTATTAGAAGCATTATTTACTGGTCTTTCTTTACCAAAACTGATCGTGGTAATTCTGCTTGAACTAATTCCTTGTGTCATCAAGTAATCCTTAGCTGCATTTGCTCTTCGATCGCCTAATGCTAAGTTGTATTCTCTTGTTCCACGTTCATCGGCATGACCCTCAATTGCTATTGTGACTGATCCATTTGCCTTAAGCCATTTGGCTTGCTTAGCGAGAGTGTCTTGAGCGGCATTAGTTAATGAATAACTATCATAAGCAAAGAAAACTCTATCTGGCACATCAACAGCCAACATTTCAACTGTTTCAGATCCAACATATACTCCATCAACAACTTCAACTGCAGCTGACGGTGCTGACGACAACGCATCATCTTTTGGCGTGGTTTCACATGCAGCTAAAAAAAGAGCTGTAAACATAATCACTAAATATTTAGTGAAATTTTCAAATTTAAATGACATTATTAAGTACTCCCGTAATATTTTTGTAAGCCCGCTGATACTCTATTCATTTAAGTGAAACAAGTCTAGACCAAATTTATTGTAAATATGTTAAATTTTAGGAGTTTTTTCAGAAAATTATGTACAGTTTTAACTATTGTATTAATTTCGACCACGAAGGGTCGGAAGCGTCTAAAGGGGTTTCCAGTTTTCGTTCATTGAAGCCAGTTAAATCAATTGACCAAATAGATGAAGAATGGCCATCTCCAGCATCGTTAGCTTTTGTTTCCCTATAAAAAATTAAAACTCTTCCATTTGAAGACCAGGATGGTGCTTCTTGATACCAATTTTCAGTCAAAAGTCTTTCACCTGTGCCATCAGTTCTCATTACACCAATGAAGTACTGTCCTTGAAAATTCTTTGTAAAGGCTATTAAATCACCTCTTGGTGACCAAACTGGTGTTGCATAATTACCTGTTCCTTTAGAAATTCTCTTCTGATTTCTTCCATTGCTATCCATTACATATATTTGTTGTGATCCTCCGCGATCAGAATTAAAAGTTATTTTTTTGCCATCAGGAGAATAACTTGGTGATGTGTCAATTGCTTGACTGTCCGTAAGTCTCTCTACTACTCTTGAAATCATATCCATTACATAGATGTCAGAATTTCCATCTCTTGCTAAGCTCATTATGATTTTATTACCATCAGGGGAAAACCTAGGAGCGAAAGTCATACCAGGAAAATCACCAACAACTTCCTGTATCCCATTCTGTATATTTAAAAGATAAACACGCGGTAAATTTTTAAAGTATGACAAATATGTTATTTCCTGTCGCACCGGATTAAATCTAGGTGTTAAAACTAATTCTTTTCCACTTGTTAAGAATTTATGATTGGCGCCATCTTGATCCATAATAGCAAGCTTTTTAATTCTCTTGTTCTTTGGACCTTCTTCTGCAACATATACAATTCTTGTATCAAAGTACCCTTCCTCACCCGTTAATCTCTCATAGATTTTGTCAGCTATCATGTGACTTATTCTTCGCCAATTATTAATTGTAGTAATAAGAACTAGTCCCTCAATTTCTTTTTCAGCTAGGGTGTCCCATAAACGAAACTCTACTCTTAATCTTTCATTTTCTATTGATAAATCTCCAGTCAATAATCCCTGGGCTTTAATTAATCTCCAATCAGCAAAACGTGGACTTATGTGCATGGCTTTGTTTCGTTGGATAAATGCCTTCTGATCAAGTGATTCAAATAAACCACTTCTTTCTAAGTCGTCAGCAATTACCTTACGAATTCGGTTTGGTATATCATTTTTCAATAATTCGTCATTGTCATCATGAAAAAATTCTGTAATTGCAATTGGTAATGGCTCTCTGTTGCCCTCTGTGATATCAATTTCAATAATTGCATGTGATACTTTTGATGAAAAAAGAATAAAAAATAAAATTATAAAAATTTTTTTCATAGCTAACTTCTTAATATCTCCCTTGGATCAAAGTTCAACTGTAGGTTTTTCCAGTTATTATATCTTTCAGGGTCTGGTACTTTAATTGGGTCACATCTTCTGACAGCTCTCAAAGCACTTTCAGCGAGAGTTCTAAAGTATTTTTCACTTGGTTTATTCATTCTTTCATGCTGAACAACCTCTGGTGGTTTTAACAGGGAGCCATCAGTATTAAGAAAAATTTTAATTTTAACAACCATGGTATCATCATATGGAATTCCAAGAGGAATGCTCCAGCACTGCATGAACTGAGCTCTAATTGCATCTTCCTCCGAGAGTGTTAATCGTTTGTCCAAACTGGGAGTTGAGTCTAGGGCCTCATAATCTTTTTCCACCATATCTTCAGGATTATTCTGTAAAGTATCTTTTTGTTTATCAATTAATTCAGCTAATTTGAGTGGATCAAATTTATCTTTTTTTTTGTTCTCGGGCTTTCTCACTGGCATATTTTGTAACATTTTTTCTTCTATTCTTGCTTTTTCAATTTTTTCTGACTCACTCGGATCTTTTACCTTCTCATTTGATATTTCTTCTTTAGGTTTTTGAATAGGCTGATTAATCTTTGTTTCCTCTTTTTTTTCTTCAAACAGTTTTTCCTGATCTTCAATTTTTTTACTGATCTCAGGAATATTAGTTTTTTCTGCTATCTCAATTAATTCAATTTGTATAACAGGTGGCATATCTAGATTATTATTATTAAAAAGTGGCAATGATAAAATTGTGAATAGAAGAATAAAAATGTGAAGTAAAATTGACCCTAAAACAGAAATTCTCATATAATAATCGCATTAACTATTTGCTTAATGGCTTCGTAATCAGAGCAACTTTCGAAAATCCTGATCCAGATAATTCTCCTAAAACCATCATAATTTGCCCGTAATCGATTGTCTCATCACCCCTAACATAAATTTTCGTATCAAACCTATTTTCAGTAATTGCTTTCATTTTAGGTATTAACTCTGAAAGACCAATTTCAGTCTCTTGAATAAATATTAATCCACTTGAGTCTATTGTTACTTCAAGCGGCTCATTGTCAGATTGTAAAGTATCAGCGTTTGTTTCAGGTAAATCAACCTGAACTCCTACTGTCAATAATGGTGCGGTTACCATAAAAATAATCAGCAAAACTAACATTACGTCAACAAACGGTGTCACATTTATATCGCTGAAAGGTTTTGATCTGATATTACGTGCTACCATCAATAATTTTCTTTATTTTGTATTTAAGCCTCTAGAAAAAATAACGTTAAAATGTTCTTTAAAACGATACATCCGAGCGTTTTCGTCATTAACTTGACTGGTGAAAATATTATACGCTATAACCGCAGGGATGGCGGCTAACAAGCCTAGTGCAGTCGCAAATAATGCTTCAGCTATTCCTGGCGCAACAACTGCAAGTGATGTATTTCTAGATATTGCAATCGACTGAAAGGAATTCATGATACCCCAAACTGTTCCAAATAATCCAATAAAAGGCGTGGTAGCACCAATTGTTGCAAGATAGCTAAAATATTCAGACAGTTTTTCATTTTGATAGTCAATAGCGGCTTCCATCACTCGGTTTAAGCGATCAATCAGACTATCGATTTTTTTTGTTGTTTCTTTATTTGATTTTTCAACCTCATCAACAGCTTCGGAGAATACGTATTTAATTGGACTGTCAGGTAAATCTTTAGTGCTATTTGTAATTTCTTTAATTGAACGACCTGACCAGAATTCATCTTCAAATTGCTTACTGATACTTTTTAATAATCTGAATAATCGTATTTTATGAATAATAATAGTCCACGATAAAATCGATGAAGCAAATAAAATTAAAATTACTAGTTTTACTACTATGTCGGCTCTAAAAAAAAGTGATATTAGAGTAAACTCGTCATTTACTTGACTTACACTAACCAGGTCTTCATTTTCCATATAACTTCAACTAATGTTAAATATTGTCTTAAATAGGGCAAATCCTAAGATCCCTTTTTGCTATCAATTAATATTCGATACAGTTCAATAAAATCATCCAGTTTCAATATGCACAGTGAATCACCTGTAGCTTCTCGGTTTCTTCGGGTAATTACAACTGGCATAGATTCGGACTTTGATATTTCTATGTTATCAATGACTTGTCTCATGGACTCGTGAATTTTAAATTTTTCAGTTCTTTTAGCTTCCACATAAATATGAGGTGTATTCTTTAAATCACTACCACCTGAAGATTTTACCGCACCACCACCAGACAGTGGCATTCGTTGGACTTTATCTTCACCATCAAAAATTTTTTTATTGAAATATTTTGCGAGCTCTCTTTCATAACCGTCACCTTTTCTTTTTGGAGAACTACCTGGCATAAAGCGAATCAGAATTACTTAATAACCTAAGATTAATTCATATATTTTTTTTTGAAAGTGAATTTATTAAGCAAACAATGCTAATTCTTCATCTGTTGCCTCAAAATTTGAAAAGACTTGCTGAACATCTTCATCATTATCTAGTTCATTTAGTAAATTAATGAGGGATTTAAGTTTATCACCTTCTATATTAATATAAGAAATTGGCTTCCATTGAAAACCTGATGAAACTGGTTCTCCATATTTTTTTTCAAGAATACTATAAAAATTTGACAACTGCTCAGGTGTGCAAACAGCTTCATAAGTTTCTTCATCTAAAAAACAATCTTCCGCTCCATTCTCTATCGAATAATTGAAAAATTCTTCATCAATCGCAATGCTCTTATTATAACGAAGAAATCCATAATGATTAAAAGCATGAGATACTGAACCACTTTCACCCATTGAACCACCAAATTTTTGAAACGTAGATCTCACATTTGACGCAGTTCTATTGCGATTATCAGTCAGTGCTTCAACAATAATTGATGTTCCATTGGGACCAAAACCTTCATATCTCATTTGATCGTAATTAACTGTGTCTTTATCCAAAGATTTTTTTATAGCTCTGTCTATATTTTCCTTTGGGAAACTTGAAGATTTAGCAAGCTGAATAGCTGATCTTAGACGAGCATTCTGTTCAGGATCAGGTGAGCCTAATTTGGCAGCCACTGTAATCTCTTTTGATAACTTTGAAAATAAACTTGCTCTTTTTTTATCTTGGGCACCCTTACGATACATGATGTTTTTAAATTTTGAGTGACCTGCCATCTAAATACCAATTTTTCCACCAATACGAATTGGCATAATACTTTGAGCTAAATAGTTTTCTTTATTGGACTCAATTATAACGCCGCACAAGGTTCCCTCACCATCTGCAGGAGGGACACGTTTTCTTTCAGTATCTTGAGTTGCAAATTTTCTTACAAACTCATTTTTTTTTGTACCAATAACTGAGTCATAATCTCCACACATCCCCGCATCTGTTTGAAACGCAGTTCCATGCTCCATAATCACTGCATCAGCTGTTGGAACATGGGTGTGAGTCCCTACAACTGCTGTTACTCTCCCATCGAGATGATGTCCCATAGCCATTTTTTCGCTTGTTGCTTCAGCATGAAAATCTACAAAAATAAAGGATAAATCTTGAGTATCTATATTTTTAAGAACTTCTTCGACTTTAAAAAAAGCATTATCGCAAGAACGCATAAATAAATTTCCCATTATATTAATCACTGCAATTTTTTTTCCGTTTTTATCTATGTAGGTATTAAAACCTAATCCTGGCGTTCCTTCTGCAAAATTGTATGGTTTTAATAGTTTATTGTCCTTATCAATATAATTACTTATCTCTTTCTGATCCCATAAGTGATTTCCAGTTGTAATAACATTCACACCGTAGCTATAAAGTTCTTTACAAATTGGCTCGGTTATACCAAACCCTCCTGCAGAATTTTCACCATTGGCAATTACAAAATCTATTTGGTGTTCATCAATAAGGCCTGGCAAATGATCCCTCAGTGCATGCCTGCCTGATCTACCCATGACATCACCTAAAAATATTATTTTCATCTAACTTTATATAAATGTTTCTCTGACAAAATCCAATCCAGTCTTACATCATGTTTTTCTGTCGGTAGATCTTTTACTTCTTGAAATGTAAATCCAAGTCCAATTTTTTGTACTCGCTCACCATGCTTTGCAAAATACTTATCGTAATAACCTCCTCCGTAACCAAGTCTTTGGCCATTGAGTGAATATCCTAGTAATGGAATTAATATTTTTTTTGGGAATATAATTTGTTCTTGGTATTTAGGTTCAAGGATGCAGTATTTATTTTTTACTAATTCAGTATTATCATCATATTTAAAAAAATTCATTTCTTGATTTTCAAAATCTATGATGGGTAGTGCGATATTAATATTTTGTTTTATTAAATATTGATTAAGTTTTTTTGTATCTAATTCATTTCTGAAATTAATATAGGTACCAATAATTTCATTTTTTATATTCTGTATCAATGGTTGTAGATGAATGTGAGCGTTATTTTTGCTCTCATAGATTACACTCAATTCTGACCTTCGATTAGTCAAAAATTTTCTTAATATTTTTTTTTCGCTAAGACTTTCCCTTTTCGTCATTGCTTAGAGTCGAACTTTGTTGGTAATTAATTAACCAGTGATAAACGAGACAAAAGGTCTGATAACTTTTCATTTCCGGCTTCAAGATGTTTTTCATTATCTTTTTGCTGATCCAAAATGACATTTTCTTTTGTATTTAAATCGTTTTCAAGTGAGTTTATTTTTTCTAAGTTTATTTTCAATTTTTGATTTAGGTCATGAATCTCATCTGCGATTAGTAGTGACGCCATTACCATCAGCCTAGTCTCACCAATTTTACCGAACCTTTTTGTTAGTTCTCTTACTTTAAAATCTATTCTTGAACTTAGCTGTTTAAGGTGATTTTCCTCACCTGGATCACAGACAATAGCATAATCTTGATCGTTTATATTGACTATAATTTCAGGCATTTTTAGGAGTCCAGTATGTCTTTGATAGTGTAAATATTTTCGTCAAGCTGAGACGAAATATTGCCGGCAATATTCTTAAGTTCCATGAAGTCAGACTTAAGAATTTTAATCTCATTTTCTAAGTGATTATTATTTTCCTGTAATTTTGCATTTTGATTTTCTAAATCAACTACTCTGAGGGCTTTTTTTGACAGTCTGTCTATTTCTTCACTAAGTTTGTCAATTGCATTATCGAATTTATCTTTAGACTCTTGAATACCAGACATTTATTACCCTCAAACTTTAAGCGAGTTTAACTGTCTTTTTTGTTCGCAGTCAACTTTTAATATAACAATCTTAAAAAAATTTTTTGTTAATAAATTGCTAAAATTTAAGACTCTTTAACGATAATTGCTTATATTATCTTAAATCTTTATAACAAAAAAATGTCTAATAAAAAAGACCAGTCATCTGTCAGCCATGAGGATTTGGCTAATGCCATCAGGTTTTTATCAGTAGACGCTGTAGAAAAAGCTAAAAGTGGGCATCCTGGTTTACCAATGGGAATGGCAGATGTAGCAACCATACTCTATACAAAATTTTTGAAGTACAATCCACTCGCCCCAAATTGGCACGACAGAGATAGATTTGTTCTTTCAGCTGGTCATGGATCTATGCTTTTATATTCATTGCTCTACCTAACTGGTCATAAAGATATGACGATCCAGGAAATTAAGAAATTTCGACAACTGGGTAGTAAATGTGCTGGTCATCCAGAATACGGGCATGCAAAAGGTATCGAAACAACAACAGGGCCACTTGGACAGGGTATCGGTAATGCAGTTGGGATGGCATTAGCAGAGGAAATTTTGAGAAACCAATTTGGAGAAAAAATTGTTAATCATTTCACCTATGTTATTGCAAGCGATGGGGATTTGATGGAGGGAATTTCACATGAAGTTGCATCTTTTGCAGGCCATCTAAGACTTAATAAACTAATTGTTTTTTTTGATGACAATGGAATTTCAATAGATGGACCCGTAAAGCTCGCAAACTCAGAAAATACATCTGAAAGATTTAAGGCCTATGGTTGGAATACAATTAAAATTAATGGTCACAAACCTAAAGAAATAATACAATCGATTAAAAAGGCTCAAAGATCAAAGAAGCCTACTTTGATCTCATGTAAAACTAAAATTGGTTTTGGATCTCCAAATAAACAAGGCAAGTCATCAGTGCATGGTTCACCACTTGGAGAGAATGAAGTAAAACTTACTAGAACTAAATTAAACTGGCCACATAAACCATTTACAGTTCCAAAAAATATTCTAGGTGAATGGAAAAATCTCAGTAAAAAATCAATTGATGAATATAAAACTTGGAAACTAAATTATGAGAAACTTCCAAAGAATAAGAAAGCTCAATACATAAGAAGAATTGATGGAAAGCTTCCACTAAAGTTAAGTCAAAATTTTAATCAGTTTAAGAAAAAATATATAAAAAAACCTCTTGATGTAGCTACACGACAAGCGTCTGAAATGGTAATAAATACAATATCATCAACACTACCTGAATTAGTAGGAGGCTCGGCAGACTTAACTGGCTCAAATAATACAAAGGGCGCAAAAATGGAAGTTATTAATTCTGCAAACTACAATGGTAATTATATTTACTATGGTATTCGGGAACATGGTATGGCCTCCATCATGAATGGCATGTCACTTCATAAAGGCATTATTCCATTTGGTGGAACCTTCTTGATTTTTTTAGATTATTGTAAACCATCTCTTCGTCTTGCAGCTTTAATGCAGCAAAGAGCTATTTATATATTAACTCATGATTCAATCGGACTTGGTGAAGATGGTCCGACACATCAACCAATTGAACAGCTTGCATCATTAAGAGCTACACCAAATGTGAAAGTCTTTAGGCCAGCTGATTTAATTGAAACTGCAGAAGCATGGGAATTAGCTCTTTCAAATTCAAAGGGGCCAAGTGTAATTGCTTTAACAAGACAAAAGCTTCCGATGATTAGAAAAAAGTATCTGACAAAAAATATTAGCGCCCAAGGAGCTTATGAGCTAAAAAGTAATTCAAAGAACCCTGATATTTCAATTTTTGCTTCAGGATCTGAAGTGGAAATTGGGCTTCAATTAATGTCAATATTGGAAAAGAAGAAAAAATTAGTAAGAGTTATATCTGTTCCTTGTATGGAACAGTTTAAAATCCAAAATAAAACTTATCAAAAAATGATTAGAGGAAACTCTGAACTTAATATCTCAATAGAGGCAGGATCAAGTTTTGGATGGAACCAAATATGTCCTGAAAATACATTAAATATTTGTATGAAAGATTTTGGGGCAAGTGCACCGTATCAAAAACTGTATGATTTTTATGGAATTACAGCAAAAAAAATATTCAAATTGATAAGTAAGAAAATATAGGAGTTACTCAATATGGCAGTAAATGTTGCAATAAGTGGATTTGGAAGAATTGGGAGACTGGTTCTAAGATCAATCATTGAGAGTAAAAGAAAAGATATAAATGTTGTCGCTATTAACGATTTAGCCCCAATCGAGACAAATGCATTTTTACTTGCAAATGATACAGTCCACGGCCCTCTTAATGAAAAAGTATCATTCAAACGTAATAAGATATTAATTGGTAGAAAAAGTATTACAGTATTAAGTCAGAAAGATCCTCAAAAACTTCCGTGGAAAAGATTGAAAATTGACGTCGCTCTTGAATGCACAGGATTGTTTACCTCTAAAGATAAAGCTTCAATGCATATTAAGGCTGGTGCAAAAAAAGTTTTAGTTTCAGCTCCGTGTACTAATGCAGACAAAACTATTGTATATGGAGTGAATGAAGATGAGATTACAAAGGAAGATCTGGTTGTTTCAAACGCATCTTGTACAACAAATTGTCTAGCACCTGTTGCAAAAGTTCTACACGATAAGTTTAAAATTGTGCATGGCTACATGACAACAATTCATGCTTTTACTGGAGATCAAAGTGTTCTCGATACATTTCATCCAGACCTTAGAAGAGCTAGAGCCGCGTCTTTATCAATGATACCTACATCAACAGGAGCTGCAAAAGCAGTAGGACTTGTTATGCCTGAACTATCTGGCAAGTTAGACGGAACTGCAATAAGAGTCCCAACACCAAATGTTTCACTTATAGATTTTAAATTTGTTTCAAAAAAAAGAATGACAGTCGATAGTATCAATAAGGCTATGTCAACTGCTGCAAAATCAAATAAACTAAATGGAATCTTATGTGTAAACTCCAAGCCACTAGTTTCGTCTGATTTTAATCATAACCCTGCCTCGTCTAATTTTGACTTAACACAAACACAGGTAATTGAAGGTAAATTTGGAAGAGTTTTAAGTTGGTACGATAATGAATGGGGTTTTTCAAATCGAATGTGTGATACTGCGGTTGCGATGAAAAGAACAAGATAGAATGCTGAATGTTAAAGCTTTAAAAACATTTACTGAAGAAAATAAAACTGTACTTATTCGTTTTGACTTAAATATCCCACTTAATGAAGAAAGCTCTGCCATAAGTGATCGGATTACGAGAATTAAAAATCCAATACACAACCTTCTTAGTAAAAAAAATAAAGTTATAATTTTATCTCACCTAGGAAGACCAAAAGGCAAGAAAAATGACGAACTTTCACTGAAACAAATAGTCAACTTACTAGAAGATGTATTACAAAAAAAAATTATATTTCTTTCAAACTGTATTGGTGATGAAGTTGAAAAAAAAATAAATTCTCTAAGCCAAGATTCATTGATTCTTCTTGAAAATTGCCGATTTCACGAAGGCGAGGAGAAAAACGATAATCTTTTTGCATCTAAATTGTCAAAATTAGCAGACGTTTATATAAATGATGCATTTGCATGCTCTCATAGAGCGCATGCTTCTATTGAAGCAATAACAAATTACATGCCTTCTTATTGTGGAGAGCTATTGCATGAAGAAATATTAAATTTAAATGAGGTAGTTAATAATCCAAACAGGCCAGCATTAACAATTATAGGGGGTTCAAAAATTTCTACAAAAATTACAGTTATTAAAAACCTATTAAAGAAAATGGACTCAGTTGCCATTGCTGGTGGAATGGCAAATAATTTTCTCAAATATTTAGGTAATGATACAAAAAATTCATTAATAGAAAGTGATGTAGGTCATCTAGTAAAAGAGATCATTGAGTTTGCAAATGAACAAAACTGCAAGTTAATTTTACCTGTAGACGTAATAACGGCTGAGGAAATTTCTAATACTGGAAGTATAAACGAATGTACTGTTAATTCAATTAAAGACAATCATATGATTTTAGATATAGGCAAAGAAACTGTTGAATTGATTAAGAGTGAAATTTCTAAATGCGAGACAGTATTCTGGAATGGACCAGTTGGTGTCTTTGAATCTAGACCTTTTCATTTGGGTACATTTGAAATTGCTAAATACATTGCTGAAATTACTATTAAGAATAATCTACGGTCTTTTGCTGGAGGTGGAGATACGATTTCTGCACTAGACATGGCAGCCGTCAAAGAAAAATTTACTTATGTTTCTACTGGCGGAGGAGCGCTACTTGAGTTAATAGAGGGTAAGAAATTGCCTGGTTTAGTTGCCCTTGGGGCTTTGTGAAAAGGAGAAAAAAATGATACCAAAAACATTAGAAGAGATTGCAAGTTATATTGTTCGTGATGGTAAAGGAATTCTAGCGGCAGATGAAAGTACAGGAACAATTGAAAAAAGATTTAGGTCAATTGATGTTGAGTCGACTGAAGATAATCGTAGAAAGTATAGAGAAATGTTGTTTAGATCTCCAGCAATGACAGAGGCAATTGGCGGTGTAATACTTTTTGATGAAACTCTAAGACAAAAAGCAAGCGATGGAAACTATTTAAGAGATGTCATACTTGATCACGGCTCACTACCAGGTATCAAAGTTGACCAGGGAGTTAAAGAACTTGAAAGCGGTAGCGACGAGAAAATTACAACTGGTTTAGATGGGCTTCATGAACGGTGTCAGGAATATGATAAACTAGGAGCAAAGTTTACAAAATGGAGAGCTGTTCTTCATGTTACTGACAATTTACCGTCAGACAAATGTATAAGAGAAAATATGAATGCATTGGCTGAATATGCTTTGATTGCTCAACAAAACAATATGGTACCAATTGTAGAGCCTGAGGTTATTATGGATGGATCACATTCTGTGGAAAGGTGTCATGTAGTTACTAATCAAGCACTATTAATTTTATTTGAAATGCTGGATAAAAAAAATGTTAATATCAAAGGAACTCTTCTCAAACCAAATATGGTAGTTTCAGGAACAGAAAATAACTATCAAGCTACTATTCAAGAGGTTGCAAATAAAACAATTCAATGCCTAAAATCATCTGTTCCAGATGAATTGCCTGGAATTGTCTTTCTATCTGGAGGTCAGTCTGATCTTGATGCAACAGCGCATCTCGACGCTATGAATAAAATAGGTGGCTTCAAATGGAAACTCAGTTTTTCCTATGGAAGAGCTTTACAGCAAGCAGCTCTTAAAACTTGGGCAGGTAACGATAGTAAGCTTGAAGCTGCTCAAATGGCATTTAGTCACAGAGCTATAATGAATATGAAGGCTGCAGAAGGACAGTGGGATAAATCTCTCGAAAGCTAATAAAAATGAAAATTAATGGTAATGTTGTTAAACCCGGAATGATTATTGAACACAAGGGAGAATTATGGGTTGTAAATAAATCTCATTCTGTAAAACCTGGCAAAGGCGGCGCTTTTAACCAAGTTGAAATGAAAAATATTAAAAATAATACGAAATTAAATGAACGTTTCAGGGCATCAGAAGAGGTGGAGAGGGTTAGAGTAGATGAAGAAAAATACCAGTATCTGTATAAGCAAGACAAAAAGCTTTTCTTAATGAACAGTACATCATACGAACAAATTGAAGTTGATGACGAAATAGTTGGGGAAAAACTGGTTTTAATGAGTGAAAACGACGAAGTGATCTTAGAAATGTATAATGAAAAGCCAATAGGAATTCAGCTTCCTAAAACCTTATCTTTTGTTGTTAATGAAACAGAAGCTGTAGTTAAAGGGCAAACAGCTGCTTCATCAAATAAGCCAGCCATTCTTGAAAATGGTATTAGAGTTATGGTCCCACCTTTTATAGAACAGGGTGAGAAGATAGAAATTAATACCGAGGATCTGTCCTATTCAAAAAGAGTTGACTAATGAGCTACTCAGATCCTTATATCAATGCAATTTTCTTAGCCTGCAGAAAAGCAAGTAAGAACCTGATTAGAGATTTCGGAGAGGTTGAAAAACTTCAAGTATCATTAAAGGGTGTTTCTGATTTTGTTTCATTAGCGGATACAAAAGCTGAGAAAATGTTAATTAAAGAACTAACTTATTCATACCCAAAAATAAATATAATTGCAGAGGAAACAGGCGTTATAAAAAATTCTGAGGAAAATATTAGATGGATTATTGATCCACTTGACGGCACTAGCAACTTTGTATTTAGCATCCCACACTTTGCTATATCAATCGCTCTTGAAAAAAATGATGAAGTAGTAGTCGGAGGTGTGTATCAGCCTCTTACCGATGAATTCTTTTGGGCGGTTAAAGGAAGAGGCGCCTACTGCAATAATCTAAGATTAAGGGTATCATCAAAAGAAAATCTTGAAGACTGCATGATTGGAACAGGTATTCCTCATAAAGGTATGAAAGGCCATGAAGAATATATTCCTGGTTTAAAGCAGGTTATGGAAAAAGTATGTGGCGTCAGGAGATTTGGTTCTGCATCATTAGATTTAGCGTATGTGGCTTCAGGAAAATTTGACGGCTATTGGGAAAAAAATCTAAAGTTGGTTGATATCGCGGCTGGTTCATTAATTGTGAAAGAAGCCGGCGGAAAGGTAACTGATTTTGATGGAAAAGATGACTACCAAAAAACTGGAAGAATATTAGCATCTAACTTTAGAATTCATGAAAAGCTTCAAAAAATAATTAGGCTATAATTTAAATCCAAATCTATTTAAAAATTTTTTTTCAAATTTCCAAAAATATTGAAATTGACCAAATGGCAATGCAACAAGTAACAGTAAGACTTGATAGATTATAAAAAGTAATATTATTCTGATTGGCCAAAAAATTATTGGATTTAAGTTTTCTGCCTGAAGTCCAATGAATTGAAATAACTCAATAGTAATATATAGCGACAGAGACCCTGTTATCGCAAATATCATCATAATGACCATAAATTGATAGAAGCTCTGAATATTAAGTCTCCTCATCATAATTGAGATAATATTCATAAAATTTAACAAATAATTATTGATCAATAATACTATATAGGATAACTACTCGTATAAAATAGATCATATATGAAAAAAAATAAACACCCTGATTACCACAAAATAACTGTCATGATGACTGATGGAACTAAATTTGAGACTATGTCTACATGGGGAAAAGAAGGTGATACAATGTCATTAGACATAGATCCCCTATCTCATCCAGCTTGGACAGGTGGGCAACAAAAAATTCAGGATAAAGGCCAAGTTAGTCGTTTCAAAAAAAGATTTAGTAATCTTAAAACATAATTCAAACTTCAAGCATTGAAAATTTCTAATTAGTCACAATATATCAGTGGCTGGTGGCATTTTGCATCAGCAAATAAAGCTTAGCTCACAATGAGTAAGCAAATTTTTTTAATCGCTTAAGGAGGATTAAATTATGACTACATATGACTTATCACCATTACTACGCTCTAGTATTGGTTTCGATGCATTCGACAACATTTTTGACTCAGTATTTAATTTAAATGAGTCCAGTGGAGCTTATCCACCATACAATATTGTTAAATCAGGCAATAATTATACTATTTCATTAGCTGTTGCTGGATTTTCAAAGTCAGATCTAGATATATCTGTTCAGGAAAATGAATTGGTTATTAAAGGTTCAATTAAAGACGCCAATAAGGAAATCGAATTTTTGCATAGGGGTATAGCAGGTAGAAATTTTGAAAGGAAATTCAGGTTAGCTGATACTATAAAAGTTTCTGATGCAAATTGCGAAAATGGATTACTCCACATTTTTCTAGAACGAGAAATTCCAGAACATCAAAGACCTAGAAAAGTTGAAATTAATTCTAAAATTAACTAATTAAGAGTCAGGAGCCATTATCTAATTGGCTCCTAAAATAAAATGAAGGCAATATTACACAGAGAATTTGGTGGACCTGAAGTTTTAGAAGTCTCTAATAATGTTGAGATGCCTAAAATTGAAAAAGACGAGGTTTTAATAAAAGTTCATGCGGCGGGTATAAATCGACCCGATATACTTCAAAGATCTGGCGGTTATCCACCGCCACCTGGTGCATCAAAAATATTAGGCTTAGAAGTCTCAGGAGAAATCGTTGATGTTGGTGAGGATATAAATAAGAATTTACTTAATGCCAAAGTCTGTGCACTTGTACCTGGTGGGGGTTATGCAGAGTTTGTAAAATGTCATACCTCAACAATTCTTCCAATACCAAAAGGTATTTCAATAGCTGACGCCTGTACAATTCCTGAAACTTTTTTTACGGTTTGGACAAATCTATTTGATCAGGCAAATTTAAAACGTAGCGAAACATTGCTAGTGCACGGTGGTGCTAGTGGCATAGGTTTAACTGCTATTTCAATTGCAATAGCAATGCAAATTAAATGTATTGCGACTGTAGGATCAGATGAGAAATATAAATATCTTCAGAGTTTAGGATTAGAAAGAGTAATTAATTATAACATTGAAGATTTTGAAATAATAATCAAAAACGAATTTAAAGGGGTTGATGTAATACTCGACATGGTAGGAGGAGATTATTTTCAAAAAAATATTAATATTCTTACAAGACTAGGAAGGCTTCTTAATATTGCGTATTTAAAGGGATCAAAGGTTGAGGTAAACTTATTGCCAATTATGTTGAAGCGATTGACAATTTCTGGTTCAACATTAAGAATAAGGAGTAATGACGAAAAAAAAATCATTGCTGATAATCTTAAAAAACATGTCTGGCCATTAATTGAAAGTAAAGATATTAAATTGCACATTGACCAAAGATTTGATTTCAGTAATGTTCAAAAAGCACATCAATACATGGAAAATAATAAGAATATTGGTAAATTACTGCTTAAATTTTAGGATATCCTTTTAAAAAACGAAAAATTAACATATAAGGGGCTCTTTATTAATATGAAGACAGCAAAATTACCATTAATGCCAAAAGCCACTGCGATATGGCTTGTTGATAATACCTCACTCTCATTCAGACAGATAGGTGATTTCTGCGGTATGCACGAACTAGAAATCAAAGGCATAGCTGACGGTGAAGTTGGTATTGGCATTAAAGGACTTAATCCTATTACTAGTGGTCAGTTAACAAAAGATGAAATAGATAGATGTACAAATAATGAAGATGAGTCACTAAAAATCATTGAAAATGAAATTTCGGAGAAAACTGAGCAATCAAAAAAGAAAAAGAAAT
>CABZHO010000007.1 GCA_902525595.1 uncultured Pelagibacteraceae bacterium | reverse complement strand
TTACAAGATTTACACAAGAAAGGTTTTCAAAGAGTCAAAATAGATGGTGAACTCTATGAATTCGACTCTTTACCTGAATTAGATAAAAAGAAAAAGCATGATATTGAAGTGGTTGTTGACAGAATAGTTCTTACTAAAGAAATTGGAAATAGACTAGCTGACAGTGTAGAAACTGCACTAAATTTAAGTGACGGACTTGTCGTTGTTGAGGACTTTGAAAATAAAAATGGAAAAATTAATCAAGAATTATTTTCTTCTAAATTTGCATGTCCAGTTTCAGGCTTTACGATTGACGAGATTGAACCTCGATTATTTTCCTTCAACAATCCTTATGGTGCATGCGAAGAATGTGATGGCATTGGCACAGACTTATCAATAAATCCTAATTTAGTCGTTCCAAATAAAAACCTTTCCATTAATGAAGATGCTTTAGCACCCTGGCCTGTTTCTCGATACGGATACTTTAGAAATATTCTTCAAGTTGTTGCAAAAAAATATAAATTTTCATTGGACACGCCTTGGAAATCACTAGGGAAAAAAATTCAAAGCATAGTTCTTTACGGCTCAGGAGATACAGAATTGAAGTTTACATATGATGATGGTTATGTTTATGAGAGACCGTTTGAGGGTGTTATTAACAATCTTGAAAGGCGTTTCCTTGAAACAGAAAGTGATTGGATGAGAGGAAGAATTGAAAGATACCAGGGTGAAGTTAAGTGTCACGCTTGTGATGGATTCAGACTAAAAGAAAGCGCACTCGCAGTAAAGATTGATAAACTACAT
Organism: uncultured Pelagibacteraceae bacterium; assembly: GCA_902525595.1. GTDB lineage: Bacteria > Pseudomonadota > Alphaproteobacteria > Pelagibacterales > AG-422-B15 > CACNXQ01. The sequence goes on along the minus strand of CABZHO010000007.1, from coordinate 36,506 downwards.
ATTGGTGAAGTTTGCGATAAGTCGATTAAAGACTTAGTTTCATGGTTTCAAAAATTTGAGAAAAAACTGACAAAAAAAGAAAAAGAGATTGCATATAGAATACTAAAAGAACTCAACGAAAGAATACTTTTTTTAAATAATGTCGGCCTGGAATATCTTACGTTGTCTCGAGGATCAGGAAGCTTATCTGGAGGTGAATCACAAAGAATTCGCCTTGCCTCACAAATTGGCTCTGGACTAACGGGTGTGCTATACGTACTCGATGAACCTTCAATAGGTCTGCATCAGCGTGACAATGAAAGACTTCTTAAAACTCTTAAAAGATTAAGAGATTTAGGGAATACAGTAATTGTTGTTGAGCATGATGAGGAAGCAATCACGACAGCGGATCATGTTGTTGATTTAGGTCCTGCAGCTGGTGTAAACGGAGGAAAAGTTGTAGCCGAGGGCAATGTTCAAAAAATTAAAAGAAACCCAAATAGTATCACAGGGCAGTATCTCTCAGGTAAATTAAAAATAGAAATACCAAAGATAAGAAGAAAAGCTTTTAATAATAAGTATATTGAAATTATAAAAGCTGAGGGCAACAACCTAAAAAATGTAAATTGTGAAATTCCCCTTGGTACACTTACTTGCATTACTGGCGTATCTGGAAGTGGTAAATCAACATTAACAATCAACACGTTATTCAAATCAGTGGCTCAGACCCTGAATGGATCGAGGTACACACCAGCGAAGCACAAGGAAATAAAAGGCCTTCAAGAGCTTGATAAAGTAATAGATATTGATCAATCTCCTATCGGGAGGACTCCAAGATCTAATCCTGCAACGTACACCGGGGCTTTCACTTTTATCAGAGACTGGTTTACTGGGCTTCCAGAATCAAAAGCCAGAGGATATAAGGCAGGAAGATTTTCTTTTAATGTTAAAGGTGGACGATGTGAAGCTTGTGAAGGTGATGGCGTTATTAAAATTGAAATGCATTTTCTACCTGATGTTTATGTAACCTGTGACGAATGCGAGGGTAAAAGGTACAACAGAGAGACCCTTGAAATTAAGTATAAGGATAAAAGTATTGCAGATATTCTAGATATGACTGTGGAGGAAGGTTGCTCTTTTTTTGAGGCCATTCCAATGATTAAGAGAAAACTTGAGACATTGCAAAATGTTGGGTTAGGATACATTAAGATTGGTCAACAAGCGACAACTCTATCTGGTGGTGAAGCTCAAAGAATAAAGCTCTCAAAAGAACTATCGAAGAGAGCCACTGGAAAAACCCTTTATGTTTTAGATGAGCCGACTACAGGATTGCATGTCCATGATATAAAGAAATTGCTAGAAGTCTTACAAATCCTGGTGGATCAGGGGAATACTGTAGTTGTTATTGAGCACAACTTGGATGTAATAAAAACTGCAGACTGGATAGTAGATTTGGGGCCTGAAGGCGGAGATGGAGGTGGTGAGATTATAGGTAGCGGAACACCAGAAGATATTTCTAAAATAAAGAAAAGTTACACGGGACAGTATTTAAATAAAATTCTTAAATAATTACATAAATATTTTACTAGACTAAAAAACATGGTATGAATCTTTAAATGGCATCAATTTTACAATCATTACCAAGAACCATTATCACTGGGTCAATTTTAGCAATTCTTTTACTGATTATGGTAACTGGGCATTATGGAAGTTATGATCAGCTATATTGGGCCTCATTATCAAGATTTCTGCATGTAATTTCTGGTGTTATGTGGATTGGGCTTCTTTATTATTTTAACTTTGTTCAGATACCAAATATGCCTAATATTCCCGACGAACAAAAACCAGCCATTGGAAAAGTAATAGCTCCTGCGGCACTATTTTGGTTCAGATGGGCGGCAATGGCAACTTTAATTACCGGACTATCAACCCTCGCTCTCTATTATGGTCATGAAGGATCTGTCAATGCACTCACATTCACATTGGCTTATGGTTTCAATGGCAAAGAATTAACAATAGGTATTGGTATGTGGTTAGCAATAATCATGGCTTATAATGTTTGGATGGTAATTTGGCCAAATCAGAAAAAGGCACTTGGCATAGTGGAGGTTGATGCAGAAACGAAAGCTAAATCAGCAAGAACAGCTATGCTTTTCTCGAGAACTAATACCCTTCTTTCAATACCAATGCTTCTTGCAATGGTTGTAGCACAAAATCTCTATTAGTTTATCTAGTTGAGTCAACTGCAGAGGTAGTATTCCACTCCCGTTTTACATCAAGATATTTTAAAAGTGGAGCAGCTACAAAAATAGAAGAGTATGTTCCTACGATCACACCCCATATCATAGCAAAAGTAAAACCTTTGATGACTTCCCCTCCAAAAATAAATAATGACAATAAGGCTAACAAAGTCGTAACTGAAGTAACAATTGTTCTAGATAATGTATCATTAATTGATAGGTTTAATAAGTCAGTAATTTCCTTTGACCTATATTTGCGCAAATTTTCTCTTACTCTATCGTAGACAACAACTGTATCATTCATCGAGTAACCAACGATTGTGAGTATTGCTGCTATTATCGGCAAATTAAATTCCAATTGAGTTATACAAAAAACACCAATAGTGAGTATTACATCATGTATAAGTGCAACTACGGCTCCTAAAGAGAATTGCCATTCAAACCTAAACCAGATGTATATAAGCATCGCGAAAACAGCAGCTAAGATAGCGATTGCTCCAGATTGAATCAACTCACCACTTACTTTTGGGCCAACAACTTCTGTTCTTCTAAAGTTAATATCAGTAGAAAGATATGAACTTAAGCTTTCTTTTACAATCTCTACTACGTCTTGCTGTACTTGATCTCCACCAATTTGCTGCTCAACTCGAATAAGTAAATTTTTACTAGATCCAAATTCTTGTACCTGTACATCTCCTAGTTGAAGGGTATTTAAATTGTCTCTTAAACCAGCTATTTCAATTTCATTAGTAGTTTCAATTTCAATCAGTGTACCTCCTTTAAAATCAATACCAAAATTTAGCCCACTAATAAAAAAAGCAGCGATTGACAAAACTATCAGAACTGATGATGCAACGAAGGTAATAAACCTTACTCTTAAAAAATTAATTGATGTGCCGGATATATCAAACATTTGATCTCATTCCTACAAAGTTTGGTTTAAGTCTTTTTGCATTTAAGGAAATAAGCAGTCTTGTAAAAGTAAAAGCAGTAAAAACTGATGTAAATATTCCAATTGCAAGGGTAATTGAGAAACCTCTGACGGGACCTGAGGCCATGAAAAAAAGAATGATCGCTGCGATTAAGGTAGTTATGTTTGCATCCAAAATTGTTGACAAAGCTCTTTTATAGCCGTTTTCGACAGCATTCATCATGTTTGACCCATTTCTGATCTCTTCTTTTACTCTTTCAAAAATTAAGACATTGGCATCAACAGCCATTCCAATAGTCAAAATGATTCCAGCTATACCTGGCAATGTCAAAGTGGCTTGAAACAATGATAAAACTCCAAGAACCATAAATAAATTGATAATTAATGCGAGGTCTGCAAGCAAACCAAAGTATCTGTAGACGAATATCATGAAGATAATAACTGCAATAAAGCCAATTATAGCAGCAAACTGTCCTGCCTCGATAGAATCTGCACCTAAATCTGGCCCAACTGATCTCTCTTCAAGGATTATAAGAGGAGCCGGTAGTGCTCCGGCACGAAGCAATATTGCAAGATCATTAGCTTCCTCCGCATCAAATCCACCAGATATTTGCCCAGATCCTCCCAAAATTGCCTCCCGTATAACTGGCGCACTTATAACTTTGTCGTCCAAAACAATAGCGAATGGTTTGCCAACATTTTGCTGTGTAACCCTACCAAACTTCGTTGCCCCGATACGATCAAATCGAAAAGATACGATTGGTTCGTTTGTTTGTGGATCAAAACCAGGTTGTGCGTCTACCAGATTTTCACCACCTACCATAATTCTTTTTTTAATAATATATTTAAAATCTTCGTCGGTGTCTGAGGCTAAAATTTCAGAACCAATTGGAGCTCTTGAAGGATTAAGAGGATCATAGTTTGTCGAAGTGTCAACTAATTGAAACGTGAGCTTTGCTGTCTGACCAAGTAATGACTTGATTCTATCAGGATCATCAATTCCAGGTAATTGAATAATTATCCTTGAAGACCCCTGTCTTTGAATAGACGGCTCCCTTGTTCCAAGCTCATCAATTCTTCGCCTGACAATTTCCAAGGACTGTGCAACTGCATTTGATACAGATTGTTTTATGAATTCATCAGTAAATGAAATTTCTACCATATTTTGATCCTGAGATATAATAAGATTTGTTTGATCACCCATTTGGAGAATATTTTGTGAATTGCTCACCGAAATATTTGAAATTTCTTTTTGAATTTCATTGTTGAATCCCTCAACCACAAATTTGAGGGAATCGTTTGATACTTTAAAATTGCTGTAATTAAGGTTGTTTTGTTTTAATATTCTTCGGACATCAGCATTCAAGTTCTCAATTCTTTCTTTGATGATTTCAACCGTATCCACTTCTAACAGAAGATGAGATCCCCCCTGTAAGTCTAAACCTAAGTTAACCTGCTGCTTTGGTAAAAAACTTGGGAAAACATCTAATTGATCTTTTGTAAAAATATTTGGAAGTGCAAAAAGTAAAGTAATAATAATTACCGCCAAAACGGAAAATATCTTTATATTCGAAAAATATAACATTCAATAATCTTTATTTAGCAGAGCTGTCTCTTTCTACCTCAGCAATCGTTGATTTTATTATTACGACGTTCACTCCCGAAGAGATTTCTACCTCTACGTCAGTATCGCCAATTACTTTCATGACCTTTCCCCGAATACCTCCTGAACTAACTATCTTGTCCCCTCGCTGTACTGCCGCTACCATTTCTTTGTGCTCTTTTGCTCTTCTTTGTTGAGGCCTAATCAGCAAGAAATAGAAAATTGCAAATATTAAGAATAATGGCATTAATTGAATCAGCATTTGTTCCATGATTTTCTCCTTTTAAATAACAACGGCAATATACATACTTAGCCAACTTTTTTGAACTAAATAATTAATTTAGGTTAGTTTTTAAACCATTTTTTAAGTCCTCTAGACTCTTGTGATGTGTCAGATCTAGATGAAATGGTGTAACTGAAATATGCTGATTTGCAATAGCTTCGACATCAGTCATATATCCTTTAATACCCTCATTTAAAGGAGGAAGGTTAAGTTTTGCATTTTCTTCAAGTCTTCTTCTCAAACCAAATCTGAATTTTGACGCTTCTACTTCATTAATGATTAAATCATCAGTATCCCTATTGCCTTGAGTTGTGACTTGAATACTTTTGACTTTCTCCGCGGAACAATATGGAAAATTAATATTCATAAAAACATTGTTTGACCATCCTTGATTTGTTAAATCGACAAGTAAATTTTTTAGGAAAAATTGTGATGAGTCCCATGAAATCTGATTTTTTTTTCCTGCTTCATAATTTTGACTAATAGCTATTGATGGTATACGTCTAATAAGACCTTCCATTGCTGCAGCAATTGTTCCTGAGTAAGTCACATCCTCACCGACGTTACATCCACTATTGATGCCAGAGAGAATAATATCGGGTCTTTTATCTTTGAGTACATTACTTATACCAATAGCAACACAATCACTTGGAGTGCCATTGACTGAAAAAGATTTATCTTCGTACTTCTTTAATGTAAGTTCATTTTGAAAAGATAATGCATGCGACGCACCACTTTTTTCATGTTCTGGAGCAACTACCCAAACATCATTGGAGAACTCATTAGCAATGCGTCTTAGTATTTTTATACCATCTGCAGTGATGCCATCATCATTGGTTATAAGGATTCTGGACTCATTCAAATTAATTTTGGTCATTTTAATTATTTAATTTGAAATTTTATCTATTCCACCCATGTACGGAATAAGCGTGTCAGGTACTTGAATGGAGCCATCTTCATTTTGATAATTTTCCAATACCGAGATAAGCGTTCTGCCTACCGCTAGACCTGATCCATTGAGTGTGTGTAAAAACTTAATTTCCTTATCTTCCTTATAACGGGCATTCATGCGTCTTGCTTGAAAGTCTCCACAATTGGAGCAACTAGATATTTCCCTAAAGGCATTTTGACCTGGTAACCAAACCTCAATATCATAAGTTTTTTGCGCTGCAAAACCCATATCCTCTGATGACAAAATGACAACCCTGTAGTGTAAGTCTAATCTTTTGAGAACTTCCTCTGCACAACTAAGCATCCTCTCATGCTCTTCTTTAGATTGATCTTCTGAAGTAAGACTTACTAATTCGACTTTATAAAACTGATGCTGTCTCATTATACCTCTTGTATCTTTACCTGCAGCACCTGCCTCGGATCTAAAGCATGGCGTATGCGAAACATATCGCATTGGCAAGTCAAGAATATCAACAATGGTCTCCCGCGTCATATTGCTTAAAGGCACTTCAGCTGTAGGAATTAACCAATAATCATCTGTTGTTTTAAATAAATCATCCTTAAATTTTGGAAGTTGGCCCACACCGTAAACTGACTGGTCTTTAACTAGTATAGGAACATTCATTTCCCTATATCCAAATTCAGTTGTATGAAGATCTAACATAAAATTGGCTATCGCTCTTTCCAGTTTTGCAATCTTCCCACTTTGAACGACAAACCTTGCCCCTGAGATCTTAGCTGACTTTTCAAAGTCCATCATGCCGAGATTTTCTCCTAATTCATCGTGTTCTTTTGGTGTAAACGAAAAGTCTTTTTTTGCACCTTCGATTTTTATTTCTTTATTAAAACTTTCATCTCCAACTGGCACATCATTGGATGGGTTATTCGGCAATGCGGATAAAATAGAATTAAGATTTTCCTGTGACTCTTTTTGACTGGACTCAAGCTCTTGCATTTCATTTTTTAGACTAGCAACTTCTGATTTTAGTTTTTCAGCTTCATCCTTTTTTCCTTCAGAGGTATAAATACCAATGAGTTTTGATTTCGAATTTCTCTCTTCTTGAAGAGCTTGAAGTTTGACAATAATCGCTCTATTTTTATTATCAGCAGATATTATTTTATCTGATATTGATGGATGATTTCTTTTAGCCAAAGATGAGTCAAGTTCCTTTGGATTTTCCCTAATTTGTTTTATATCGAGCATTTTTTTTAATTGGGTTTCGTTCTTTTACTTTCTATATATTTCACAGCAAGTATTGAAATCTCATACAGTAATAATATAGGTATTCCAAGCCCTATTTGAGAGATTGGATCGGGTGGCGTTATAATTGCGGCAATTATGAATACACCCACTATAACATACTTTCTATTATTTCGAAGCCCATCAGAACTGACGAGACTTACTCTAGCAAGTAAAGTTAGAAGAACGGGTAATTGAAAACTAATGCCGAATGCAAAAATTAGTCTTATAATTAAACTTAAATATTCGTTCACTTTTGCTTCAAGTTGTATAGGCAAGCTGCCCTGACCACCAATCGACTCAAAGGATAAAAAAAACTTAATTGCGAGCGGCATGATAAAAAAATAAACAAGAGCTGCTCCCAATAAAAATAATACTGGAGTTGCAATAAGATACGGGATTACAACAGATTTTTCATTCTTATAAAGTCCAGGTGCAACAAAAATCCAAATCTGCATTAATATAAATGGTAGAGAAATAAAGATTGACGCAAATAATGCAACTTTTAAGTAGGTGAAGAAGGTTTCGTGTAACGCTGTAAAGATTAGTCTCCGTCCTGACTCTCCAGCGACCGCATCTGCATAAGGCTGGACAAGAAAATTATATATATTATCAGCAAAAATATAAGCCAATACAAAAACTATACAAATCAAAACGAGTGATTTTATTAATCTACTTCTTAATTCGGTAAGATGTTGAACAAGAGTCTGCTTATCGCTGTTAATAGACTCGTCTGTTTTACTCATCTTTATTGTTCTTATTTTCTGAGTCAACAATTGACTTATTAATTGAATCTCTCATCTCGTCTGTAAATTTTTTACTATCTGAGTCTTCTACTGACGACTTAATGTCTTCAACCCCAGTTTCTGATGCGATTTGATTTATGCTTGATTTAAAATCAGTTGCGAAATTTCTTATTTTTCCCCACCATTTTCCTATTCCTCTAAGAACAACGGGCAAGTCTTTTGGGCCAACAAAAATAATTATCAGTGCAGCTATTAATAAATATTCAACTCCTCCAATACCAGGCAACATAATAATTTATGCTAATCTTTATTGGAATTATCGTCAGATTTATTAATCGATTTAGTTTCGTCTTCTTCTTTAATGCCTTTTTTAAAACTTTTCACTCCTTTAGCTACATCCCCCATTAGTTCAGAAATTTTACCTCTTCCAAAAAGCAAGACTAGAAGTGCAACAACAATCAATATTTGCCAAAAGCTGATACCCATAAAGACCTCTAATTTAATTCTACAATTCTATTATATATATAAAGATATAATTTAAGAATATAATTAAGAATTTGATATAATACTACCCAATTTTAGTGATTTTTCTGGCGATATGTGTGTTATATCTTTCGCAGATCCACTTTGAACTATTTGTCCATCATCAATAACAATTACTTTGTCTGACATTGAAATAGCGTCATCAAAATCATGAGAGACAATAATTGCAGTTGTATTATTATCTTTTAAAATTTTTCTCGTTTCTGTTCTCAGTTGATGAGTTAATGACTGGTCAAGAGTACCAAAAGGTTCATCCATCAGTAATATACCTGGGTTTGGAGCCATGGCTCTTGCGATTGCAACCCTTTGTTGCTCGCCACTAGAAATTTCATTTGGAAAATTATATGCGTACTTATCAACTTTAAAGAGCTTCAGTAATCTCATTGCAATTTCATACTTTTTACTTTTCGTCTCTTTAATGCCGAACATGACGTTGTTGATAATGGTTAAATGCGGAAATAAAGCTCTTTCTTGAACAACAAGTCCAATATTTCTGTTTTCTGTTAAAACCGTGTGTAAGTGATCAGAAATTATATGATCATCAATATTAACACTACCAGATGTTTCTTTTTCTAAGCCTGCTATTATTCTTAAAAGAGTAGTTTTACCACATCCTGATGGACCAAGAATTGAAAGTATCTCTCCCGCCTCTAAACTAAAATTGATTTCTTTTAAGACGCTTTTACCTCTTATATATGAATGTGATAAATCTTTTACTTCTAGGGATGCCATATTAATACCTACTTGCAGGTCTAGATCTTCTGATCATTCTAGTCAATATAATTATAGGAATCAAACCAACCATCACAATAGCAATTGAAGGAGCGGCAGCATCATACATTCTTTCTTCAGCAGCATATATATATGTGTAAACTGCAAGTGTATCAAAATTGAAAGGTCTAAGTATCAATGTCGCAGGTAATTCTTTAATTACTTCAGAGACAACTAATAGCATACTTGTTAGAAAGCTTGTTTTAAGCAAAGGTAAATGAACTTGGGAGAGAAGAGACCAACCAGAAGTTTTAAGAGTTCTTGCTACATCATCAATTCTTTCGTTTATTCTCTGATATCCAGCGTCAATAGTCGAGTTTGAAAGGGCATATGATTTAATTATATAAGCTAAAACTAGTCCAAAAATACTCCCTGTAAAAACAATATTTGGTATATTTGATACAAAACTTTTATCAATAAAAGTCAGCATTTGCATTACACCGATTGCCAGTATTAATCCTGGAACTGCATAGCCGACAGTTAAAAATGAGCTCATAAACTTTAAATAGTTATTACTTTTGTAACGTATTGAAAAATTAATTAGGACAGCCAATACTGAGCAAAAGAAGGCAGCAATAATTGCTAAGTAAAATGTATTCCAGGCTGTTGAAATAAATTTTTCATTAAAAAAATCTAATTTATAATTAAGGGCCCAATATGTGAGTTCAACAACAGGTAAAATGAACCCTATAAAGATTGGAATAAAACATGCTAAAAAAGCGAGAAAATTTTTAAAACCCCTAAGTTTCTCGTGACTCAAGGGCTTATATAAAGACATCGCATTTGAGTAGCTTGCATTTCTTCGGGAGTATCTCTCGATTATTATTAATGTTATTGCAAATAATAAAAGTAATGACGCAAGCTGCATTGCTGTTTCAATATCATACATGCCGTACCAAGTTCTAAATATACCAGTAGTAAATGTAGATATCGCAAAATGATCTACAGCCCCAAAGTCTGAAATTGTTTCCATGACAACTAGCATTAGCCCACCTATAATTGCAGGTCTAATCATAGGAACTGCCAGTTTATAGAATACCTCAAATTTATTTAGACCCAGGGTTCTTCCTGCTTCAATTATTGATCGTGATTGGTTAATAAAAGCCATACGACTTACGAGGTACACATAAGGGTATAACGTAAAAGAAAAAACAATAATGGCGCCAGGAACATTTCTAACTTTTGGAAAAAAAGTAAAATCCCGACTCAAATCAAAAATTTCTCTTATCAAATTGTTTGCGGTACCGAAAGTATCAAATAATCCAGTAAAGGTGTATGCAAGTATATATGGAGGTACCGCTAAGGGTAAGATTAAAGCCCACTCAAAAAAATTCTTAAAAGAAAAATCATAGTTCGTAATTATCCACGCAGTTCCAACTCCCACTATACAAACTGTAAAAGAAACTCCTAAAACAAGATAAATAGAATTTTTAATATAACCCATGAGTACATAATTATATAAATGCAACCAGTTCTCAGAGTAATCTCCTGTTAAACTAAACAAAACGATTGTAACAGGAGCAATGAAGATCATGAATAAAATTACAGGCGAAATTTGCCAAAGACTAAAGTTCATAGATTAAGTGGTAATTATACTATTTACTTTAAAAATTCTAATATATTATCAGGCTGTGTTTCAATATAAGGATCGTCATCTGAGCCACTATCATTTATTCCCGGTTCAATAAATGTTTGCTCAATCTCCATATTATTTGCCACAATAGCATATCTCCATGATCTCATACCAAAACCATTATGGTCTTTGTTTATCAACATACCCATCATACGAGTAAATTGTCCAGTTCCGTCAGGTATCATCTGTACATTTTTTACTCCCATATAATTGCTCCAGGCATTCATAACGTAAGAGTCATTTACGGATATACAGAAGATTTCATCGATACCCATTTTCTTAAATTCTTCAAATTTTTCATCGAAAGCAGGTAATTGCTGAGACGAACAAGTGGGCGTAAATGCTCCAGGCAATGAAAAAATTAATACCCTTTTACCTTCAAATAAATCTTTTGAGGAAATAGTCATCCATGCTTTATCTCCCTCTAAATAACACATTTCTCCGGTTTCAAATTCGTTTTGAGATCTAATTTTAAAATTTACATTTGGTAATTTATTCATTTCAGCTCCTATTTTAGAATGATACTAAACAACAAATATGCTTTTGAACTTAGTTTTCAACTTTTTTTAAAGAGGCAATTTAACCTTGGATACTAATGAGAAGAAGAGACGGTGGTTAAATTACCTCTTAATGGTTAGCGATATTATTGCCAACCAACTCGATCCATAAGCTTCACAGCTTCAGGATTGAATTCGCCATACGAAGCAACAGCTGTTTGGTCCTCTTTGAACCCAGAACCAAATTGTGCTATTAAGTCACTCGGGGCAACACCTTCACGCATTGGAAATTCATAAGTGTTGTTAACAATATGACTTTGAGCTTCATCAGTCAGTAAGAACTCAATGAACTTAACGGCATTTCCTTTGTTAGGAGCATTCTTTAGCAATCCTGCACCACTAACATTAATGTGCGCACCTCTTCCATTTTGACCTGGAAAATGCAATTCAACTTTTCTTGCAGCCGATTGCTGTTCTTCACCTTTTTTACCTGATAACATCAAACCAATATAGTAACTATTTGCTACAGCAATATCAGCTTCACCATTAGCAACAGCCATTATTTGTGCACGGTCATTCCCTTCTGGTTTTCTTGCAAAGTTACCAACAAAATCTTTTGCCCAAGCTTCTGTTGCATCAACACCGTGATTAGCAATTAGAGAGGAAACCAAAGATTGATTGTACATATTTCCTGAACTTCTTATTGCTACTCTACCTTTCCATTTTGGATCGGATAAATCTTCATAAGATAAGCCTTCCATCTCATCACTTGAAACAGTTACTGGATTGTAATAAATAACTCTTGATCTTTTAGCTATACCAACCCACTCATTATTTGGACCCCTTAAATTTGCCGGTACAATATTATCGACCATGCTGGAATTTATACTTTGGAACATGCCATCTTTTTGAACTTTCCATAAATTACCTGCATCAACTGTAATAAATACATCTGCTGGAGAACTCGCCCCTTCAGAAGCAAGCCTTTCCATTAATGCTTTTCCTTTACCTGAAATTACATTTACTTTGATGCCTGTTTTATCCGTAAACTTTTGATAAAGTGCGTCATCAGAATCGTAATGTCGTGATGTATATAGATTAACTTCTTTTGCGAATGAACTTCCTACTGTAACGAAAGTAATAGCAAGCACCGCAAATATTTTTGTAAATAACTTCATTAATTTTCCCCTTTTTTAGAATGATAATAAGTATCATTTTATATAAACTATTGAGAATGATTATCAATAGCAAACATGTCGCATTTACAATTTCTAAATTACAAGGACTCTATGAAACTAACCAATTGATTTACTTCGATTTTATCTAATTTTTTAAATTCTTGGATTATTTTTTCTGCCTCGCCACCATGCCAAAGAATAGCTTCCTCAAGCGTACGTGCTCTTCCATCATGTAAAAAACCGTATTCTTCAGAAACTACTTTTGTAAGTCCTATGCCCCACAAAGGTGGGGTTCTCCATTCTTGTCCAGTCGCGTTATACTCGTTCACGTCATCAGCCAAACCTTTACCCATATCGTGAAGTAAAAAATCAGAGTATGGATAAATTATTTGATTGCTGAGATTTGCATAAGATCCATTCTTTTTTGTTACAAATTTATCTACATGACACGATTGACAATTCAACTGATAGAATATTTCTTTTCCCGCTATAACATCAGCAACTTCAATATTTCTCCTAATTGGTACACCCAATTGTGAAGAGTAAAAAGTAACTAAATTAAGTTGATCGTTTGATACTTCAAAGTTATCAAACTCGTCGCTACTGCCATCGATTGCGTTTTCACAGTCTTTTTGTTTATCAGTACAATTATAAGAGTTTGTGTATAAATTATTTGACAATCCCATGTCATGAAAGAATGCATCAGCAGTTTGCTGATACACTGTAGGTTGCGAAGCCTTCCATCCAAACCTACCTAGAGACCATTCGTTTAGGACACTGTTCCAAACTATATTGGCTTTTCCTGTGATGTTGTCATTATTAACATCATCTTCATCAGCATTTGCTATTATTTCTGTTGAACTTATATTTTCTATCAAGCCCAACCCAATCATTGGTTGGGCTATTCTCGCAGAAAAATTTGTTCTGTCGTCAAACGAGCCATAATTTAAATTCGATATCTTTATAACTGGTTTTCTTAATTGAACTACTCTTCCATCCTCATAGACGGAAGGAACATATTCATAGTTAAAAGAAATATCCGCTTCTTTGACAACTCCCTCAACAGAAAATTCACTGATCTGGCCCCCATAGGTGCTATCCTCAATATTCTTTATTTTTGGATTACTATTTTTATAGTCTTTTGAAATTTGTATCACGACAGACACCGTGTCATCAGAATCTGATTTTGGTAGATGACCTCTACCGTCTGAAATATGGCAGGACTCACATGACTTTGCGCTAAAAAAAGGTCCTAAACCATCTTTTGCTATATTTTTAGATAATTTTGCGTCTTCCCAAATTCTTTCAAATAAAGCATTTCCGACTAAGAAATTGATTTTCATGTGCTCTTCTAGATTTCTTGCTGAAAGCGAGAAACTATTTTTATTTTCAACTTCATTTGTTGTTTTGCCGCCAGGAAAATTAGGATCGGCAAAAATAAGATTAAGTGATGTGAATAAGAAAAAATTTATTGCTATAAAAAATCTAAGAATTTTCACTTCGTAAGGCTAAATGTTAGTCAGCCTCATGTCCACTTTGTATTAAGTCTTCGATGTTTTCATCTTCTCCAAATGGCTCAATTTGACTTTGATCAATTTCTACAGGTTCTCTAATGTCAAGATTTGGCGGCAGTCGGCTTTCAAGTAGGCCAGCCGCTTTAAGTTCTTCAAGGCCTGGCAAATCTGAAACTTGTTCTAGCTGAAAATACTCTAAAAACCTCTCGGTTGTTCCGTAGATTATTGGTCTTCCAGGTACTTTTTTTCTGCCGATGGGTCTGACCCAATTTAATTCCATTAATACATCGAGTGTTCCAGGACTAAAATGAACTCCTCTGATATCTTCAACTTCAGCTCTGGTAACTGGTTGATGGTAGGCAATAATTGCCAATGTTTCGGTTGCTGCTTTTGAGAGTTTTCGCTGAACTATCTTTTCCTTCTTCATCATTGGCGAAAGATCTACAGCTGTTTTAAAACTCCACTTATTTCCCGTCTTAATCAAATTTACACCTCTATTCTCGTAGTGCGCTTTTACTATGTTTAATAGCTTATTTAAGTTTACACCCTTAGGAAGTCTGGCCTTAAGACTTTCAGCATCAAGAGGTTCGCTTGCTGCAAAAAGTAAGGCTTCAAGTATTCGAACATTTTCCATGTGCTCGGATGGAAAATTCATCACATTATTATTTACTTTATCCTTCATTATTAATTTAAAAAACTATCATCTTTTTTATTTTTAAGAAAAACTGGACCGAAAGGTACTAATTGTTGCACTTCTAAAACACCTTCTCTCACTAATTCCATGGCTGCAGCTAATGTGCCAGCCACACCAGATCGTGCACTTTTACCTTTAGAAAACTCTGTAGGAAGAAATTGTTCAAGTCTTGTCCAGTCAGGAACATCTCCGATCATTCTTTGTAATCGAATTAAAGCATCCTCCATGGCAAAGACGGGTGGCTTTTCTATTGTCATAGAAGAGTATGCAACCCGATATCTTTGATCAGCATATGATTTTAGTAGATCATATAAATTTAAATAATATTCTGGAGTTCTGATAAGTCGGATACCTTCTGGCATTCCTCTGTTGAAAAAGTCATTACCAAGCTTCGGTAATTTCATTAACTTTTCAGATACAAGTCTAATTGCTTCAAGTTTTTTTAACTGAAATTTAAGTCTTTCAGCCATCTCTTCTGCACTTAGTTCCTCACCAGTCTCTTCTCTTGGAATAAGTAAATTTGATTTTAAATAAGCCATCCATGCTGCCATTACCAAATAATCAGCAGCTAACTCTAAATTTTTATCACGAACTTTGGCTATAAATTCTAAATATTGCTCAGTTAATTGAAGAATAGATATTTTCATCAAATCTACCTTTTGTGATTTTGCTAAGGTGAGCAATAAATCTAAAGGACCTTCAAAGCCCTCTAAATTAACAATTAAATCATCTTGGCTAGATCCAACCGGGTCATTTGTAGTATCGTAAGTAATTGAAATATCTTCCATTTTAAGTGATTTTTGATTCTGTATTATATATCAGAAGATTGTTTTATACGATTAAATTAGATCAGCTTGATTTAGTGACTCTTTGAACTTTAACTCTGCTTCACGTAGTGAAATATTAATTTCATTATTAAAGATATTTTCTAACTCTTGAGAAGAGGTAATTAGTTCATATTTGCTGTTAATTTTATCAGCTATCCTATTCATTTCATTTATTTTTCCATTACAATGAAGAACTAAATCGCATCCTGCAGCAAGTGCTTTATCCGCAGCATCTTCCGGATTTAATTTAATGGCTTTCATTGATATATCATCTGTCATTAGAAGACCCTTAAAACCTATTTCCTCTCTGATAGTCTTTTTGATAAGTGATTTGGAGAAAGTTGCAATTTGGTTTGGGTCAATATTTTTATATAAAATATGAGCTGTCATTCCAAGATGATTTGCTGCATTATTTTTAAATGGTACAAAATCACTCTGATGTAATTCAATCAATTCACTTTCTATAACTGGCATTCCGACATGACTGTCAACTGAGGCTTTGCCATGACCAGGAATATGCTTTATAACCGGCGCAATTCCGCAAGCTGTCATTGTTTCTATAAGTTCACCACCTGCCAATGAAACAATTTCTTTTTTATTAGAGAACGCTCTATCACCAATAATTCCACTTTCACCTTTATCTGGGATATCTAATACAGGAAGAGTATTAATATTTATTCCAAGCCTTTTAAGAGATAATGACAATAGAATAATATTGTTTTTCAAAATCTCTAATCCAAGTGATTTATTTTTTTCAATTATTTCTCCAAAATATTTAGCTGGGGGGCATTTAGGAAATTCAGTATAATTTATTCTTGATACTCTACCGCCCTCTTGATCAATTAAGATTGGATAGTTGTCACCATTTATCTCTTTAATTTTATTGATAAGATATTTTGTTTTAGTTGGATTTAAACAATTACGCTTAAATAAGATAACTCCCCACGGATTAAATTTTTTAAAAAAAGCTTTTTCTTCACTGGACAGACTTTCACTTTCAAGTCCTATAATTATTGGTGTAAAACTTTTCAAAGCTAATCTCCTAATTTATATATATTTAAATCTGGAGTATTGATGCCACCTTTATCTTCTGGAATAATTCGATAACTTTCAATATTACTGTCAATAATCAAAATTTCATTTGATGAATTGAAAGGATAGAAAACAAAGAATAATATTATTAAAAAAGTAAATAGTGCCAACCCTAAGCCTATCATTAATTTCATAATTATTTCATTTCATCGGGTGTGCTGACGCCGATAATACCAAGTCCTGATTTTATATTTCTTTGAGTGGCTACTAATAGTGCTATTCGTGCATGTGTCTGAGGTAAATTTGAGGCATCAATAAATTTTTTGGATTTATCTACTTTTCCTAGATTCCAGAGTGAATGAAATTCTGAAGCCAATTCATAGAGATAATAAGCAATTCGATGTGGTTCAAGTAAAGATACTGCTGATTCTACTATCGAGTGATAATTCATAATTTTTTTTATTAGCAAAATCTCGGATGGATCCTTTAGATGGCTCATGTCACAATTACTGAAATTTGTTAAATCAATATCTATATTTTGCTCCTTGAGATTTCGTAATACAGAGCTAATTCTTGCATGAGCATATTGAACATAAAAAACTGGGTTGTCTTTTGATTGCTCTGTCACTTTTTGAAAATCAAATTCAAGAGGGGCTTCATTTTTGCGATACATCATCATAAATCTTATAGAGTCGCTTCCTACTCGTTCGACCATTTCTCTCAATGTTATGAAGTCACCTGACCTTTTAGACATTTTTATTTGCTGTCCATCACTAATAAGTTTTACCATTTGACATAATTTAACAGTAAATTTTGCCTTGTTATCTGTTAACGCTTTTATGGAAGCATGCATTCTCTTGATGTAGCCTCCGTGGTCGGCCCCCCATATGTCAATTAAATGCGACGCACCTCTTTGGTATTTATCAAAATGGTAAGCAATGTCATTTGCAAAATACGTCCATTCACCGTTTGATTTTTGTAATGGCCTATCTACTTCATCTCCATACGTAGAGGAACGAAATAGCATTTGCTCTCTTGGCTCCCAATCATCTATCATCTTACCTTTTGGTTTTTCAAGTTCTCCTTGATATATCAATTTCATCTCCTCCAGCCTATTAATTGCCTGATCTATTTTACCCTTATTAACTAAATCCTTTTCTGAGACAAATTTATTTTGTTCAATAGATAATAAGGATAAATCAGATTTAATACCTTCTAACAACAAGTGAACCGTTTGACTTTTAACCAATTCGAAATAATCTTCTCTTTGGTGTATATCTTCTCCATGGCTTTTTATGATACTTTGAGCAACGTCAATTAAGTATTCACCCGGATATAGTTCAGCTGGAAAACTATCTATTTTTTTATTTGATTGTAATTCCTCTATTCTAAGAATGACTGATTTTGCCAACAGATCAATCTGAGAACCTGCATCGTTAATGTAGTATTCCTTGACTACATTAAAACCTGTGCTTTCAAGTAAATTTGCGAGAACATCTCCAAATACTGCTCCTCTGCAGTGACCGATATGAAGTGGTCCTGTTGGGTTAGCGGAAACATATTCAATGTTAACTATTTCTCCAATACCTATATTTTGATTGAATAAAATATTTGTATCTAGCTTTTTTAATAGAAATTCATACCAGATAACTTTTTTCACCATGAAATTTATAAATCCTGGTTTCGCAAAGTGGATACTTTCAAAACTTTCGTGATCGAGTAAATCATTGGTTATTTTTTCAGCAGCTTCTAATGGATTAATTTTATGCAGCTGTGCAAAAACCATGCAGATATTTGTACTAAAATCTCCATGAGAAAGATCTTTTGGATTTTCTAGAGTGAATTGGGTATCTAAGAGATCATCTTGAGGAATATCAAAAATTTTTGAAAAAGACTCTGCAAAAATTGACTTATAATACGTATTGATATTGTTCATTTATTTTACATGATTTGTATAAAAACTTTGAGCATAATTGTCAGTCATACCAGATATAAAATCACTTATTGCTCTTGGCTTTTCATTATTTGTAAAAGGTGTTCCTAAATAGCTATTTAAAAATATGTCGTCTTGTTGTTCTAAAAAATCAAACAAAGAAGACACTATTTGATTTGCATTTTTTGTCATATTTATAACTTTATCATGATTATACATTTTTTCGGACAGGAAAGATTTGATAGTTTTAACTTCATTTTTCATATCTAGTGAAAAATCAGCTAATTGACGATCACAAATTCTAACATCTTGACTATTTTTAATTTTCAAATTTTCAATGTTTTTTAGAGTATTATTGATTACATCATTTATCATAAGCGAAGTTGTTTTTCTTGTTATCTCATGATTGATACGTTGCATTTCAAATTGACTATAATTTGATGGAAATTTATTAATAATTTTTCCTACTAATGGAAGGCTTGAAATATCATCGTAGGTAAAAAATCCAGCCCTAAGGCCATCATCCAGGTCATGATTGTTATATGCAATATCGTCAGCAATAGATGCAATTTGTGCCTCTAAAGATGCATATTCATTAAGACGAAGGTCAAATTGACTATTAATGGCATCTATTGTCTCAGGAGTTTGACTTTTAATAGGGCCGTTATGTTTTACCAAGCCCTCGATTGTTTCCCACAAAAGATTTAAACCATCGAAATCAAAATATTTTTTTTCTAGAATATGAAGAATTCTTATTGCCTGATCATTGTGATCAAAACCTCCATAATTTTTCATACTTTTTGATAATGCATATTCGCCAGCGTGACCGAAAGGCGGATGCCCAATGTCGTGGCTTAAAGATAGTGTCTCAGCAAGGTCTTCATTGAGATTAAATACTTTGCAGATTGATCTAGCAATTTGCGAAACTTCAAGTGAATGTGTAAGCCGTGTTCTATAATGGTCACCTTCATGCGAGACAAATACTTGGGTTTTATGTTTTAGTCTTCGAAATGCTGAGGAATGTAAGATTCTATCTTTATCTCTTTGAAACTCCGACCTCGTCCGACTGTTACTCTCTTGATATAATCGTCCTTTTGAGGTTTTTTGAGTAACAGCTAAAGATGATAGGTCTTGTGAAATGTTCATTTATTATAATTGGCGCATTAAATTTTTATTGTACAATAATGTCAATAATTTAAGAATCTTAAAAAAACAATAAAAAGTAATAATGACAAAAATAGTGAGTTGGAACGTCAATTCTATTAGAGTTCGGTTACCTCATCTCATTGAGTTAAGCAAAAATGTAAAACCTGACGTCATCATGCTTCAAGAGACTAAGTCCACAGATGACAATTTTCCAAATGATGAAATTGAAAGACTTGGCTACAAGATCATAAAAAAAGGACAAAAATCATACAATGGAGTAGCCATCCTATCAAAATTAGAGATGGAACTCTTAACTGACCACCTACCAGGTGATAATAATGACGAGCAGGCCCGTTATCTTGAAGTAATCATAAAAGATAAAATTCCATTTCAGGTTGCCTCTATATATCTTCCTAATGGCAACCCAATTGATACAGATAAATTCCCTTACAAGTTAGATTGGATGAGAAGGCTAAAAAAGCATGTTAAGAAAAAAATAGAAGAACATGAAACTATTATTTTTGGTGGAGACTATAATATCATTCCGAGTTCTGAAGACGCCATCGATATTAATAAATGGAAAAATGATGCTTTGCATCACCCAGAGTCAATAAAGCTTTATCGAGAAATTGTAAATCAAGGACTATCAGACATCTTGAGAGTTTTTAATTCAAAATCGTATGAATTTACATACTGGGATTATTCAAGGGGTTCATGGGAAAAAGATAACGGCCTTAGAATTGACCACTTCTTAGCATCTCCCAGTGCGGTTGATCGAATATCTGATTGTCAAATTGAAAAAAAATTTAGGGGCCTTGAAAGACCTTCAGACCATGTACCAATCTGGTTTGATATTAAATAATTTTTTTATACTATTTACAGTTCACTCAAAACGATTAAGAATCTTTAATGTCAAAAAAATGGCTCAACATTGTTTATAAAGAAAAAAATCCGAACCGTCTTAAAAAACACTACAAACAATGGGCAGATGATTATGATAATGATCTTCAGGCTTGGGGCTACGCTTATCCAAAAAAAATAAAACAAATTCTTAGTAAACATATACAAATTAAAAAGAATTCAAGAATTTTAGATGCAGGATGTGGTACTGGCTATGTTGCAGAAACGTTAATAGATCTAAATTATAAAAATCTTGTTGGTATAGATTATTCAAAAGATATGCTTGAGATTGCTAGATCAAAAAAAATTTATAAAAAATTAATTTGTCAATCCTTGTCAAAAAAAACAACTATGAAAAGTGCGCAGTTTGATCTTGTGATCTGCACAGGAGTATTGACATCTGGACATGTAGGCCCTTCTGCGATTAGAGAGCTATTAAGAGTCACTAAACCTAAAGGCTACTTAATACTTTCAATATCTGAAACAATATTTTCTAAACTGAAGTTCAAAGATGAATTAGAGAAAAGAGATAGTGAGTATCAATATGTGCACTTAACAAAACCTTTTATAGCACTTCCAAATCACAACGATAGTGCTAGATCAAGGATGCATACACTGCAAAAAAAATAAAAAACTTTAATTTTATGATTTATAAATCAGTACTTAACTAAGACTTGCTTTATTTTATCTATCATCTCGTCAATATGTTCTTTTTCAGCAATTAGTGCAGGCGCTACGATTCCGGCGTCTCCTGTAAATTTTATGTGAACACCATTAGCAAATGTTTTCTTTTGTGCATCGTATCCTCTTACACCAGGATTTTTATCAACAGCTAAATCAAAAGCCGCCATCATGCCATCTGCTCTAACATCAGTCACAATTGGTATATCTTGAAATGCATCAAAAACTGCATCTATAAAATAGGGAGACATTTGTTCAGCTCTTGCGAAAACATCCTCTTTTTCATATACGTCTAACGTTGCTAGCGAAGCAGCAACACAAGCTGGATGGCCAGAATAAGTATAACCATGAAAAAATTCGACGCCATGCTCTGGTCCGTTATCAACTATCGCATTATAAATTTTATCAGATACACCTACTGCTCCCATCGGCTGGGCTCCATTGGTAATTGCCTTCGCCATCGTAATCATGTCTGGCTGAACATTATATTTTACTGCTCCAAATGATTTACCTGTTCTGCCAAAACCAGTGATTACTTCGTCAAAGACGAGAACGATGCCATACTTATCGCAGATTTCTCTTAATCTCTCAAGGTAACCAACAGGGGGAACTATCGTACCTGTTGATCCAGCTATTGGCTCAACAAAACATCCCGCAATAGACTCAGGCCCATACATCTCAACAAATCTCTGCAGATCTTCTGCAAGATGCGCTCCTTGCTGTGGCTGTCCTTTTGTATACTTATTTTCTTCTAACCACGTGTGTCTTAAATGAATAACCCCTGGCATGGTCGCTGTAAATACTTCACGATTCTTAATCATTCCACTTAACGATGTGCCGCCAATATTTACACCGTGATATGCTCTTTCCCTCGATACAAACCTTACTCTTTGGGATTGCCCTATTGCGTGCTGATAGGCTTGTATCATTTTAATGGCAGAGTCTATTGCCGTTGAACCGCATATAGTAAAAAAGACGTTATTTAAATCACCAGGAAGTAAATTTGCTACTTTCTTTGCTAATGTAAAGGCAGGTAAATGAGAAACTTGGAAACTTGGAGCGTAATCTAATGTTAATAATTGTTGGTGCACTGCTTCTGCAATTTCTTTTCGACCATGACCAAGAGGTACGCAAAATAATCCAGATGAAGCATCTATCACTTGATCGCCTTTATGATTCCAATAGTACACTCCTTCACCTCGATCTAATAGTCTTGGCTCCTTTTTAAAGTCCTTATTTGCTGTAAACGGTAAAAAGTAGTTCTCTAGAGAATTAGTCGTAGGTGTAGTGTTTGCCATATTGATCCTTTCAAACCAGTAAATAAATTAAGTACTATAATAGTCTTATTTAAGCCGCTTGACTAGAGTTGCCAGTCTTATGAAAACTTTCATTTTTAGAGGCCATGTCCCTCAGTAGCTTACAAGGAGCAAATCTCTCACCATACTTTTGAGCTAATTTATCAGCCTCGGCAACAAATTCTTTTATACCTATCATGTCAATATAGGATAACGGGCCACCAGTCCACGGTGCCATGCCCCAACCTAGAATTGCACCTATGTCAGCATCTCTTACATCAGTAAGTACATTTTCTTCGTAGCATTTTGCTGTTTCAAGTGCCTGGATATATAGAAATCTTTTTTTCAATTCCTCAACGTCTGGTTGTTCTTCACTTAATTTACAAAGATTAGAAAGCTCAGGCCAAAGGAATTTTTTTCCATTTTCGGGATATTCATAAAAACCTTTATTATTTTTCTTTCCAAACCTGCCTTGTTTTTCAACCATTTCTTCCATAATTGAATACATCGGAGTTACAGGAAACTCTTTACCTTCGGCTTCGAAATCTTTTTTTGTTTGAGTCGTTACCTTCCAGGCTAAATCTAGTGCGACAGCATCAGATAAAGCAAGTGGAGCCATAGGCATCCCAGTCATTTTTCCAGCATTTTCAATTAAAGCAGGATTTATTCCTTCCGCAAGCATTGCAACACCTTCACCTGTGTAAGTGCCAAATACGCGGCTTGTGAAGAACCCCCTACTGTCATTAACAACAATTGGTGTCTTTCTAATTTTCTGAACATAATCCATTGTTTTGGCTAATGTTTCCTGAGAAGTTTCTTTACCCATTATAATTTCAACTAAAGGCATTCTCTCGACAGGAGAGAAGTAATGTACACCTATAAAGTTTGCAGGGCGGCTTGAATTCTGTGCTAGACCGGTGATTGGTAAAGTAGATGTATTCGAGCCAAACACAGCGGTCTCTGCAATTTGTGCTTCAGCTTTCGCTGTAACCTCTGCTTTAATATCTCTATTTTCAAATACGGCCTCAACAATAAGATCAGCACCCTGTAGCAGAGAATAATCTGTTGTTGGAGTAATTAAGCTTAACAACTTTTCTTTCTTTTCTTCAGTTGTTTTTTTCTTACTCAATTGTTTATCAAGAATTTTAGTCGAATACTCTTTTCCTTTCTCAGCAGCTGATTGATCCATGTCAATTAATACAACTTCGATACCAGCTTTTGCAGTCACATACGCTATACCTGCACCCATAAGACCAGCACCAAGAATACCAATTTTCTTTACATCATATTTTTCAAAATCTTTAGGTCTTCTAGCTCCTTTGCTTAAGGCTTGCATGTTTACGAATAAACTTCTAACCATATTTTGCGACCTTGGGTCCATAACTACTCTGGTGAAGTAACGTGCTTCAATTCTAAGAGCGGCATCGATTGGAACTTGAACTCCTTCGTAAACCGCTGATAGTATTGCCGTTTGAGCGGGGTAGTTATTATATGAATTTTTTCTTAATGATGAAGACGCGGCTGCCCATAACATTGCGCCTTTTGGGGTATACGGTAAACCACCAGGAAATCTGAAACCCTTTTCATCCCAGGGTTGTACAGCTTTGCCACCGTCAATAATATATTTTTTTGCAGCATTAAGTAGATTGTCCGCATCCGTAACCTCATTTATTAATCCAGCAGCAAGAGCTTTTTTAGGTGTGAAAGGTGTCCCAGCAAGAAGGAATCCCATAATATCCTGAGTAACACCAGCAAGTCTTGGAACTCTTTGGGTACCACCAGCTCCTGGTATTAAGCCGACCTTGGCCTCTGGTTGACCGATTTGAATCTTATCATTATCAATGGCAACTCGGTAATGGCATGATAGGCATATTTCAAAACCACCTCCTAATGCATGTCCATTTATTGCAGCAACAAATGGCTTTCCACAAGTTTCCATACTTCTGAACAAAAGTTGCATTTCCAAATTGCCATTATAAATTTTTTCAGCTGCTTTTACTTTGTCTTCCTGAACGTTATCAAAACCAAAGACATCAGAAGAGGTTAAGTCCGCCCCAGCAATAAAAGCATCTTTGGCACTTCTAAGCACTATTCCTTTTACAGAGTCATCAGAAATTAACTTTTCAATAATTGCTCTATATTCACCAAGTGATTGGAAATTTAATACGTTCATAGAACGTTTTTCTAAATCCCACGTTACAACCGCAACGCCATCACTGTCTATTTCATAAGTTACATCAGCCATGTTTGTTGTCCTAAAAGTTTAATTATTATACGCGCTCGATAACTGTAGCTGTTCCCATGCCGCCACCGACACACAAAGTTGCAAGAGCTGTTGACTTATTACTTCTTTCCAGTTCATCAAGGACTGTACCTAAAATCATAGCTCCAGTAGCACCAAGTGGATGACCCATTGCAATTGCGCCACCATTAACATTAATATCAGAGTGATCAATTCCCATATGTTCCATGTATCTTAATACTACAACAGCAAAAGCTTCATTTAATTCCCACATATCAATGTCGCTTTTACTCATGCCTAAATTTTTTAAGAGTTTGTCAGATACATACCCAGGACCAGTTAGCATGATGCTAGGCTCAGAACCAGTGGAAGCAAAACCTTTTATTTTCGCACGCGGTTTAAGGCCATATTTATCACCCATTTCTTTATTTCCCAATAATATACCTGCAGCCCCATCAACAATTCCGGATGAGTTACCGGCAGTATGTACGTGATTTACTGCTTCTACTTCAGGATACCTTTGTTGAATAGTTGAATCAAATCCAGCCATCTCTCCCATCATAGCAAATGATGGATCAAGGGAGCCAAGTGACTGCATTGTAGCATCTGGTCTCATATGTTCATCATGATCGAGAATAGTTAAACCGTTAATATCCTTTACAGGTGTAATTGAGTTTGAAAATCTTTTTTCGTCCCATGCTTTTTTTGCTCTTTTTTGACTTTCTACTGCATAGCTATCAACATCATCTCTTGAGAATCCGTATTTCGTTGCAATTAAATCAGCACTAATGCCTTGAGGAACAAAATAATTTTTAATTGCGACTGTAGGATCTGCGACCA
This sequence comes from uncultured Pelagibacteraceae bacterium, assembly GCA_902525595.1. Taxonomy (GTDB): domain Bacteria; phylum Pseudomonadota; class Alphaproteobacteria; order Pelagibacterales; family AG-422-B15; genus CACNXQ01. Next base: position 10,807 of record CABZHO010000007.1, on the reverse strand, counting down.
TTGCTCCACCATCAGAACCCATAGGGACACGGGACATTGACTCAACTCCACCGCCAATCGACATTTGAGACTGTCCAGACATAACTTGAGCTGCAGCCATGTTGGTAGCTTCTAAACCAGAAGCGCAGAATCTATTTATTTGCACACCAGACACTGACTGATCGTAATCTGCATTAAGAACGGCAGTTCTTGCTATACATGCACCCTGTTCGCCAACCGGTGCGACGCAACCTAAGACGACATCGTCTACATCGGCAGTATCAATCTTTGTTCTATCTTTAATATTATTCAAAACTTGTGTAGCAAGTTCAAGCGCAGTCACCTCATGAAGAGTTCCATTCTTTTTGCCTTTTCCGCGAGGTGTTCTTACCGTGTCATAAATATAGCAATCAGTCATTTAATAGCTCCAAAATTAATAAGTTTGACGATTATAATAATTCAAAAGTATCTAACAATAGTAAATATGAGCCTCAACAATAATTTACATAATAAAAAAGCATATTAAATCAATGCTTTAGTAAAAGTTAGGTTAGTCAAATTGTCATATCTGCAAAACTGACCTTGTCGGGAGAGCCATTAGCGTACCTATAAATAGGTTTAGAAGATCCTACTTTTGGTTGAAAACTTGGTAGCGCAATCATTGTAGATGAGACTGTTTGAAAGCCCATTTCAGTTTTTACACACATAGCACTTAATGGATTATTGTCATCCGAATATGTGCTGCCTAACAACATTTCCCAATCTTGCCATTCATCTCTTCCAGGCTTTGGCTCTGAAGATAACGCAAATTTGGATAAATAAGTTTTAATTCTTTTTGAATTTAAATCATTTCTATCATACGCAGTGATGATTGAAATTCCATCTGGGATATTAAAGTACTCGATAAGAGAATTTTTTTCATCTGACTTTATCCAGTAAGCATTTAAATTGTCAGCAATAAACATATTGAAACCTCGATAAGAGTCTTTTTCTATTTCAATGATTGCGTTTAATGACTCGGATGCATCCGCATGATCCAGCGCGTCGAGAACTAACTCACCTCTACTTCTTTTATTTTTCATAGGACCTAAACTATTCATCCTGTTCATAATTGCAGCTACTACACCAAAATCATTTATGCCAATCCATGTGCCTCCCGCAGTTAAATCTTTACCTGCAAACACGTGAGGTCTATCTTCCCAATGTCTTCCAGGGGGTAATGCCTCCCTGTTTTGCATTTCATCACGATTAGCTCCAATGATAATGGGCCATTCTGAATCACTTTGTTTTAAAATTACTATCGAACACATTTGATTTCTTATATATCCTTACTAATTAATTGTATCATGGAAAATAAAAAAACAGCTCTAATTGTTGAAGGTGGTGGGCAAAGAGGAGTTTTTTCGTTTGGTATTACAGATACATTTATTAAAAGAAACTATGATCCATTTGATATTTATATAGGCGTATCAAATGGTGTTGCCGTTCTATGCTGGTACCTCATAAGAGAAACAGACAATAATCTTGAAAAAATGCTTTATGCTGCCCGTGGTGATTACCTCGATTATAAAAATCTTTTCACAGGTGGAGATATAATCAAATTCCATAAAATGTACGAGGACGGTGAGAAACTGTTTAAGCCAAATATGGAAAAAATTAGAAAAACAGTACAAGGCAAGAAGTACATTGCAGTAGTGACTGATGCATTAAGTGCGCAAGCCGAGTATCATGAGTTTGGAGAAGATGAATGGATGCCTAAAATGATAGCATCAGCTACATTACCTGTACTAGTTAGAACACCTAGCATGATCGACGGACGACGTAAATTTGACGGGGGTGTAGCTGATCCATTGCCTGTAAAAAAAGCCTACGACCTAGGAGCTAAAAGAATTATAGTTATTAGAACTTATGAGGAAAAATTTAAGAGAAAACTAAAACTTGAAAATTATATTGGAGCATTTTTTTCCAAAGAGTATCCTGAACTTAGAAAAGCCTTACTGAGGCATGACAAAACCTATAATAGTGCCTTGGATTTCATACAAAATCCCCCTTCTGATTGTGAAGTGATCCAGCTATGTCCACCAACAAGACTTAAGTCAAAAAGAGACTCTAAAAATGTTGATGTTCTAAAAGCTGATTATAACTTAGGACAGAGCGTTGCAGAAAATTATCTTAGTAATTTAAAGAATTGATCGTAAAAATTTATTAATTTTATCTTCAACTAAAGTAGTGGTGTCAGAAGGAAAGGCATTAAAAGCGTGATCTGCTCCAGGCACGATTAAAATTTCTGCATTTGAACCATAACTTAACCATCGACCATACATAAATAGTGAATCATCAAGCAATAAATCTCTTGTTCCAATAGTAAATAATGCTGGGGGCATGCCCGTTAAATCTCCTTGTATAGGTGAAACGTCAGGTAAACTTTTATCTATGTCTCCTTGAAAGTATGAATCTCTAAATTTTCTAATCATTGCGTACGATAATAAGAATATATCTTCAGAACCTTCTTGTCTGATCGCACTTGGTGTAAGTCGAGCGTCATAAGAGCCGTAAATAAGATTTGCGCCCTTGATAGTATTCAGCAGTCCTTTGCTTTTCAATCTCAGCAATATAACTGCTGACAAATTTGCCCCAGCCGATTCCCCACCAATTATAATTTTTTCTGTATTAAATTCATTTTTTGAATTTTCGATTAGCCAAATAGCTGCTGTTTCACAATCATCTGGTGCAGCTGGATAAGGGTTAGTTGGTGCAAGACGATATTCCACACTTACTACAACACAATTAAGATCATTTGACATTTTTTCTAAGGATTGATCCTGCATATCTGCAGCACCGATACAGTGACCGCCGCCATGTATGTGCATATAAATAAAATCAGGACTATCACGATTAAATATTCTGACTAATACTTTCTGATCGCCATAGCCCACTTCTCTATTTTCAGCATGTTTAGAGTGTGGCTGGAAGGCAAGCAATCCTCCGCCTTGTCTTCTTATTTCCTGCAAAACATCAAATGGTATTTCATGTGATGGAGGCGCATTGGATAGTAAATTCTTTATGTGATCATTCATTTCATGAATGTCTTTTGATATATTTTTCTGATCAAAAGCTTCCGAAGAAATAGACGTGAATAACATTACTTTATGTACGAGTTCGAATGTAGTTAAAAGTTCTATTTAAAATTAAAACATAAATTGGTAAAAATGCTAGGTAACAAACAATTAATTTAAGAATAAAATCATTAAAAGCTATCACATCCCAATTTTCACGCATAAAGTCATCCGCAGAGTTATAAAATGCTACACCATAAAATAGGTATGTATCAATTAATTGTGCGAAAAAAGTACTAATAACAGGCGCAAGATACCAATAAGAGTTCAAATTTAAGCCGTCATCTCCAACTCTTTCTCTTACTTTTGAGAATACAAACACATCAAGTAGTTGACCAATTGAGTAGGCCAAAACAGATGCGATCGCTATTCTAAAATCAGCAAATATGTATGAAATTATAAAAGCAGGTATAAAGGCATAGCTAATAACTTTCCGTGCATTTGCAGCATTTGACAGTCTTACAGTTAAATCTGTAGCTAAAACAATAATTGGAAAAGTAAATGTTCCAATTGTATAGTCCAGACCAAATATATTAATTGGAAATTGTACTAAATAGTTTGAGATAGCAATAATAAAGCAATGTCCTAAAACTAAATACGCTATTAATTTTCTATTAAGATCCATAAAACTCATAATTAATCCATATAATTGTTAAAACAAGTAAAGTTGCCATTAAGCCATTAAATTTTTTAATTGCAGCCTTTGACTTTATAAAATTATTCAAGAAAACGCCCACGGACGTCCAGGTAAGAACTGAAAAAGTATTAGATATGGTAAATCCTAAAAGGATAAACAACATTCCTTCAAGAAAACTATTTATAAACGCAAAGCTATTATAGTCAGTGTAAATAGAAATGGTCGTAATTGCCATCATAACACCTTTTGGATTAACATATTGAAAAAGGGATGATTCAATAAATGTTATCGGTTTTGGCCGATCGTCGTTATCAGAGCTATAAGTAAAATAAATTCTATAAGACAAATACAATAAATATAATGAGCCCAGTATTTGCAAGATAGTTTGTGCAATTGGATAGCTTGTAAAAATAGAGATTAACCCTAATCCCATCACAATTAATAAAGTTAAAAACCCGAAGATAACACCTGCCATATGAGGAATTGTTTTCACATAACCAAAGTTTTTTCCAGAAGCAGTTAGCATTATATTATTAGGACCGGGGGTGCCAGATTGAATAACGCATAACAATAGTAATGGGAAAAAATACTCAATCATTAATGCGCTCTTTTATAGAACTATGAAATAAATTGAAGTTATAAAGACAATAATTGAAGGTAGAATTAAATTGTGAAGATTTTCATCAACTTTATATGTCCTCACTACACCATTAATCTTGAAGGGTAGATGTTTATCTTTGCCAGGTAAAAGTTTAAGTTTCTTACCAAATGTATACAAAAATGGGGTTCTTCCTCCAGGATCAGATAGTTTGCCTTTAAATAATGGCATACTCAATAATGTGATCAAAAAAGAGCCTACAAATCCAGTGTACCAGAAAAGCCAGAATAATAATTGATATGGATAGTAAAAGTTTGAAATATTAATCCATAGAACAATCAAATTTAATATCATTATTGGATAAAAACCTAGGACTTGCCACACCACATGAAAACGCGCATGACCTGTCCAATCAGGATGAGTTGCATGGGTCCTATTAAAATCAGCGATTGTAGGGCCAATTGTTAATGTGATTGTTATAATCGTAAATATAATTCTTGGTATAAAATTTTGATCGTAAAGATCCATACATCTATTTAAATTTTTTACGCATATTGACTGCTGCTTGAATTCCTGCCACTGGTTTCTTACCCTTTGGAACTGTGTTTCCTTTTTTTGTTAGGTTTTCAAGCGTCTCTCCGTTTTTATACATTTGATAAAGTATATCGATGTCCATATTCGTGCCAACTGGCTCTTCAGGAAACCCTCTAGCAGAAATTTCATTTTTATATTCTTCATTATTTGTCCAATGTTCAAAAAACAATTCTACAAGATTACCGTCTGGATCTTTGTAATACATACCCGTTATCCATCCGTGGTTAATTGTCCAGTAAGGTTCAAGACCCCTATCCTTTGCTTTATGATAAAATTCAAACCATTTATCTATCGGGTTTAGACAATAAGAGATATGATCCAATCCAATAGTTGTTGGAATATTTTTATTAAGCCAGTTTCTAAGAGCTAAAATAATCTTTGAAATAATTCCTAATTTCTTTACTCCTGGTTCAGTATTTGCAATTGCAATACGGTGATGTTCTTCATCAAAAGCTAAAAAAGCAATATCATTACTTTTATACATTGGCTTACAACCAAAAAGTTTTTCATAAAATTCGACCATTGCATCGTAATTTTGAGTTTTAAATGCAACATGGTGAAAACTGTCAGGAGCATAGTCTGATTTATATTTTTTATATAAATCAAAATTTAATATTACTTGATCTTTCATATATTATGCAGTCCAAAACCAATCGGGGCCGGGTAAATGAAGAACGTGATTTTCTAAACCGATTTCCTTATCTGCTAGTCTATTGCATTTATCATTCATGGCCATTAATAATTCTCTATTATTTTCATCTTTTGCTAAATCATTCATTTCAAACGGATCATTTTCTAAATCATATAATTGATAGTCAGCATTGTATTTAGATAATTCATCAAAATTTATAGGTATATTATTTTGACGAGGAGAAAAAAATCTTAAAAATTTGTACTTTTTATCAACTACGCCCTTGTAATTAAGTGGGGGCGTAAAATTCGGTAAAAAATTACCCTTAGACATAAAGGCTTTTGCTTTTTCCCAATAACCTTCAGCAAGCCCTGTATGTCGAAATTTTTCTGCAACCTGAAAAACTGCTGGGATAATTTGAACACCATGAATTAGATGGCCTTCTTGGTTACGTATATTGTCATAATTAACATTTTCAACAAGTTCTGCATAGCTGTTGCCTTTTAATTCAGGGTGTTTATCTCTTAGTTCAGATTTACTAAGTCCAGTAAACTCTAGCAATGTTGGAACAATATCAATGTTTGATATTACTGAATTACATTTTCTCTGGTCTTTCAAATCTGGATGATAAACAAGAGTTGGAACTCTGATGGACTCTTCCCATGAAACTATTTTTCCTCGTGATCCTTGTTGACCAAGCATTTCTCCATGATCAGAAATCATAAAGATAATTGTATTATCCATTTGACCGGTCTCCTCTAGAGAATGAATAATTTTCATCATATGTCTATCCACATCACGTAAGCAGTTAAAATAATAATTACAAAACCTTCTCCATAGATCGGGTCGTTTATATGAAATCTCACCATATGCTATATTCATGATCTCGGTTCCAAAATCGTCTGTGCCCATAAATCTTGGACCAAAATTTTCAGGAAAATCAAAGTCGTGTTCTTTTTCATATATGGGGTCATTTGGGGCAAACTTTTGGTTTTCTGCAATGAAACCTGTACCTAATATTTCAGGAGATGCTCTAAAAAACATTATATCATGAGGATTAACAAAATTTACAAATGCCGACCAAGGCTTCTCAATACCCTTTTTTTCCTTGATGAATCTTGATGTAGACTCTGCGGTTAATCCATCAAACTTATAACCTCCCTGTCCCAAATCACGCTCGCCAGGTTGATCTGAATTATCAAAACCATAGTTAACAAACATTTTTTTCATACCCTCGTATCCAAGAGCGTTTTCATTGACGTTGCTATCAGTAATATTTGTCAAATGCCATTTGCCAAAATAACCTGTTTCGTAGTCCTGGTTTCTTAAAAGGTGACCGATCGTATTAACATTATCATACAAACCTGGTACCCAAGGGGTGACAGTATTATCCCATACGCCAGTAAATTGAACATGTTGACCCGTATAAACTGAACTACGAGCAGGTGAACAGATTGGTGTGGAAGTATAAGACCTATTAAAATACGTAGAAATGCTCTCAAGATATCTTCTAGCTGGTAAATCTATACTTTTTGGAATATAGGGCCATGCTCGCTCTTGATCGTTTAGTATTAATAAAACATTGTAATTTTTTGTTTTTAAGTAAGCTGGAGCTTGTTGGGTCATAAGAATAGAACTCATACCAGCAAGAGCTACTGTAGCAGTAGTTTGTTTAATAAAGGATCGTCTTGAAATTTTCTTGGTCACACAAATAAAGAATATACAATAATTTGTCTTGATACAATTCTAGCTTTTAGATAATCATAGACATTAAATATATGAAATTAGTAACTTTTTCACATAATAATGCTTTAGGTATCGGTGCGGTCAAAGATGATCAAATTATCAGTTTTGCTAAATCATCTCTTCCTAAAAACATGATTGACTTTATTGAGCTGGGGAATGAGGGACTTGATACAGCTAATGATCTTATTGAAAAAGGAGATGAGAAAATAGAGTTAGGTAAAGTTGAATTGCTTGCGCCTATTCCTAAACCAAGCAAAATACTTGCTGTAGGATTAAATTATAAAGAACATAAAGATGAAGTTGCGGAAACAGCAGCGAAGACTATTGGCAAGGCACAAGAAAAATACCCAAATATATTTAATAAACAAAATAGCTCAGTTATTGGACCTTATGATTTAATTCATAGGCCAAGAGCATCTGAATTTTTAGACTATGAAGGAGAGCTAGGTTTTGTAATTGGCAAAAAATGTCGGCATGTTCCTTATGAAAGTGCCACAAATGTGATTTATGGATACACAGTTGTAAATGACGTTACTATTAGAGATTGGCAGATGCGCGGCCCTCCTATGACAATGACAATGGGTAAGTCATGGGATACTCATTGCCCTTTTGGACCTTACCTTGTAACAAGTGACGAGGTAGGTGATCCTCATACGTTAAAACTTGAGACGCATGTTAATGGCGAATTAAGGCAATCTGCTTCAACAAGCGATTTAATTTTTGATTGCTTTACTCTTGTGGAGTACTTATCAACTGCATTTACTCTTGAGCCAGGCGATTTAATTCCAACTGGAACTCCAGCAGGATCAGCAGTAATGACCAGAAACTGGCTTAAAGCAGATGATGAGATAAAAATTGAAATTGAAAAATTGGGCTTCATAAAAAATAAAGTTATTGAAGAGCCAGAAGATACACCAAGATATTAAGTCTAGTGTCCGAAACTGAATATGATGTCATTGTTGCTGGATACGGGCCTGTCGGCGAAACGTGTGCCAACTTACTTGGATACTATGGCATTAAAGCATTAATTCTAGACAAGGAAAAAAATACCTACCCTTTACCAAGAGCTATTACATGGGATGCTGAATGTCAGCGAGCAATGTCGCATTGCGAATTCTTGAGTGAGGTTAAGACAAGAAAAATAAGAGGTGTTGATAATAAAGACGCCAATAAGAAATCAATTATGAAGATTACAATGGAAGGTTTTGATACCTATAACTATCAACACAGAATTCTATTTATTCATCAACCACAATTTGATGAAGCGCATAGAGAAAATGCTAAAAAATATCCCACAAATACAATAAAAACAGGAAGCGAACTTTTAGCTGTAGATGAAGTAAATGGCATAATTAATTGCACATACAAAAATATTGATACTGATGAAAAGTTTACAGTAAAAAGTAAGTATCTTCTTGCCTGTGATGGCGCTAATAGCACAGTTAGAAAACTAAATGGAATTAAATTACATAGTCTTGATGCAGACGAGTCCTGGATGGTGGTTGATGGATATACAAAAAGTAGTTTTGAATGTTTTGCCGAAATTGACGCTATTCAGTATTGCAACCCCACGCGACCAACGACAATTATTCAAGGCGTTGAAAATTGCTTTAGATTTGAAATTGCGTACATGCCCGGGGACACTATTGAAGAAATTCAAAAAGAAACAGTCTTTCGAAAATATATTGATGAATGGATTGGCGATAATGAAGTTGAATTTAGTAGAACTGCGGTTTACTCCTTCCATGCGGCGGCAGCTGAGAAATGGAGTATAGGAAATATCTTTCTTTTGGGAGATGCAGCGCATCAAATGCCACCCTTTATGGGACAAGGAATGAACTCAGGTTGCCGAGATGCAGAGAACTTGCTTTGGAAAATTAATGGGGTATTGAAAGGACTTTATTCCCCAAAAATACTCGCTAGTTATGAATCAGAAAGAAAACCACATGTTGCACGCATTACAAGGGCTGCTATCAAGATGGGTAGTGTTATAAATGCAAAAAATAAGTTTAAAGCTTTAATTAGAAATACTGCTTTGAGAATACAGGGCTATATAAAAGGTAACGAAAATATATTTCCAATACTAAATGGCAATCGACTTGGCAAAGGTATTCACAAAATGCCTAAAATAAAAAATGTTTCCCTTGAACGATACTACTTTAATGAAATTAATGTTCGACTTCATGATGGACGAATTTTAAGTACTGATCAAGTTTTAGAAAAAAGCTTTGGAATAATAATAAATAACTTGAAAGGAAGTAAAAAACTTTCTGAAAAATATTTAAAAATTTTAAACGACCATCAATTCAAGATTATAAATGTATCTAATGATTATCAACAATCAAACTATAATAATTACATATCTTGCGAAGAGACACATAATGATATGCAAATTTTTTGTGATAAATATGAATGTGATGGAGTGATATTAAGGCCTGATAAGTATGTTTATGACTTATTAACGTTTAATAAAAGCGACAGCCTTGAAACAATTATTGATAAAGTATTAAATAATTTAAAAGAAAAAATTGATTTTAATTGAAACACATTCTTTAAAAGCTAATATAAGAAATATGCCACTCAATGAAGATGATAGAAAAAAAGGTTTAGAGATCCTTAAAAAAATGGATCTTCTTAAAAGTGATGAAACACCTGTCTCAAAAGGATTACTCGTACAAATAATTGATATGTTGTATGGAACAATATGGTCAAAAGATGATCTGTTGTCACTGCAAGAACGGAGCATGATTACTTTAACTGTACTCGTTGCGCTAAACAGGGAAAATGAATTAAAATCTCATTTAAGAGGCGCTAAAAACCTAGGCATTAAAAAAGAAAAAATTGAAGAAATGATCCTTCACGTTGCATTTTATAGTGGTTTTCCTACCTCAGTTTCAGCGAGCCAGCTGTTAAATAAAGTCTGGGACTCAGATGAAACAAACTCAGGATAAGAATTCAAAAAATTTAACAGGCAAACAATCCTATAGGGTTTTTGAAACCGCAGAACCTTGGATTTTATACCACAATGATTTTTCCCTTTGTTCAAGAAAAGTAAGAATATGTTTGGCGGAACTAAAAGTTAATTACAAACCCATTCATATTAATATTATTGAAACTGGTAGTGCCGAAAACTTAACAAAAGAATTTAAGTTTATTAATCCAAATGTCACCGTCCCTGTTCTACTTCACAATGGATATCCTATTTACGAGTCTCATGAACAAATAAAATACTTACAAGAATTTATGAAAAATGAGTCGAACTTAAATGATGAAATATCTTACTGGGTTAAAAGAGGGTCACTCATTGGTGAGCCCATAAATGACTTAGAAAAATATGCTGGAAATTGTGTTTCTTTATTAACGCCCCCACTATTTATAAGTATGTTAAAGGATATTTCTATTTTTAAATTTTTTTCATACTATATTCGTCATCCAGTAAAATTTAGAGCATTCAATTTTATTATTTTTAAAATCTTTGGTTTTAATGCCTACAAGGATAAAACACC
>CABZHO010000006.1 GCA_902525595.1 uncultured Pelagibacteraceae bacterium | reverse complement strand
ATAAGAAAAAAAATTATGTTTTGAGAAGAAAGCCTCCAGGAAAATTACTTAAATCTGCTCATGCAGTAGATAGGGAATATAAAGTAATTACAGCTTTAGGTAAGACAAACGTTCCTGTTCCAGAAACATATTGTTTTTGTGAAGATGACGATATTATTGGCACTCAGTTCTTTCTAATGGATCACGTCGATGGAAATATATTTTGGGAGCTTTTATTACCAAATGTAGATAAAAAACAAAGAAGAGAAATCTATTCATCAATGAATGATACAATTGCAAAACTCCATAATGTAGATTTTAAAAGTATCGGTTTAAGTGATTACGGAAAACACGAAAATTATATGGATAGGCAAATTCATAGATGGAGTAAACAGTACAAAGACTCTGAAACACAAAAGATACCAGAAATTGATAATTTAATAGAGTGGCTTCCCTTAAATATTCCTAAAGACAATGAAACTTCAATAGTTCATGGAGATTTTCGACTAGACAATATGATTTTTAATAAAGATACGAATCATGTCTTAGCCATATTGGATTGGGAGTTGTCAACACTTGGAAATCCAATCGCTGATTTTACATATCATATGATGTCTTGGAGATTACCAGTTGGAGCTAAAGGTCTTGGTATGATGGGTTCAGATTTAAAAGAATTAAATATCCCTTCCGAAAATGAATACGCCGAGATGTATTATAAAAAAACTGGAAGAAGTCGAGTTGAGAATTGGGATTTTTACATGGCATATAATATATTCAGATTAGCGGGTATCGCTCAAGGGATAGTTGGTAGAGTAAGAGATGGAACAGCAGCAAGCTCTGAGGCAAAAAATTACGCAAGTTTTGTTCCAATTTTAGGTAAACTCGGTTGGAATATTGTGGAGGAAAATAATAAATAAAATGAAGAGTGAACTTGATACAGCTTTTGTAAGGAGTCAATTTCCAGTATTTCAAGACTCAAGAACATCTGATTTCGCATTCTTTGAAAACGCAGGCGGTACTTACGTTCCTAAACAGGTAATAAATAAATTGAATGATTTTATGATTACAAAAAAAGTTCAACCCTATGGAGATTTTGGCCCATCGATTGAAGCGGGTTCAGAGATGGATAATAGTCTAAGTAAAATAGGAGAACTACTCAATATAAACAAAGATGAATTTATGATTGGTCCGTCGACAACGATGAATATGTTTTTATTATCAAACGCAATTAAAACGTGGCTTAAAAAAGATGATGAAATAATAGTTACGAATCAAGATCACGAGGCGAATATTGGAGCATGGAGAAAATTATCAGAATATGGAGTAAAAATAAGGGAGTGGCAATTTAATCCCAATACAGCTGATCTAGAAATCGATGAGTTAAAAAGATTAATTTCAAAAAAAACAAAGTTTATCTGCGTATGTCATACATCTAATGTTGTTGCTTCAATAAATAATTTAAAGGAAATTATTAATCTTGCGCACGATAACGATATTAAAGTTGTTGGAGATGGAGTCGCATATATGGCCCATGATATTGTGGATTTGAAGGATTTAGATATCGATTTTTATGGATTCAGTTTGTATAAGACTTATGGCCCTCATCTAGCGCTTTTATATGGGAAGAAAGAATTACTCGAACAAACTAAAAATCTTAACCATGAATTTCTTGCTGGCGAAGTACCCTACACACTTAATCCTGGAGGCCCAAATCATGAGGAATTGGGGTGCTTGTCAGGTATAACAGATTATTATGAGACTTTGTATCATCATCATTTTGGTTCAAGTGATTTGAATCTTCACCACAAGAGTAAAAAAATTTTTAAACTTATAGCTAAGCACGAAGAGGTCCTCATGAGAGAACTGATCCAATTTTTACAAACGAAAAAAAATATAAAAATGATTGGAAAAAAGACGCCTTCTCGCGAAGAACGTATGCCTACTGTCTCGTTTACAGTAACAAATAAAAGTTCATATCAAATAGCGAGAGACGCAGGACAAAACAATATTGGCATCAGAAATGGTGAATTCTATGCGTGGAGATGTCTTGAGGGACTTGGCATTGAACCAAATGATGGTGTCGTAAGGGTGTCAATGGTTCATTATAACACACTACAAGAAGTAAGAAGGCTAACTGAGTTTTTAGACAGAATTATTTAGAATTTTTAAATTTTTTCTCACGTTCCTTTTTTTGTCTAATTGACTCTTTCATCGATATATCCTCTAGATTGTGGTAATCGTCCCAATATGTATTAAATTCTTTCGAATTCACATATCGACCATATACGTCTTTTTGGTATGCTTTCTTTTTTTTTATCAATGTTATAGGTATTTTTTTAGTTCGTTTCTTGCAATAGATAATCTGTGTACCTCATCAGGTCCATCCGCAAGCCGCAAGGTTCGCATACCTGCATAAGCTTGTGCTAAATGTGGGTCAGTCGTAACACCCGCCCCACCAAAAGCTTGTATTGCATCATCAATAATTTTTAAAGCCATATTAGGGGCTGCAACTTTGATCATCGCTATTTCATTTTTTGCGACTTTATTTCCGACTTCATCCATCATTGAAGCAGCTTTTAATGTAAGCAATCTTGTCATTTCAATATTAATTCTTGCATCAGCAATTCTCTCTTGCCATACCGAATGTCTCACAACCTCTTTACCAAAAGCTTTTCTTGTCATTAACCTTTTACACATTGCTTCAAGTGCAACTTCAGCAAGCCCTATGGTTCTCATACAATGATGTATTCTTCCTGGACCAAGTCTACCTTGAGCAATTTCAAAACCTCTGCCCTCACCAAGTAGCATATTTTCAGGTGGAACTTTGACGTTTTTAAATTCTACTTCTGCGTGTCCGTGAGGAGCATCGTCAAAACCAAAAACTGGCAGGTGACGTTTAATTTTGATACCTGGAGTATCTTTATCTACTAATATCATTGATTGTTGTTTGTGTCTGTCTGGGTTATCTGGATCTGTCTTACCCATGAAAATAAAAAACTTACACCTAGGATCCATTGCTCCAGAAGTCCACCATTTGGTTCCATTTAAAACGTACTGGTTTCCCTCTTTTTTAATTTCACTTTCGATATTTGTTGCATCAGAAGACGCAACCGCTGGCTCTGTCATCGCAAATGCTGACCTTATCTCACCATCCAAAAGTGGCTTTAAATATTTTTCTTTTTGCTCCTCAGTTCCATATCTCACTATTACTTCCATATTTCCTGTATCAGGCGCGGAACAATTAAAAACCTCAGCTGACCACATAGCTCTTCCCATAATCTCACACATTGGTGCATACTCAGCATTTGTAAGACCATGCCCGTAATCACTATCTGGTAAAAATAAATTCCAGAGATCGTCTTTCTTTGCTTCTTTTTTTAAATCCTCAATTATTGGAACAACTTGCCATCGATCATCACCAAAATCTTCAATTTGCTGATGATATGTCTCGTTATTTGGATAAACATGTTGATCCATAAATTTATTGAGCCGATCGGTTGTTTGTTTAGCTTTTGCAGAGATTGTCATTATCTTTTATCCTTAAAAAAATTATTTAGAATATTTTCACACTCATTTTTATCAATATTATCATAAATTTCCGGTATGTGATTACAGTTTTTTGACTGAAAAAAATTAAAATTACCATTGATTGAACCATATTGCAAATCATCTGCTCCATAATAAAGTCTTCTTATTTTAGCTCTTGAAATAGCTACAGCGCACATTATGCATGGTTCTAAGGTAACATACATATCATGGTCTATTAGGCGGTCGGTTTTCAATTTTTTACAGGCAAAACGGATAGCATTAATTTCAGCATGAGCTGTAGGATCTTTATCTGTTTTTACTGTATTAAATGCTCTTGATATAATTTTATTGCATTTATCAACAATTATACAACCAACTGGAATTTCTCCACTATTTTTACTTTTATGCGCTAGTAGAATTGCTTCCCTCATATAAATATTTTTTTTCATAATTCATTTTATATAATAAGTTAAACTCATTTTAAACAAACTCATTTATTATATATGGAAAGAATAAACAAGGTACTTGCACGATCTACTGGCTTCTCCCGAAGAGATATCGATAGATTAATAGATGAGGGAGCAGTTGAAATTGATGGAAAGACAATATTAAGCAAAGGTTGTAAAATTAATATAAACAGCAAAGTTAAAATTAATCAAAAAATTATAACGTTAAAAAGAGATAGCGAATTAAATAGTATTTATCTTTTTCACAAGCCAAGGGGATGTCTTGTAACAAAATCAGATCCAAAAAATAGGAAAACGATTTATGATTTTTTAAAAAAAAATCATAATGATCTATTGAGTGTTGGAAGACTTGATTATAATACAGAAGGTTTATTATTATTAACAAACAATGGAGAATTAAAAAGAAAACTTGAATTGCCAAGTAGTAATCTAGAGAGAGTATACAAAGTAAAAGTACAAGGTACTGTAGATAAGAAAATTATACAAAAACTATCACAAGGATATCGTATAAATAATTTTAAATATAAACCGATTAAGGCCTATATTACACATAATACGAAGACCTATACATGGCTAATGATGACGCTCACTGAGGGAAAGAATAGAGAGATCCGAAATATTTTTGAGTCCTTAAACTTAACAGTTACTCGATTAATCAGAGTGTCTTATGGTAAATATAAGTTAGGTAACTTACCCAAGGGCATAGTGAAGAACATAAAATTATGAGAATTATAAGTGGTGAAAAGAAGGGGCACTCTTTTTATAGTTATAAAAGTAAGGATGTAAGACCGTTATCAGATAAAAATAGAGAAACAATCTTTAATATTATTTTGCATGGAAAAGAAATTATTCAGAGTAATTTTGAATTGGATAACTGTCGGATAATAGAGCTTTTTGCAGGAACTGGTTCATTCAGTTTTGAGGCTCTTTCTAGAGGAGCTCGTAATACGACTATGGTAGAAAATAACGAAATGATGATTGATATGATATATAAATCTGCAAATAAATTAGGATACCTTAATAAAATATCAGTTTTAAATAGTAATGCTTGTTCATTTGAAGAGGACTCAATAAATCCAAAATTTAATCTAGTGTTTATAGATCCCCCATATAACAAAAATCTTGGAAAACGAAGTATTAAAAATTTAATCAAAAAAAATCTACTTGAAAAAAATTCGTTGATCATTCTCGAAGAAGAACTTAGATCTCTACCCGTTCAGCTTTCTGAAATTGAATTATTAAGAGTTAAAAAATTGGGTAATACTAAATTTAGCTTTTTTAAGCTAATTTAAATATTTTTTTTGATTATCAACAGCTGGCTGATCAAAAGGATTGACACCCATTAACTCACCAAGAAATACAACTTTAATCATTTCAAAACCACAGTAATAACCAAAATTTTCTATATTGTTTTTTTTAAATATCGACATTTTACAAGGAAAGTCTTTTTCAGTTATTGATTGAAATGTTGCATTCATATGATTTGTTAAAGTCATATTAATCAAGTTAATTTCTTCGTAATCTATCCCTAAAATTTCAAAGTATATATTGTCAGGACCGTCTAAATATAGTTGGAGCATACTATGCTGATCCTTAGGCATTTCTGACCAAATAGGCACAATACCTTTTTTATTTTTACCAAGTGATTCTGCATAAAGTTGCTTTTTCCATAGTGCCAACTCTGTTAATTCATAACCATATGTCAACAATGCAAAGATATTTCTGTCATTTTTCAAATTTGTAAATTCTTTTTTGGCTTCTGATTGAGCATCATTTATTTTGTCTAATACTTTCTTCCCACCGTTAAGAAAATTTTCTACAAAATCTCTTTGAAAATAAAAACCTGGTAACAAAGATACATTACTAAAAATTGAGAAACGTCCACCAATGTCCTTATTATACTCAATCGTTTTAATCATGTTTTGAAGTGCAAGATTTCCTAGAGTTGAAGATTTTATCTCAGTTAGCACAATAAAATTATCTTTAATTACAATTTTTTTTTCGAGTTTACGTTTTAAGTATTCAAAAATAGTTAGTATTTCCGAAGTTTCTCCTGATTTTGAAATAAACATAAAACAGGTATTTTTTATTTCTATTTTATTAATTGTTTCATCAATCAAAAAAGAATCTAAATGGTCAAAATAAATTACTCTTTTTTCACATAGGAAAGAAGTTATAGCCTTAGACCCTTGAGTAGACCCTCCAGCTCCCACCACGATAATGTTGCTAAAATTTTGATGTAAAATTTTATTAGACTTTTTGTAATCAGATACCAATTTGGCAAAGTCTAAAAAACTGTGTTTCACTCTAAGCCCTACTCTTTTCCTCACTTATGACCACGTCTATCCTTCTTTCGAATTCTCTTAATCTCTTATAGACACTAGCTAATTCTATTAATGTAGGCCATGACTGAAAAAGATATTGAAGAGAGCCTTCAACTCTTCCGAAGGCTCTTACTAACTGTTGCATAACTCCTAATGTCATAAGACCTGCAACTATAGCTGGAGCAATTAAAATGTACGCTGACAATACATTTGCCTGTAAGTAAGCTAATCTTCCAATATTAAAATAAAGATAGTAAAGATAACTTTTAAAATGAATAGATCGAACACCTTCAAATAATTCTTCAAGTGATTTTGGTCTTACAGAGCCGTCATCTTCAGCAATAACTAATATTTTTCTATAGGCAGCTTCTTTCTTTTGAAGATCGTATTCAATGCCAACTAACCTAAGTACCCACGCTAATAATACCATAAATAAAGTACCACCTACAGACCATATAAATGCTCCTGTTACCAATCCATATTCCCACTCTCCAAACCAAAGAATTGGTAAACCAATTGAGATAGTCATCAGAATTGGAAAAAATTCGAACAATACTAAAATTGCTTCAAACAAACTTGTTCCAAGAGATTCCATTATTCTGCTAAATTTAATTGTATCTTCTTGAACACGCTGAGAAGCTCCTTCAATGTGACGGGCTTTATCAAAAACACTATGATAGTAATCAACCATACTCGTTCGCCAACGAAATAAATAGTGTGAAGCAAAGAAGGAAGAAAAAAGTGACAAACCTATCCACATTGCAGCAAATTGACCAAAAACAATAAGCGACCCAAAGTATTCATCCATTGTGATAGCATTAGGCTCTCCCAGCGCGACTTGAATTAAGTCATAGAAATCACCAAACCAGTAATTTATTTGAACATCAATCTGAACTTGCAACCATATAGAAACTAAAACTATTGCTGAACCGCCATAGGCCCACAAATACCACTTAGGATCAAAAAAAAATTTAAACATTAAACATTAAAATATTTTAATTAATTTCCTCTTTTTCGGTTGAGAAATTTGAATCAATGAAATCCTGTAAATCATCACCGTTATTATTATTGTTTTCAGCACTCATATCTTCTTCATTGCCTTCTAGAAGTATATTTTTTAAATCTGTGTCTTTTACAGTATCTGAAGCCATTTCAGCTGCCTCGGCATCTGTTTTGTCGGAAGGAGGTAACAATTGGAAATCTGGAGGAATCTCAAGCGCTTTTTGTTTTAATGAAGTGTAATCACTCACAGTTTTGTTTGTACATGCGACTATTACAAAAAATAAGGTCAGCATAAAAATATTTTTTTTCATAATTATTTAATACTAATTTTTTTTTCTCCAAAAAATAATTCTAAAATTATGATCAATATACAACCAAGCGAAATACTTATATCAGCAATGTTAAATACATACCAATGGTAATTGCCATAATGAATATCGATAAAATCTAAAACTGCAGCATATTGGAACCTATCAAGAAGATTGCCTAGGGCTCCCCCTAGGATCATACCAAAACCTAGATAGTAAGTTTTTTTGTTTATCGACAGTGCATACACAAAAATAAATATGATGATTGCAGCTATTATCGTCATATAAATGTTATTTACAAACTCAATATCATTTTGAAACATTCCAAATGCAAAACCCTTGTTCCAGATCAAATGAAAGTTTAAGTATTCATTAATTGAGATTAAAAATTGAGAATTCAAATTTGTAACATCAATATTATAAGATTTTATTACAATTAATTTAGATAATTGATCAGCGGCAAAAATAATCAAAGTTATAATTGCAAATCTACTAGCTCCTCTGATCATAAACAACTAATAGCATCTTCACATCTTGAACAAATACTATTATTTAAATTTGTAAAATATTTCCAACATCGCTCACATTTGCTACCGTTAACTTTGCTTACATATACTCCAATATTTTTATCAGACTCAGATATGTAACAGTTGTTTTGCGGTTTATCGTGAACAACTTTTAATTCACTTATAATTGAAATATTCTCTAGTATCTCATTTTCAATTTGCAATGCCTCTTCCTTTGGGCAATAAAGTAAAACTGATGCTTCGAGGCTTGATCCAAGAACTTTTTCTTTTCTTTTAATTTCAATGGCACCATTGATGGCTTTTCTTAATTTTTTATACGTTTCCCATTTTGTTGATAGATTTTTATTAATTAAACTGCCATCTAATTTTGGGAAATCTTTCTGATGAATACTGGTATCAGATCCAAACCTACTTTGCCATGCTTCCTCAGAGGTAAAACACAATATTGGAGCGAGTAAACTTATTAGATTATGAAATAATATATCTAATACTGTACGGGTTGATCGACGAATTTTATTTTCTTTAGTATCGCAATAAAGCGTATCTTTTCTAATATCAAAATAAAATGAAGAGAGATCATTTGTACAAAAATTAAATATTGATGAAAAAACTCTCTGAAATTCAAAAATTTTATAATTACTGATTACTTCTTTTTTTAAAATTTCTAATTCAGATAGAATATATAATTCTAACTCATCAAGATCGTTTAGAGGTATTTTTTCTTTTTCAGTAAAATCCGAAAGGTTGCCTAAAATAAATCTCAATGTATTCCGTAATCTTCGGTAACTATCTATATTACTTTTAATAATCTCTGGCCCTATCTTCAAATCTTCAGAGTAATCACTACTAGCCACCCAAAGTCTTAATATATCCGCACCAGATTTTTCAATAATTTCTGCTGGAGAAACAGTATTTGATGAAGATTTACTCATCTTTAACCCATCTTCGTGAAGTATGAAACCATGAGTAAGAACCGACTCATAAGGTGCAATACCTCTCGTTCCACATGACTCTAAAAGTGAGGAGTGAAACCATCCTCTATGCTGATCTGTTCCTTCAAGATATATTGACGCAGGCCATATTTGATCATCTTTACCATCCAGTACAAATGCATGTGTGCAACCTGAGTCAAACCAAACATCCAAAATGTCATCAACTTTTTTAAATTCATTTGAATTGTATTTAGAGCCTAATAATTCTTCTTTAGAATATTTAAACCATGCATCAGAACCTTCTTCTTTGTATAGTTCAATGATCCTGTCATTCATTTTTTTATCAACAAGTGGCTTGCCAGTTTTAATATTATAAAAAATAGATAAGGGAACCCCCCACGCTCTTTGCCTTGATACAACCCAATCAGGCCTTTCTTCAATCATGGAATAAATTCTATTTTTACCCTGCTTAGGATACCATTTTACTTTCTCAATTTCTTTTAGTGCTTTATCTCTTAATTGGTTCTTTTCCATGCTAATAAACCACTGAGGCGTATTTCTGAATATTACTGGTGCTTTTGATCGCCATGAATGCGGGTAGCTATGACGTAAAGAACCTTTTCCTGCTAAATTTTCGTGTTTTTTTAATTCAATGATTACTGCAATATTTGCATCAGCATCTGAACCGTCTTCATTAAATATTTTTTTTCCATTAAATAGTGGCACATGATCAAAATATTCTCCGTTTTCATCGACTGTGTCAGGTACATCAATGTTATTTGCTACTCCTAAAATATAATCATCAGCTCCATGGCCCGGTGCAATGTGAACAAAGCCAGTTCCTTGCTCTAAAGTAACAAAGTCTGCGTCATACAATTTCACATCAAAATTATAACCTGATTTTCTAAAAGGGTGATCACAAACAAAGCTTCCAAAATCTTTTACCTCTGAAATTTTTTTTAAATCTAAAAGTTTACATTGCGTTTTAACGTTTTCCAAAAGTTCATCGGCAAAAATGATTTGGTCTCCGACACGAAGTGTGCTGTGTTCAGCAATGCTCTCCACTTTGTACATTGAGTAGTTTATTTCGGCACTATAAGCAATTGCTCTATTGCCAGGAATAGTCCATGGAGTAGTTGTCCAGATAACAACTGCTGCTTCCTGAAAAGACTTATCAGAACATTCTCGAACAGGAAATTTTACACAAATAGTGGTTGACTTATGCTCTTTGTATTCAATTTCAGCTTCAGCCAATGCTGTTTTTTCAACCGTTGACCACATAACAGGTTTTGATCCACGGTATAGACTTTCGTTTTCTAGAAATTTAAAGAATTCTTTCACAATGATTGACTCAGCCTCATAAGACATAGTCGTATACGGTGAGAACCAATCACCATTTATCCCTAAACGAATGAACTCCTCTCGCTGTATATTTATCCACTTGTCTGCAAATTCTCTACATTCTTTACGAAACTGAATTATATCAACGTCATCTTTATTCTTTCCCTTTTCTCTATATTGTTCTTCAATCTTCCACTCGATGGGTAAACCATGACAATCCCAACCAGGAATATAAGAACTATCATTACCGAGCATCTGTTGAGATCTAATCACAAAATCTTTCAAAATTTTATTCAGTGCATGTCCCATATGTAAGTGGCCATTTGCGTATGGAGGGCCGTCATGCAATATAAATTTTTTTCTGTCTTGCGATTGTTGTCTTAATTGACGATAGATATTTGCCTTAGCCCAACCATCTAAAATTTTGGGTTCTTGCTCAGGTAAGCCTGCACGCATTGCAAATGAGGTTTTTGGTAAAAATAGAGTCTCACTAAAATCTATTTTATCGTTTTTAGCGTTCATTATTATTTACTTAAAATTTTTTGTGCTTTCGAAATATCTGATTTTAGCTGTTTTTTTAAGGTTTCAATTCCTGAAAATCTTTTCTCTTCTCTTATAAAGTCAACAAACTCGACTTTTAACAAAGAATTATAAATATTCAATTTAAATCTAAAGAGGTGTACCTCTAGTATTTCATCTTTTTTTCCAAATGTTGGCCTGATACCAAAATTTGCAATCCCCTTGATAATTCGTTTTTTTGAATTCTTCGTAAGTGAGGCCTTCACAGCATATACTCCGTACTTTGGAGCAACATGTTCTTTCAACTTAAGATTAGCGGTTGGGACACCAATTTGTCGGCCTCTTTGATCACCCCTTATAACTTTTGAAGTTATACTGTAGTTGTTACCAAGAAAATCATTAGCGAGTTTCATTTTTCCGTTTTTTATAAGTTCTCTAATATTTGTAGATGAATATATTTTCATCTTAGTTTTTTTGAAAAGAGTAGGTGAAGTTTTCAACAATTTTATCGAGGTAACTTGAAAATTATTTTGTTTGCCGAAATTAAGTAAATATTTGTAGTCTCCTGATCTTTGTTTGCCAAATTTAAAATTTTTACCAACTAAGATATCTTTCATATTTATTCCTGAGAGCAAAATTTGATTACAAAAGACATTAGGTGACATAGAGGATATTTTTTTATTAAATTTTATTATCATCACATAATCTATCCCATACGCTCCTAAGATTTTAATGCGTTCATTAATTTGAGTTAATAAGAAATTTGGACTGTGTTTATTAAAAAATTTTCTTGGGTGTGGATCAAAAAGTAAAACTCCGATTTTGGATTTTTGATTATTAGCAATTTTTTTTGCAGACTTAATTATTGATTGGTGACCTTTATGAACACCATCAAGGTTTCCAATTATTAAGATTGAGTTTGTTGTGTATTTATAAGTACTACTATTTAAATTTTTAAAAACTTTCATTTTTTTACTTCAGCTCTTCAGAATAAGTTATACTTTCTAAAGATCTAGGAAGAATAGCTTCTGATAATGCAATCAAATCATCTTTATTAGATATTTCATTTTTATGTATACCATTCTTTATGAATACAAAATCGAGATTTGATTGACAGGCGCCTAAGCAGTCAGTTTTCATACTGTCCCCTATGGCTAATATATCTTTTTTTGAAGCCTTAGTTTTGTCTAAAAGATCACTAATAACATGATTATAAATTTCTGGATGAGGTTTTCCATAGTAAGTTACTTTACCACCCATTTTCTCATAAGATTTACCAAGAGCACCAGCGCAGTATATTCTCTTTGAGTCTCTATAGACAATTTCATCTGGATTAACACAAACCATCTCTTTGTTATTGATCAATAAGCTACTCAAAAAATCTCTGTAGTCTTCTGGACTCTCTTTATTATCATCGTATAGACCCGTGCATACAACAAATTCTGATCTATTTATCTCTTGTGATTTATGAATTTTTATATTTTCTAATAGATCATGATCTTTTTCTGGCCCTAAGTGAAAATACGTCTCCCCGTGAATTTTGGAGTTTATATATTTTGTTCCAATGTCGCCTGAAGTATAGATTTTTTTAAATAAATCATTATTGAGATTAAGTTTGTTTTTCAAACCTTTGCTCACCACCTCTTCTGGTCTAGGAGCATTTGAAATCAGATATACATCAATGCCATTTTGTTTCATATTTTTAAGATAGGACTCTGCATCGTCAAATAATTTTACTCCATTATGAATAACGCCCCATAAATCACAAAGTATAATTTTATAGGAAAGTGAGTATTCAGTAACATTATCAATTTCGTAAATTTCCATAATTATATTGTAATTAT
The DNA here is from genome assembly GCA_902525595.1 of uncultured Pelagibacteraceae bacterium. Lineage (GTDB taxonomy): Bacteria > Pseudomonadota > Alphaproteobacteria > Pelagibacterales > AG-422-B15 > CACNXQ01. The sequence continues at coordinate 38,611 of CABZHO010000006.1, read as the reverse complement.
CCTATAAATTTATAATCTTCTTATAAATTATTTGAAATTTTATTAAATGGAATCACTTTTTAATTTAAAAGACAAAAACGCAATAATAACAGGTTCTTCAAGAGGAATTGGAAAAGCAATTGCCTATAGAATGGCAGAGCACGGTGCAAAGGTTATTATTACAAGTCGTAAATTAGATGCATGCGAAGCAGTTGCAAAGGAAATTAATGATACATTTGGAGAGGGACATGCTACTTCTATTGCTTGCAATATTTCTGATAAAGAACAATTGCAAAATCTTTACAAAAAATCTTTGGATTTTTGTGGCAATATTTCAACTTTAGTTTGTAATGCGGCTATTAATCCATATTTCGGACCATCAGATAAAATACCCGACGAAGCATTTGAGAAAATAATGAAATCAAATGTACAGAGTAATTTTTGGCTTTGTAACGAAGTACTTCCTGATATGATTAAGATGAAGAATGGTTCCATAATAATTATTTCCTCAATCGCTGGTTTACATGGAAGTAGTATGTTAGGAGCCTACGCAATTTCAAAAGCTGCAGACTCTCAATTGGCCAGAAACATATCTGTTGAATACGGAAGAAACAATATTCGAGCTAATTGTATCTCTCCTGGTTTAATTAAGACTGATTTTGCCAGAGCGTTGTGGGAGAATGAAAGCATTTTAAAGGCCACAACTGCTAAATCAGCATTAAAAAGGATTGGTATGCCTGATGAAATTGCAGGTGCAGCTGTGTATTTAGCTTCAAACGCTGGCTCATTTATGACTGGACAAAACATTGTTATAGATGGAGGAGAGTCAGAACAAACATAAAATAGCCAAAAAACAAGGTTTTTTAATAATTTTCAAAATTATCTAATATTTTTCGCCCCCTTGACACTTTTGCGTCAAATCACTATATGCCTAGTAAATTAAGCGTTATACAAACATATCTTTAGGAGAGAAAAAATGGATTTCAGACCTTTACACGATCGAGTTCTTGTCAGAAGACTTGATACAGAAGAAAAAACCGCTGGAGGTATTATCATACCCGATACAGCTCAAGAGAAACCACAAGAAGGTCAAATTGTTGCGGTAGGTAATGGAACCAAAAGTGAAGATGGTAAAGTGACACCATTGGATCTAAAGGTTGGTGATATTGTCCTTTTTGGAAAATGGTCAGGAACAGAAGTAAAGGTAGATAGCGAAGAGCTATGCATCATGAAAGAGTCAGATATCATGGGCGTGATTGAAAAAAAATCTAAATCTAAATCAAAATCAAAAAAGAAATAATTACTATTAAATAAGGAGAATTAAACATGGCGGGTAAAGATATTCATTTTGGCACTGAAGCGAGAAATAAAATGCTTAAAGGTGTCAATGTATTAGCAGACGCGGTCGCTGTTACACTTGGTCCAAAAGGAAGAAATGTTGTAATGGATAAATCTTTTGGCGCACCAAAGAGTACGAAAGATGGAGTTTCAGTTGCAAAGGAAATTGAATTAAAAGATAAATTTGAAAATATGGGTGCTCAAATGGTACGTGAGGCTGCAAGCAAAACCAATGATGTTGCAGGCGATGGAACTACAACGGCCACTGTACTTACAAGGGCAATAGTTACTGAGGGCTTAAAATTTGTTGCAGCGGGAATGAATCCAATGGATCTAAGAAGAGGAGTAGACTCTGCAATAGATGCTGCAAGTGATGCCATTAGTGGTTCATCAAAAAAAGTTAAAACTAGTGCTGAAGTTGCGCAAGTTGGTTCTATTTCTGCAAACGGTGAGGCTGAGGTTGGAGCTATGATTGCGAAAGCAATGGATAAAGTTGGAAACGAAGGCGTTATAACGGTTGAAGAAGCTAAAGGTCTTGAAACTGAACTTGATGTTGTTGAAGGAATGCAATTTGATAGAGGCTACCTATCTCCATATTTTGTGACTAATGCAGAGAAAATGACGGCTGATTTAGAAAATGCTTACATTCTTCTTCATGAGAAAAAATTAACAAATCTACAACCAATGCTTCCTCTATTAGAGGCTGTAGTTCAAGCGGGACGACCACTTGTAATTATCGCTGAAGATGTTGAAGGTGAAGCGCTTGCTACATTGGTGGTTAACAAGTTAAGAGGTGGATTGAAAATTGCTGCTGTAAAAGCACCTGGGTTTGGTGATAGAAGAAAAGCAATGATGGAAGACATTTCTATTTTAACCGGTGGTCAGGTCATATCTGAAGACTTAGGTATTAAATTAGAAAATGTAACCATTAATGATTTAGGGACAGCAAAAAGAATTAGTATTGATAAAGAAAACACTACAATTGTTAATGGTGCTGGAACTAAAGCTGATATTCAAGGTAGATGCTCTCAGATTAGGAAACAGATTGAGGAAACGACATCTGACTACGACAGAGAGAAATTACAAGAACGTCTTGCTAAGTTAGCTGGTGGAGTAGCTGTAATCAAAGTTGGCGGAGCTACCGAAGTTGAAGTTAAAGAAAGAAAAGACAGAGTTGACGATGCTCTTAATGCTACTAGAGCTGCAGTTGAAGAAGGTATCGTTGCTGGCGGTGGACTATCACTTCTAAACGCAGCTAGTGCACTTGATAAAGTTAAAACTTCTAATGCTGATCAAAAAGCTGGGGTGGATATTGTCCGCAGAGCATTAGAAACGCCTATTAGAACGATTGCAAACAACGCAGGTGTCGATGGATCTGTAATTGTTGGAAAGCTTAAAGAGGGCAAGTCTTCTACTGAGGGTTATGATGCTCAGTCTGATAAATTTGTTGATATGTTTAAAGCGGGAATCATTGACCCAACTAAAGTTGTGAGAACAAGTTTACAAAACGCCGCATCTATTGCCGGTGTTTTAATTACAACTGAAGCGATGGTTGCTGATGCTCCTGAAGATAAGCCTGCTGCAGCACCTGCAATGCCTGATATGGGCGGTATGGGTGGTATGGGCGGTATGATGTAATTATCATTCACGATAAACTCTAAAAAAAACCCGGCCTAGCCGGGTTTTTTTTATTCAAACTTATTGATAAAGTTTTTATAATTATTTTCTATTTCTTTATTCCACTCCGCAGCTTTTGAAGAAAAAATATTTGCTGATGATTTCAGGATTATGCCATCATCAAGAACTCTTAAATTATTAGCCCTTAGTGTGTCACCTGTTGATGTTATATCAGTGATGATTTCTGAAAAACCATTGAAAGGCGCACTTTCGGTAGAGCCGTCGCTTTCAACAGTTCTATAATCAACAACTCCACATTTAGAAAAGAAATTATTTGTTAAATTCTTGTATTTAGTTGCTACGCGTAACCTTTTTGAATATTTGTCTCTGTGATTATTGCTCACTTCTTCCAAATCAGCCATCGTCATTACATCAATCCAGATATCAGGTACAGCAACAACCAGATCCGCTTTTCCAAAAGCTAACTCCAGATCCTTTATTATTTTTGAATTAAAATTAAAAATTTTTTCTTGTATCAGGTCATCACCAGTTAAGCCTGCATGGATTGATCCCTCATCAAGTCTATTGGTAATTTCCTTAGCGCTTAAAAAATATAGAACTGTATCTCTTAGTCCCTTTATTGTACCAATATAATCTCTATCATTTACAAGATTTTCAAAAGTAATATTTTTATCTAGAAAAAGTTTCTCCATGTCTTTTCTTAACCTGCCTTTGCTAGGTAATCCTATTCTTAATTTATTTTCGAATTTCATAATTATAAAATTTTACTTAAGTTATTATTATTTGTTGCAAACCCTATAGCTGACAGTTTGTTTCTGGACCCTAAAATATTAAGTAACTTATCGTATCTTCCACCAGTTATTAACTTTAAATTGCCTGATTGATCATAGATTTCGAACATGACGCCATCATAAAATTCAATAGAATGTCCAAAGTCATTGTTGAAATTAAATTTAGATATGTCCATTTCAGATGAAACAGCGTTCTTGAATTCTTCCATGCCATCAATCTCTTTTTTAAAAAAATCAAGCTTTTGATCACTTACAAACTCTCTTAAAATATTCGGAAAAGTATCAAGAGAAGCGTTCAAACCTAAAAAACTCTTAATCAGATTTACCATTTGTTTTCCATTGCTCTCAGAGACGATATTTTCACTTTTCTCCTGAAATCGGCTGACGATTTCTTCAACTGTCCTTGAGCCTGAACCAGAATTGCTATTGGAATTAATTAGATCAACCAAGTTTGCACTTGAATTAGCATCCAAACCTAGTCTTTCATTGATAATTTCATCTTTTTTCAATGTATCATAACCGACACCTTGCCCTAATCGATTTAACAAGCTATCAAAATATATTCTTCTAAAAAAATGCCTGACTATTCTTTGTTTCCACCTGATCGGTAAATCTAAATAACTTATAAAACTATTAAAGAGGTTTAGACTGCCTATTTTAATTTGATATTCATTAATATTTAATTTTTCTAGAATTTTGACTGCCGTTTTAAGCGTGTATATATCTTTTTCATAAATAGTTTTTAGCTTTTTTTCTGTAAAAATAATTTCAACCCCTGATTGGTTTAATTCAATTGATGCATCATTTATTCCATTGGTTGACCTAAATACTGGTCCACTATAGCATAATTTAGCTTCATTTATTTTATCGTCACTTTTAATAAAACTTTGACACGTGGGGATCGTCATGTCTGGTCTCAGACATTTTTCCTTGCCTGAACCGTCTATAAAAGAATACATCTGACTTCTGATTTCTTCTCCCGATGTTTCATAAAAAATGTCAGAGTCATGAACTAAAGGAAGCTCTACATATTGAAATCCTAACTCAATAAAATAATCTTTTAATCTAATATTTAATTCCTGTAGTGACATAGCTCAAATTTTTAGTATTTCCTTTAGAGTGCTTACTAGATCCTCTCTAATTACTTCTTTTTGACCTGCTTTAGTTTCTTTCCATTCGTCACGTCCAGTAATATTTTTTGAAATCTCACTTCCCTTTTTTAAATCTTTAAGTGATATTTGATTATTTTTAATTTCATCATCACCTGCAATTACAACTGCATCAGCTTGCTTGCGATCGCAATATTTAAGTTGCTTAGCTAAGTTTTTTGAGCCAAAAGAAATCTCGCAGGCCATTCCTGCATCTCTAATTTCAGATGCCATTCGAATATACTCAGATAAATTATTGTCTCCTAAATTTGCTACAATTACTAAAGGTCTCGATTTGGCTTTAATGAGATCCAACTGCTCTAGAGCGACAATAAGCCTGTCAACACCAATGGAAATGCCAGTAGCGGGAACGTCCTCTTTCCCAAATCTTGATATCAGTTTGTCATATCTTCCTCCTCCCGCCACTGATCCAAAAACTATAGTTTTACCTTTTGTATTTTTTACATCGATTAATAGTTCAGCTTCAAAAATCATGCCTGTATAGTAATCCAATCCTCTTACAATGGATGGATCAAATGAAATTGGATAATCTGCAAAATTACCCAAATAAGAGTTAAACTCATCAATATCATCACTCGTTTGTTGTTGATCGTTCATAAAGTTTAAAATCATTGATGCTTGTTCATTATCAAGACCTACGCCTTCCATAAAATCACCAGATTTATCTTTTCTACCCTCACATAATAACTCTTTAACACCTTCATCACCTAGACGATCTTTTTTATCTACTGCTCTAAGAATTTTTGACTCAACTTCTTTCGACGCATTTATTTTCTCAAAAAGACTTGTCCAAATTTTTCTGTTCGAATATTTAATTTTAAATTGAGAATCATTTAAACCAAGCCTTCTCAAAATATTTACAACCATGACGCATAATTCAGCATCGATTAAATTTGACTGAATTCCGATGACATCTGCATCAAATTGCAGAAATTCTCTGAATCTTCCTGGCCCTGGCTTTTCATTTCTCCATACTATTCCTGACTGATATCTTTTGAATGGCTTCACTAAATTTTGATAATTCTGTGCAACATATCGTGCTAAAGGAGCTGTAAGGTCATATCGTAATGATAGCCATTGACCATCTTCGTCTTGTAACGAAAAAACTCCTCCACTTGGTCGATCTATATCAGGCAAAAACTTGCCCAGACTATCAGTGTATTCAATAGATGAGGTTTCTAATTCAACAAATCCAAATTTTTGACACTCTTCCTCTATTACCTCAGTAACTATTTTTCTGAGAGAGAGGAGTTGTTTCTCACTGTCTTTAAACCCTCTAGGTAAAATGGCCTTGGGTTTATTGTTATTCTTAGTCATACGATTCCTATCGTTAGCACGATACTACAAAGTTAGTTTATTTAATATAAAAAGGGGTTGTTGTTCGCTGATGCTTTTTGTTCAGCAAACTTAGATATGAATATGATGATGTGTAAAAACAATCATGAACAGTGAAATGCCTTATTTATTAAAAAAAGTCAAATTTTTATAATTTTTATTATTAAGTGAAGCCGAAATACTCTATTTTTATTAAATGATTATCACTGAAAACAGTAGAAAATTAACTGTTATTTATGCTGCGCTTGGCCATCTATTGATGCATATGTTTGCTGCGTTTTACTTTGTAATTGTTCTTGCGATTGAAGATGAGTGGAAATTTTCATATGACGAGCTTTTAAATCTATGGTTTCTTGGGTCTCTTCTTGTTGGCATAGGATCTTTACCCGCTGGATGGATTAGTGATCGATGGAGCCGTTCAGGAATGATTGCAGTAATGTTTTTAGGTCTAGGTATTAGTTCGGTTCTTTGTGGTCTGAGTGGGAATAAATTATCTCTTTTTATTAGTCTATCCTTGCTTGGCTTATTTTGCTCAATATATCACCCTGCCGGAATATCATGGATAGTTAATACATCAAAAGAAACAGGACGTGCACTTGGTTTCAATAATATATTTGGAGGCGTAGGAATTGGATTGGGAGCTTTTTTTGCTGGTATTTTAATTGATCAGATTAATTGGCAAGCTGCGTTTATATTCCCTGGAATAATTTCTATTCTAACAGGCTTATATCTCTCATATCATTTGAAATCAGGAAAAATTTCATTGACTAATATTAAATCAGAACAATTTCGAGATAATCCAGAAAAAAATCAAATGCTAAAAATTGCAATTATAATGCTTGTAAGTATTACATGTTTGAGTTTTGTATATCAAATTCTTCAAACAAGTTTGCCTAAAGCAATTGATATCAGACTGTCAAACAGCTTAAACCTCTCTACGTCTGAGATTGGGTATATTGTAGCTGCTATTTATATTGTAAGCGGTTTAATGAACTACATAGGTGGCATTTTAACAGATAAATATTCTGAGAAAGTAATCTATGCTATTGGTATCATCGGACAAGGTACTCTTCTTTTATTCATTGTTAGTCTATCAAATTATTGGTTAATTGTTATCAGTCTTATGATTGTTGCTTTTAATTCAAGTATACTTCCAGCAGAAAATTTATTACTGGCTAAATTCTCGCCAGAAAAATATCAAAGTCTTGTATATGGTATAAAATTCATTGTTTCATTTTCTGTAGGGCCAATAGCCCTAATCCTAATTTCTAGAAGCTACGAAATAAGCGGTGAGTTTGCATTTCTTTATTTACTTTTCGGATTTGTAATGATCCTGCTCTTTTTGATTGTACTAACTCTTCCAGTAAAAAAGTCATTAGTTGGTACAGCTGGGTAGATTCGAACTACCGACCTCCTGAACCACAACCAGGCGCTCTAACCAACTGAGCTACAGCTGCATAAATGGTGGCTCGAGGTGGAATTGAACCACCGACACAAGGATTTTCAGTCCTTTGCTCTACCAACTGAGCTATCGAGCCATCTAAATTACGATCCTAGTCTTTTATTCTATTACATTAATTCGTGCAAAGAAAATATTACGAATACTGTCAAACTAAAAAATCCTTTAATCTAGTGATTAATTGATCAACGCTGACAAAAGTATTGAGCTCTTTTGAGTCAATTATTAATTTGAATTCATTGTCTTGCTTAATAAAGATACATGGTAACTTAGTATCATCATTAACAAAAGTTAGATCTTTTAAATGATCAATATAGTAAAAACGACTTTGAATATTAATTTTTTTTAGAAAATTACTCCACTTTTTTTCTTTTCCAAAATTGTTATAAGTTATTGAGCATAAATTACAGTCATATGTCTCAGGGGAGATTATTTTATGACCCCAGTCAATAAATGCATTTGCTATGCCACTTTTTGCATTATAAATAAAAATTAAATCAGTCATTTATATCCAGCTGAAATAAGAAGATTATTTACTTCTAATAATGGCAAACCAACAACATTAGAATACGATCCATTTATAGATTTAATAAAAGACTCTGCAATACCTTGAATTTTATAAGATCCAGCAACTCCTTGCCATTCGCTTGTTTTCATATAATTCTCGATATCGTCTTTTTTTAAAACTTTGAAACTAACAGATGTTGTAATAGTTTTTTTAAAAATCTTATTATCTAGATTTCTTATACAAACAGAAGTACTTACTCTATGTCTCTTTCCAGATAATCTTTGCAAGTTCTTTAAAGCAATACTTCTTTCCTCAGTCTTGTCTATTATAGTTCGTCCTGTATATGCAATTGTGTCAGCTGTTAAAATAATTGAGTCATTAAATTTGTTTTGAAATTGTTTCATTTTATTGAGAGCAATACGTTTACAGTAATTAAGCGGTAACTCATTTTTTTCTATAGTTTCATTTACATTAGGAGAAATAATTTTATTTGGAATAATGTTAATTTTGGATAACAATTCAAGTCTTCGTGGAGATGCACTGCCTAAAATTAGATTCAAAATAATCTCAAATTACTTGTATCGAAAAATAATACGACCCTTTGTGAGGTCGTATGGCGTTACTTGAACTAAAACTTCATCTCCAGCCAATACTCTAATTCTGTTCTTTCTCATTCTTCCAGCTGTATGAGCTAATACCTCATGACCATTCTCTAATTCTACTTTAAACATTGCGTTTGGGAGTAGATCTGTAACCTTACCTTTAAACTCTAATATTTCTTCTTTTGACATAAATTATTTTTTTGCAAGCCTATATTCTATTGATCTTGAATGACCGTCAAGACCTTCATTATCAGCAATTTTAATAGCACTATCTCCTATTTGTTCAATACCTTCTTTTGAAAATTCAACAAGTGATATTTTTTTTAGAAAATCAAAAACTGATAATCCAGAAGAAAATTTTGCACTTCTAGAAGTTGGTAAAACATGACTAGGCCCAGCGAGATAATCACCTAATGCTTCAGGAGTATTTCGTCCCATAAAAATAGCTCCAGCATTTTTAATTTTTTTTATACTTTCCTGCGGATTATCAATCAATAATTCTAGGTGTTCGGGTGCTAACCTATTAGATAACGCAATCGCTTCATCAAGACTTTTCACAATTATTATTTTGCCATTATTGTCCCAACTTAAAGCAGCGATATCTTTTCGTGGTAGTGAATTTATTTGAGATTTTATTTCCTTATTTACTTCATTACCTAACTGTTCATCAATTGTTATAAGAATACTTTGCGCACTTTGATCATGCTCAGCTTGAGCAACTAAATCAGCTGAAACAATTTTTGGATCATTTTTTGCATCGGCGATGATGACAACCTCAGAGGGACCTGCAAACATATCAATGCCTGTAAAACCTGAAACTTGTCTTTTTGCTTCCGCAACATAGATATTTCCTGGTCCTACAATTTTATTTACAGGTTTAATAGTTTTTGTTCCATAAGCCAAGGCGGCAATAGCCTGGGCTCCACCAATACAAAATATTTTTTTAATTCCACAAATTTTTGCAGCATATAGAACTGAAGGGTTTATATATTTACCGGTCATTGGAGTAACCATCGAAATCTCTTCTACCCCCGCAACAATAGCGGGTATTGCATTCATTATTACCGTGCTTGGATAACTAGCAGTTCCTCCAGGAACATAAATGCCAACAGACTCTACGGCTCGCCAAACATATCCTAACTTTGAATTTAAATCGTCTTCAAAAATTAGGTCTTCTGGCAACTGTTTTTTATGATAATCACGAACTCTTTCCATTGATACGTTAAGAGCATTACTTAAATCATCAGTTATATTTGCAGATTGTTTATTAATTTCTTCTTCATCAAGCACAATCTCTTCAATTGTAAGCTCATTCTTATCAAATTGATGAGTATACTTTAAGAGAGCATCATCTCCATCATTTCTAATATCTGCAATAATTGATGATACAGTTTCAGTAACGTTTGTATCACTTGACCTATTCATAATAAGAAGATCATTAAAGTCTTCCTCAAAATTTTTATTGTTAGAATTAATTACTTTTGTCATTATTTATTTTTTCTATTTTCCAAGGCTCTCCCTGATCTTCTAGCTTGCATCTAATTATTTCGGTTTCGAGCTTTATAGTTGCATCATTTTTGAAAAGCAATTCAATTTCTATATTTTTAGAATCGTTTGGGTAATAATTGAATGTTACGAGCTCTAAAGTCTTTTTTTTATTCAATTGATCAATATTTTTTGAATATACAGATAAAACATCCTCAAAACTGAGTACTGCTCTTATTCTTTGGTCAACTTTATTAACAATCTTTTCTTCCCACATAAATCGGGTGATCATCAAAAAAAATGATCTTCTTGATGGCAAATACTTAATATCATTCACCTCAATAAGTCCATCTTGAAGAATTGTTGATATAATTTTTAAGTCGTCTGTATCTATTGCATTAAGATTCATTCAATCTCTATGTTAATCTCTTAATATCTGCTCCACACGCTAGCAGTTTTTCTTCAATTTTTTCATAGCCTCGATCAAGATGATAGATACGATTTAATGTTGTTGTTCCTTTTGCAACTAATCCAGCGAGTATTAAACTTACAGATGCTCTTAAATCAGTAGCCATTACTTGAGCTGAAATAAACTCTTGGCAAGGATTAATAACTGCTGTTTTGCCATTTATTTCAATATTAGCACCCATTCTATTTAATTCAGGAACATGCATAAATCTATTTTCAAAAATATTTTCACTAATTTTAGATACTGATTTTCCGAGTGATAATAAAACCATCATTTGAGCTTGAACATCTGTTGGAAAGCCAGGATATTCCATTGTGTCGATAGTTATTCCATCTGAAATGCTAGATTGCTCAACAGTTATAGAGCTCTCCTTCATTGCAAAATTAATTGAAAGCTCATTTAATATTTCCAAGACATTGCTAACGTGCTCTATGTTTATGTTTGTAATTTCTAAGTTTTTTCCAATTAAGGCCCCCGCTATGATATAGGTGATTGCTTCAATTCGATCTGGGATTATAGAGTGCACTGTTCCTTTCAGCTGATCTACACCCTCAATTAAAATGTTTCGATTATCTCCAAGTTCAATTTTTGCTCCCATTTTGTTTAAACAAGTGATGAGATCCATGACTTCTGGCTCAAGCGCTATATTTGTAATTTCGCTCTCACCTCTAGCTAGTGAGGCAGCCATAACGATATTTTCTGTTGCACCTACAGAAACCTTGTCAAAATTTATTTTGTTTCCAATTAAACCTTTTGGAGCATTACATTTTATGTATCCACTCTCTAATTCAAATGATGCTCCAAGTTTTGTAAGAGCATTAATATGTAAATCAACAGGTCTTGCACCTATAGCGCATCCACCGGGAAGTGAGACACTAGCGTGCCTTTTGCGAGCTAGAAGTGGGCCAAGAACTAGGATGCTAGCTCTCATTTTTCTAACCAAATCATACTCAGCTATTGCACTGTCAGAGTCAGAATAAGTAAGAGATAGATTATTTTTACTCTCATTTTGTGAAGCTACACTCACCCCAAGCGATGACAAGACTTGGGACATCGTATGGACATCAACTAAATCAGGGACATTCTCTAATTCTAGTGTTTCATCTGTCAGAATGCTTGCGGCCATGATTGGCAGTGACGCATTTTTTGATCCACTAACGTTAATCTTGCCCTGGAGAAAGTTGCCTCCATTTATAACAATTTTTTGCATCTAAAGTTTAAAGCTTTGGTAAAGTAACTCCGGTCTGTTTCATATATTTACCTTTACGGTCTTTATATGATACTTCAGGCGGCGCCTCTCCTTTATAAAATAAAAACTGGCACGCTCCTTCATTGGCATAGATTTTTGCGGGAAGAGGTGTTGTATTAGAAAATTCAAGTGTCACATGACCCTCCCACTCAGGTTCAAGAGGTGTAACATTCACAATTATTCCACATCTGGCATAAGTTGATTTCCCCAAACATACCACTAGAACGTCTCGCGGGATTCTAAAATACTCTACCGTACGTGCAAGAGCAAATGAGTTTGGTGGTATAATGCATTCTTTGCCTGGACGATCTACAAATCCTCGATCGTCAAAGTTTTTAGGGTCAACCAAAGCAGAGTCTACATTTGTAAAAATCTTAAATTCTTCTGAGACTCTTGCGTCATATCCATATGATGAAAGACCAAATGATATTGTTCCCTCTTTTTTTTGACCATCAACAAATGGTTCAATCATACCTTCTTCAAGCGCTTTTTTCTTGATCCAATTATCTGACATGATCGTCATATTAATCTTCCTTATTTTGTTTTCTTTGAAATTCTTTTCTTTTTCTCAAGTTCTGCCTTAACGCTTCAGCAAGTCTTTCTGAGCTATTGAGCTTTTTATCCTTTCGCTCTTCCTTCGAGGAATTGTTTGATTTCATCTTTATTTAAACCTGCTTTTTTAAGCTCTTTAATGAGTTTCTCTTCTTCTTTTTTATCGGTGTTATCATGCAACTTCGACTCTCGCTTTTGCTGCTTAGCCATAGCTCTCTCGCCACGCTTTGATTTATAATCGTGATGTATACCCATAATTAGCTCCATGAATTGCGCTACTTTATACAATATTTAGAAGATTCTCTAGTAAAAACAAGGGATGCTATTAAAAGCTCAATTCTTATGGGTACTTATTCTTTTATGAATAAATCGCTTGAGAAATCTGAAAACTTTTCTGATCCATGCTCAGTAACACGTATCGAATGACTGGCCTCAACTCCCCAATCTCCAAACTGCATTACTGCAATCATATGGAAGGTTACATTTGGAAACAATACTGTTTGATCACCTTTTGAAATATTAATTGTATGCTCACCCCAATCAGGAGGGTATCCAATACCAATAGAGTATCCTGTTCGGGAGTCCTTTTTGATACCGTGCTTATCTAAAATACTCCAAAATTTTTGCGCAACATCATTTGCTGTATTTCCAGGTTTAATTACAGATATACCCTCATTCAATGCTTCATTTGTAGCATGCATGGCATCTATTTTTTTTTGTTCAGCTTTACCTAAAAGAACAGTGCGGGCTAATGGCGCGTGATATCTTTTATAAACTCCAGCAAGTTCTATTATTGTCGCCTCACCTTTGATAAATTTTTCTTGTGTGGCTGTTAAATGCGATGAAGAAGTTCCGGTACCAGTGGGCAGTAATGTTGTGATGCTAGAATATTCGCCTCCAAATTCTGAAGTTCCATAAAACATGGCTTTTTGTATTTCACCCACTGCATCACACTGTCTTACGCCTGGGTTAATAACTTCAAGTGCCGTGTTCATAGCATTGTCTGTTATTACAGCTGCATTCTTCATTAATTCTATTTCTGCATCAGATTTTATAAATCGAACCCAATTTACTAATCGTTCACAGTCCTTAAGTGAAGCATCAGGAAGTCCGTCAAGCAATTTCTTATAGCAAAATGCCGTAAAATAATGACTGTCCATTTCAAGTCCAATGGATAACTGATCCCATTTTTTATTTTTAATGATTTCAATTAAGTAATCATATGGATGATTAGGCCAGGTATGAATATACTTTTCAGCATAAACAATAATATTTTCTTGAGACCAGCAATTTTGCAGAAACGCCCCACCAGCATCCTGGTCACGCACAAAAAGTAGAGGCTCCTCATGATCTGCGTGAATAATAACACATTGCGCATAATAAAAAGACCAAGCATCATAACCAGTAAGATAATTAATATTTGCAGTGTCTTGCGAGATCAGTAAATCAATACCTTTTTCTTGCATTGATTTTTTCACCTTATTTAGTCGATCAATATATTCACTTTTGGAGAATATCATTAATTACTTAATCGTTTCTCGACTAGTTTGGACCAAAATGTTGATCCAATTACCAGAAGTTTATCGTTAAAGTCATATGTGGAAGAGTGAAGAGATTGACCATGCGGTCCGTCGACTCCATTACCAATTAAAACATAGCAACCCGGTTTAACCATTAACATCTGCGCAAAGTCCTCTGAAAATAGTTTTGGATCACAGTTGCCATCAACCCTTTTTTCTCCAAAAAGATCTTCTGCAACTTTACTTGCGATTGCTGCCTGCTCTTTTGTATTGATCGTCATATTTGTTCGCGTGATATATTCAAATTTACAGTCTATCCCATGAGCTCTGGCTGTACCCTCAACAATATCTCTCATACTACGTTCAATGATTTGATTTGCTTCAGGGGATAATGCTCTTGCATCTCCAGAAATTAACGAATAACCAGGTAGTATATTTTCATTCCCATCGGACTCAAACTTTGTGACTGATACTACGCCATTCATTGCTGGATTAAGTTTTCGCGAGACAATTGATTGAAGTGCAGTAATAATTTGTGTGCCCACTGTTATTGTATCAATGCCCATATGTGGCAAAGCTGAGTGGCCCCCCTGTCCCATTAATTCTATTTTAAATAAACTTTCACTTGCGGTTATTGTACCGGCCCTGGTTGCAAAATGTCCGAGCTCCATTCCAGGTAAATTATGAAAAGCGTAAACTTCATCAATTGAAAATTTCTCAAACAACCCATCATCAATCATTGCTTGAGCACCTTGTGTTTTCTCTTCATCGGGTTGAAATATAAAATAAACTGTACCGTCAAAGTTTTTAGTTTCAGCTAGATACTTTGCGGCACCCAAGGCCATCGCCGTATGACCATCGTGACCACACGCATGCATTTTTCCTTCATGAGTAGATTTATATGTGCAATTATTTTCTTCGTTTACAGGCAGAGCATCCATATCTGCACGTATACCAATACTCTTGCTACTGTCTCCATTCTTGAGAACAGCAACTATTCCCTTTTTTCCAATACCTTCGTATACATCTAATCCAAGACTTTTTAGAATTTCAGCCACTTTTGCAGAAGTTATATTTAAGTCAAAGTTTAGTTCCGGATGAGCATGGAAGTCATGCCTCCACGCAATCATTTCTTTTTCATAAGTTTGAATTACTGAATTCATATTACGCTATTTAAAGTTTCTGTTTTAGCCACTTATGAAATCTTTTTATCTCATACTCTTCAGGCATTAAAGTACCATTTTTTCTTGTAGGATTATGTATGCCTTTTTGATTAAGTTCACAAGCCTCAGCATCCTGTTTCATTACCAAGACAGCAAAATCAACGACATTTTTCATTGAATATTTTTTATCTTTAAGAGTTTCTTTTCGGAATACCCACTCTGCAGTAACTTCTGTAAGTTCATTTGATAGAGGGAGTATTCTTACCATTCTTATATGATCTGTAAATATTGCTAAAAACATTGAAGGCCAGGTAGTCATGTATATGTAGCCAGGAAAATCTGATTGCTTTTCTAAGTATTCTACTCGATGACCTTGTGCACTGCCATCCATTGACCATGTTTCGGTTCCTTTTTTCATACCACCTTTATACTTTGGGTCTTCATGATGAATAAATCTTTTCCAATTTGGGTCATCTTTAATATCGACAAGTCTTCGACCATAAATAGGCACAAGATCTGATAATTCTGGATGAAGATTGGGACAATGCAAACATTCGCTGTAATTTTCCCAAAATATTTTCCAATTACACTTTATTTTTTTCTTCCAAGTATGACCGACTTGATAGTCACTGACATTCAGTTGAGAAAATGCACCACTATAATCTGGAAATACTTTTTTAACATTCCATTTTGCAGAACTATTCAAATTAATAAATATCAGTCCATTCCAAATTTTAATTTTAATCTTTGTTAAACAATTTTTGTCTTTTTTAAAGTTTTCAGGATTAGTGATTGAAGAAGTTCTTACAAGATTTCCATTACTAGCATTGTATGACCACTGATGGTAAGGACAAATTAATAAATTAGACTTAAGTTTTCCACTTTTTTCTTTTTTTAAAATTGAACCTCTGTGGCTGCATGAGTTATAGAAGGCATTTATATCTCCTTCTTTGTCTCGAATAATTAAAATATTTAATTTGCTAATTTCAACGGTATGAAACGATAAAGGCTTTGAAATTGAATCTACATGACAAACATAGAGCCACTCTTTTGAGAATACTTTTGTTATTTCTTTATCAAATTGTTTTTGATTAAAATACCAATTTAAAGGCAGAGATTTCTCAGTTTTTTTTAAAATATATCCTTCAGACATGCTTGTAAAAATTTTATACCCTTATATTGTCTATGACTAGATATTATGAGAAAAATACATTGGATTATCTTATTTAGTACCCTAAGTATTTTAATTTTAATTGGATCTCTGTATTTATACAACTTATACAATGTGCCAGTTTTATCGAAGGAAGAAATTCTAAAACTATCAGAGGAAGCAAACGAACAACGAGAAAATATAACCAGACAAACTATTTTTGAACCATTTGAGTTTAAAATACCTAATAAAAATAAAAATGTATATTTTGGGGATCTTCATGTTCATTCCAGTTTATCATTTGATGCGTATATTTTTGGTAATCGTTACGGTTTAGAAGATACATATAAATTTGCTAAAGGCGAACCAATGCTCAATATGTTTGGTGAAAAAATGCAAATTTCAAGACCTCTCGATTTTACAGCAGTTACTGATCACGCTGAAACTTTTGGACTGCAAGAAAGTTGTGCTGATCCAGAAATTACAGAGGAGTCACGAACTACCTGTGAAAGATTGGAGTCTCCAAGCTATAGATTTTTTTTTAATCTCCGTGAGACATCAGTAGCAAGACCACCGGTCAGTATTATGTCTGAAGCAATTGGTGATAAAGCAAAAGAGGAGAGATTTGTTAAATCAACCTGGGATAAAATCATTAAAGCTGCAGATCATCATAACGAGCCAGGAGTATTTACAACGTTTGTCGCTTATGAATATTCACCCACATTGCCTGACGGGGGTTACAATCATCGAAATGTCATATTTAAAAATAATATTGTTCCCGAGAAAGCTTATTCTCTATTTGATGCGCATACCGCTATTGACTTATGGAAAAAACTTTTAGCCGGCTGTAATCATCCGTGTGAATTCATGACAATACCGCACAACGGTAATCGATCATGGGGCTATGCATTTGCTAACCATACCATTGATAATGAACAATACACGTTAGATGATTGGAAGCTTCGAAACGACAATGAACCACTCGTTGAAATATTTCAGGACAAAGGAAATTCTGAATGCAGTACCTTTTTTGGCAGTACAGATGAAGAGTGTAATGTTGAACAGTTCTATCCAAAGTGTAAAAGTGATGATGACACGCTTTGCATTCAAAACACTTCCATGGCACGTGATGGTTTAAAGAAAGGTTTAGTTCTTGATGGTGAGTTAGGGTTTAATCCTCTTGATTTTGGCATGATAGGTAGTTCTGACTCTCATAATTCAAATCCTGGCGATACTGAAGAATGGGATTATAGGGGTCGAACCAGCTTTGTCGGACCCTCAAAGAGAAGAGTAAAAGATGGCATATTGCTAACTCAACTTGTCAATAATCCAGGTGGCCTTGCCGCTATTTGGGCAGAGGAAAACAACAGAGATGCTTTATTTGAAGCTATGCAAAAAAAAGAGGTTTACACTACGAGTGGAACCCGCATAAAGTTGAGATTCTTTCTAAATTTTAAGGGTACAGAGACGTTATTAGAGTCCGTTGATCCAATCGCTGAGTCTTACAAGAACGGATACACGATGGGCAGTACAGTCATTAATTCTTCAGGACAGACCCCTAAATTTTATATTTCTGCTCAACGAGACTCATTAAGTGCTCCCTTGGATAAAATTCAGATCATCAAAGGGTGGACTGAAAATGGAAAAGTAAAGGAAGTTGTTTATGATGTGATTTGTAGTGATGAACGAGTAATTAATTCAAAAAAAAATAAGTGCAAACCAACAAAAGCTAAAGTGGATTTTGAAAACTGTTCTTACAACGATAACTATGGGGCTGACGAATTCGAGGTAATTTGGACCGATGATAAATATTCTGCCGAACAAAATACTTTTTATTATGCCCGGGTAATTGAAAATCCTACTTGTCGTTGGTCTACTTATGATAGTATTAGGATTGATGAAAAACCGTCAAAAAATTATCCAAAAATTATGCGTGAAATGGCTTGGTCCTCTCCAATATGGATAAAAAATAATTAATATAATGTTACCAAAAGACCTCATAGACAAATATCAAGATTGGAAAGAAAATATCTTCTCAAAAGAAAAAGAATATTTTGAAAAACTCGCTAAAGAGGGACAATCACCAAAATACATTATTATTTCATGCGTCGACTCAAGAGTGGATCCTAATACTATATTTAGATCCAAAGCAGGAGAGATGTTGGTTCATAGAAATATTGCCAATATAGTGCCGCCCTATAATCACCTAAGAGAGCATAGTGGAACGATCGCAGCTATCGAATTTGGTGTAACTGCCTTAAATATTAAAAATATTGTTATTGTTGGTCACTCAGGGTGTGGAGGTATCAAGAACGGATATCAAATGTGTAAAGATGGTGCATTTGATGACAACTCATCAATTTCAAATTGGCTGAGCTTAATCAAGCCATCCTATCATAAAATAAAAGATGCAAGTGATACTGAAAATATAAGTCAATTAGAAAAAATCAGTATTGCATCATCTTTAGAAAATTTAAGAAACTATCCTTTCATTAAGAGTAGTATAAATTCAGAAGCAATCAAACTCTATGGTGTATGGAACGACATTGGTACTGGCTCTTTAGAATCTTATAATACTGAAAAAAAGGAATTTGAAAAAATTTAATTCAATTCAAAAGTTTCTGCCGAAGAAGTATTTTTTAAAAACTCAGGGTGATCAAGACGCATTAATATTGAAGGGCCATTTAGTGCTGAGTCTGGAGTGCGATGGAGGATTCCATCAGAACCACCCTTGAAAATTGCGATACTCCATCGATCAATAAAATTAAGTTCGTTTTTGTTTCTGATAATATTGTTGTTTGGCTCTCCCGCCTCATAAGCATGTCGATCCGCAGCATTATTGGGTATCCATTCGGTACCTTGACCAGCATAAGTTACAAGTAAGCGCTTTGGAACGTTATCAACGTGATATCGCCTACATCCTCGTTTTGTACCCAGCCAAAAACTTAATGAGTTCGTACTTTCCATATAACAAAATGTTTTGCAGACTTCCTCCATGTCTGAAAGCCAATAGTTGTAAAACTCGTTCACTCTTAACGAAGGGTCTATGATTTTGATTAGCAATTTACTAAGGTCATGCCGAACGTTCGTGAGATCCACACTTCCCTTGATTTCAAAATCTTTTTTCATAAGATTTTTGAAAAATGTGTCCGAACCTTCCGGCTGTTTACGCTCAAATATGCCTAGTTGAAGAGTTGACTCACTAAATTCTATTAGCGATTGAAGACTATTTGCTCTAAAGATACTCATGTAGCTAGAAACGTGACGCTGTTAGCAATCTTCAAATGAAATTGCCATATCACTAATAAGATCAAAATAAAGATCTTTTCCAGGATCTAATTCTGCTCCAAGGGGATCTAGAACTGCCGATTTAACACCAGTATCGCCTGCTATTGTTTCAGCAATACTTGGATTAAATTGAGGCTCAGAAAATAAGCAATTAACTTTTTCATGTTCAATCACTTCCCTAATTTCTGCAAGTTGTTTCGCACCTGGTAATACTTCAGGATTTACAGTTAACGCACCCACAACTTCAATTCCAAATCTCTGTTCAAAATATTGATAGGCGTCATGAAATACAACGTAAGATGCATCACTATTAATTTTAGTACTAGTATTATCAATCAAACGATCAAGGTCATTGATAGCATCTTGAGCATTGGATTCATAAGTAGATTTATTTACAGGATCGATTTCAGATAATTCATTTGCAGTGATATTTACAATTGTTTTTGCAATCTCTGGATCTAACCAGAAATGTATATCAAACTCGCCGTGATGATGAGCGTGTTCATCGTGGCCTTCATGTTCGTCATGATCATCGTGTTCGTCATGTTCATCGTGTTCGTCATGTTCATCGTGATCGTCATGTTCATCGTGTTCGTCATGTTCATCGTGTTCGTCATGATCATCGTGTTCGTCATGATCATCGTGATCGTCGTGTTCGTCGTGTTCGTCGTGTTCATCGTGATCATCGTGATCGTCGTGACCTTCATGTTCGTCGAATACATTCTTTTCTCTAAATTTTAACAGATCAATCTTATCAGACTCCATAAGTGTTACTCTTTTTGCATTTGCAGCAATCGAATCGAGTGGAGTTTCTAAAAATGACTCTAAATCTTCCCCTATCCAAAAAACGATATCTGCTTCCTGCAACATCGTTGCATGTGATGGCTTCAATTGAAACGTATGTGGAGAAGAACTTCCATCAACTAGCAAATCCGGTCGTCCAACACCGTTCATTACGTAACTAACTAGTGAATGTAATGGTTTAATTGAAGTTACAACTTTAGGTTCAGCTTCTGCAAAAGAAATAAATGAAAATAATGATAGAGATGATAATATAAGGCCAAATTTATGTTGTAATTTCATGGTAGAATTGCTTTCATTAAAAATTGAATATAATGTTATATTATAACATAATTTTTTAGGCAAGTTTTTTTGATGAGCAATAATGAAAATGTCTTAGTAAAAATTTCTAATGGTGGCGTCCAAAAGAATGGCAAATGGCTGGTAAAGGACGTTGATCTTGAAATTCACAAAGGTAAAATTGTTACAATTATAGGTCCAAATGGGTCTGGTAAGTCCACCACTGCAAAAATTGCACTTGGTTTAATCAAGAAAATTGAGGGCAATGTAAAAAGATTCACAAATAAAATTTCATACGTTCCTCAGAAGGTTTCAATAGACTGGACTTTGCCTCTTAGAGTGACAGATTTTATGGTTTTAACCGAAAACCTTAGTACCGACGATATTAAGTATGCTTTGAATTTGACTGGTGTTGAACATTTGATTTTAAGAAATCTTAGAGACTTATCTGGTGGAGA
Organism: uncultured Pelagibacteraceae bacterium; assembly: GCA_902525595.1. Classification (GTDB taxonomy): domain Bacteria; phylum Pseudomonadota; class Alphaproteobacteria; order Pelagibacterales; family AG-422-B15; genus CACNXQ01. Next base: position 17,378 of record CABZHO010000006.1, on the reverse strand, counting down.
ATTTCAAAGAGTTTTACTTGCCAGAGCTATCGCAAAAAAACCAGAGCTATTAGTACTAGATGAGCCAGTACAGGGAGTGGATTTTGCTGGTGAGGTAGCCTTGTATGGCCTTATTAAGAAAATATCTGAAACATTGAATTGTGGTATTCTATTAATTTCTCACGATTTACATGTAGTTATGTCAGCAACTGATTATGTTGTATGTTTAAATGGTCACGTATGTTGTTCTGGATCTCCCGTAGATGTAGCTCGCGATAAACATTACAAAGAATTATTTGGAGAGAAATCTTCACAACTCTTATCAATCTACGAACATGATCACGACCATGTTCATACTTCGGAAGGGGATATAGTTAAGAATGTTTGATGATTTTTTGTTTAGATCATTACTGGCTGGTATAGGAATTGCCCTAGTTACCGGACCTCTTGGATGCTTTGTGGTTTGGAGACGGTTATCTTTTTTTGGTGATACATTAGCCCATTCAGCCCTGCTGGGGGTTTTGTTGTCTGTGACATTTGATCTAAATATATCACTCACGATATTTGCTGTGTCTTCAATAGTTGCCGTTATTTTATTAAGATTGCAAAATACAACTAATTTACCAAGCGACGCTTTGCTGGGTCTGCTGTCTCATTCCTCACTTGCTGTTGGAATGGTAGTGCTTGGTTTTTTATCATTTATTCGATTTGATATAATGGGAGTTTTATTCGGAGATATACTCTCCGTAAATGTAAATGATTTACTTGCAATATGGATTGGTGGGGCAATTATTTTATTAATATTATGGTTCATTTGGAAGCCATTATTTGCATCGACTGTAAATTATGAACTTGCAGAGGCTGAGGGTATGCGACCCGAAATAGTAAACACTATTTTCACTATCCTTCTTGCGGCACTTATTGCAATATCAATTAAAATGGTAGGTTTATTATTAATAACTGGAATGCTAATTATACCAACTACGATGGCTCGAAATTTATCAAATAATCCAAAACAGATGGTTATTTTATCAATTATTGGCGGCTTACTATCTGTATTTATTGGATTATATACATCTTTTGAAATTAATACATCCTCAGGTCCTACAATAGTTGTAGTTGCGTTAATTTTATTTATCTTATCATTAATGGGAATCAGGAAAAAAAATCATGGATAAGAAGAGTAAATCTCTGTCGAAAAATCAAAAAATTATTTTAGATTTTATTCAAAAGAATAAAAAACCTGTAAAAGCATATTCAATATTATCAAATGTACAAAAAAAAGGGATAAATGCTCCTCCTCAAGTCTATAGAGCTTTAGATAGATTAATAGAAATTGGTAAGATCCATAGAGTCGAAAGCCAAAACTCATTTGTTGCATGTAAAATTTCTAATTGCGATACGCCTCATGAAACTGTTTTTTCAATTTGTAATTCTTGTGAGATTGTATCTGAAATTAATGACCCAAAACTTTTTAAGCATTTAAAAGCTTTCAAAGATAATGATGGAACTAAGTTTGATGGATACAACTTAGAATTTTTTGGAACATGTAAGTCTTGTATAAATAAACAAATTGAGAATATACAATATTAAATCATAAGTGTTATAAAATAACATTTTTCTAGACACCTAAATATTTTTTCAATAAAATTTGAAAAAATCTTCGAGAGTTAAAATGAAAAAAAATATTTATTATTCGCTTCTTATGTCTTCAATTATTACAGTTGCAGCAGCTGAAGAGACAAGGCAAGTTGATAAACATGAGCATGGGGTTGGTGAATTAAATATTGCTGTCGAAAGTAGCGCCATAAATTTAGAATTCATGATACCAGGCGCAGATATTACAGGATTCGAGTATGAGGCAAAAAGTGATAGTGATATAGCGTTAGTAAATGCAGCCCTTTCTAAATTCGAAAATTTCCAAAATATTTTTATTTTACCTGACAGTAGTAATTGTGATTTGGTCGATGCTGAAATTGGAATAAACCAGGAAGATGATCATGACGAACACGATGAACATGACGATCACGATGAACATGACGATCACGATGAACATGACGAACACGATGAACACGATGAACATGAAGACGAATCTCATAACGAGTTTGTCGCTCATTACTCATTTTCGTGCAGGAATGTAAAAGAAATTGACAGAATTGACTTTCCATATTTTACTACTTTTCCTAGCTCTGGAGAGCTTGAAATACAATTTGTATCTGAAGCTGGATCCACGAGTTTTGAAGTGGAAGGAGATGAACCTTTCATAGACTTAAAAGGGAAAATCTAATTGAATGAAAGTATAATTAAAATTGATACAGTAAAATTTTATTGGTCAAAAAAAAGTAATTTCAAAATATTTGTTCCAAACCTAGAAATTAAAAAAGGTGAAAAAGTTCTCTTATTGGGAGAAAGCGGTTCAGGTAAAACCACCATCCTTTCTCTAATATGTGGTTTTCTCAATCCATTATCAGGAAATATATTTATCAACGGTAAGACTATTAACCAACTTTCCTCAAAAACTAAAGATGAGTATCGTGCAGACAATATAGGAATTATATTTCAGCAGTTTAACTTGCTGCCTTATGCAAATGTTGTCGACAATGTTTTATTACCTTTATATTTTTCTAAAGTAAGATCAAACAATGTCCCCGACAAAAGAGAAAAAGTGATCGAACTTTTTAAAAAATTGAGATTACCAGATGATATTACCCAATTTAGGGCAAGTAGTTTAAGTATGGGTCAACAACAAAGAGTAGCAGTGGCTAGGGCATTAATTGGAAACCCGTCACTGATAATTGCCGACGAACCGACTTCATCACTTGATGCAGATGCACAAAAGATATTTCTAGATCTGATGTTTCAACAAATTTCAGAAAATAACTCAACGTTATTAATGGTTTCACATGATAGATCGCTCTCTGACCAATTTGATCGATTAATTGATATAAATGAAATACTCATCAAGGAAGATTAGTAATGTTGCTCAAACTCTCATTTAGCTCTCTTTATGCACGCTTGGTTACTGTAGGTATGACAATTCTCGCAATTTCAGTATCCCTTATGCTTTATATGAGTGTAGAAAAGTTAAGAACTTCAGCATATTCAAGTTTTACCGATACAATTTCACAGACTGATTTAATTGTTGGCGCAAGAGCAAGTTCTGTTCAATTGTTGTTGTATTCAGTCTTTAGAATTGGAAATGCAACTAATAACATAACATGGGAAAGTTATTTAGACTTAGTAAGTAAAGAAGAAGTTAAGTGGACAGTTCCAATTTCGTTAGGTGATAGTCATAAAGGTTTTAGAGTAATGGGCACCAACAGTGAATTTTTTTCTAGATATAAATATAGAGGCGGTCAGTCTATAAGTATTAATAAAGGTTATATATTTGACGATCTATATGACGTCGTGTTGGGTGCTGGAGTTGCCGAAAAACTAGGATATGAAATTGGTGCATCGCTTATAATTTCTCATGGATTACAGTCTTTTTCAGATCACGATGATCAGCCATTTAAGGTATCCGGTATACTTAAAAAAACTGGAACACCTGTAGATAATACTGTGATCGTAAGTTTAGCTGCCATAGAAGCTATTCACGTCAAATGGACCTTACTCCTAAAAATATTACGGCTGCACTTGTAGGTGTTAAATCAAAATTAACAATCTTTCAACTTCAACGCTGGATTAATGAATATTCAGAAGAAGCAATGACCGCTATTCTCCCTGGTGCTGCACTGCAGGAACTATGGCGAGTGGTTGGAGTGGTTGAAAATTTATTATTAGGAATATCAGTGGTTGTAATATTTACAACGCTTGTTGGTATGGCAGCGATTATGTTCTCAAGTTTAAGCGAGCGAAGAAGAGAAATGGCAATATGGAGAGCTATGGGTGCATCTCCTATCACAGTAATTGGTTTATTAATGCTTGAAGCAATATTCATTTCACTTCTAAGCATAGCACTCAGCACAATTTTATTATTTTGCGCATTAAATTTATTACAACCCTGGATTGATTACAATTATGGTATCCTAGTAAACATTGAAATGATAACTATAAGAGATATGTATGTTTTTGCTGTGTTTATTATTGCTTCAATTATAGTCAGTTTATTGCCAGCAATAAGAGCTTACTGGTTTTCTATTAATGATGGCATGACAATAAAATTATGATAAAACGATTAAAAGTCTTGATAATTATTTTTACTTTTTTTCCACTTTTTGCTTATTCTGCGCCTAAAGAAATAGAATGGGATGACTTAATTCCGTGGACGGCTGTTTTTAGCCCAGGTGAAGTAAAATTTAATAAAAATCTTGAAGATAAGGAAGTTAAAATTCCCGGATATGTCTTACCGTTAGATATGTATGGGCGTGGAGTAAACACTTTTTTATTAGTGCCGTACGTTGGCGCATGCATCCATGTACCTCCACCAGCAGCAAATCAAATCGTTTATGTTGAAACAGAAAAACCCTGGCAAGGCCTTGCATGGTGGGAACCAGTTTACGTAACGGGAACAATAAAAATTGAGAGTCAGAATATAGAAGACCTTGCAACTGCTGGTTATGAAATAGCTGCAAATAATATTGAGTATTACCGTGGAGAAACAGGAGTTCACGGTTTTTTTGATTGGTAATTATTTACAACTCTATATAGGTAGAGTGATATAAGATATTCACGAAAGATTACGAGTAAGTATAATATTATGAGATATATTATTGTTTTTAGCTTTCTATTTCTTACCTCTTGTGCGACACCTCACGTTGTCGACATTATCCAACCTAATGATGAACAGTTGTCCTGTATTGGTTTGCAAAATGAAATTGATGAATTGGATAAGTTCATCAAAGAAGCAGAAAGTGAAAAAGGCGTGAATTGGAGTAATGCTGGAAGATTACTTGTTTTCCCAATCGGTATCTGGGCTACTTATGAAAATGCAAGTCAGGCAATAGATGCAGCAAATCAAAGAGAAATATATCTAAAAGGAATTATGTCAAAAAAGAATTGTTAACGAACCAGATAATCAAAACTATAAATATTTAAAACGGTAATTATTATATATCATTTCAGAGCCAGCACATACGCACTGAAATGATCTAGCCACTAATAGAAAAAAACATCAAGCCGAAAAAACCTGTTGCGATGACAAAGCTTGTTAAAAGTTTAGGGGTTTTAGAAAGTTTAAGCTTTGTTGTTGAGGGTATAATCACGAGAGTTGACTCACCATTGTAGGATTGTCTTCTTATGTACTGAGGCTTTATTTTCGATTTTTTCATATTGAATAAATAAGTACTGAAAAAGCAAGGCTTAAATTTGATAGAAATATGTTCAAAAAAAGATAAATGACTATTTAATTAAATATTTGCTGATATAACAAACCGATGAAAAATATTGTCTCAATCAAAAATTTGTCAAAAATATATGATAATAATTTTCAGGCCCTAAAAGATATTAATCTAGATATCAAAAAAGATGAAATCATAGCTCTGCTTGGACCAAATGGAGCTGGAAAAACAACTTTAATTAGCATTATTTGTGGGATTGTTATTCCAACGTCTGGTTCAGTATCAGTAGATGATTTTGATATTATTAAAGACTATAGAAAAACCAGATCTCAAATAGGCTTAGTTCCACAAGAGTTGACATTGGAGCAGTTTGAATTTGTTTTTAATAATGTGTCCTACACGCGAGGGTTGTACGGCAAGCCACCTAATCCATCTTTGATTGAAAAAATATTAAAAGATTTAAGCTTATGGGATAAACGAAATTCGCGAATAAATGAGTTATCTGGCGGTATGAAAAGACGCGTACTAATTGCCAAGGCACTTTCACATGAACCCTCCGTATTGTTTCTTGATGAACCGAGCGCTGGTGTCGATGTTGAATTGCGTCAAGAAATGTGGGAAGTGATAAAAGACTTGAGAAATACGGGTGTCACGATCATTCTAACAACACATTATATTGAAGAAGCAGAAGCAATTGCTGATCGAGTTGCGGTGATTAACAAAGGCGAGCTTCTAGTCGTTGATAACACTTCCGATTTAGTTCAAAGCATGGGACAAAAAACACTAATTATTGATTTACATGATGCTGTCAACTCTCTCCCTTCAAAATTAGATAAATATAATCTAAACGTTTTAAATAATGGATTGTCAGTCAGCTATAATTATGCTTCGAAAAGTAAACAAACAGGAATAACTTCTTTATTGCAAGATATGAAAGAGGCAGGGTTAAAACTAAAAGATATTAATACTGAACAAAGCTCACTTGAAAATATATTTGTCGAATTGGTAAGGGAAAAATAATGAATTTTTACGCAATTAGAGCAATCTATCTCCACGAAATGGATCGTATGAGAAGAACAATTGGTCAAAGCATTTTATCACCCGTTATCTCTACCTCACTATATTTTATCGTTTTTGGATCTGTAATTGGAGGAATGATTCCAGAATTAGATGGGGTTAGTTATGGATCATTTATTGTGCCAGGCTTACTAATGCTGACACTTTTAACACAAAGTATATCCAACTCAGCCTTTGGAATATTTTTTCCAAAGTTTACAGGTTCAATCTATGAGGTATTAGCTGCACCAATTTCTTCACTTGAAATCATTATAGGATTTGTTGGAGCTAGTGCGTCTAAATCATTAATCGTTGGTATAATCATCTTGCTTACTGCTAGTTTCTTTGTTGAACTAGAAATTCAATATCCTTTACTAATGTTCTTCTTACTTGTTCTAACATGTCTCACATTTAGTTTATTTGGCTTTCTCATTGGATTATTGAGTAATAATTTTGAACAACTTCAAGTTGTACCTTTGATAATTATTACTCCACTAGTATTTTTAGGTGGAAGTCTTTACACAATTGAAATGCTGCCTGAATTTTGGCAAAAAGTTTCATATTTTAATCCTGTTGTTTATCTTATCAACGGCATGCGCTGGTCATTTTATGGTTCGTCAGATATTAGTATTTTAATAAGTGTCCTATCACTTGTTGCTTTTACGTTGGCCTGTATCATTGGTGTGGCAATAGTGATTTCAAAAGGCTACGGAGTAAAAAATTAACTTTGAAAAATATAATAAAATGAAGAATATTTTTTCTGTATTTTTTCTAATAATTTTACTTACTCAAAATCTATATTCTCAAGATTCGTCAGAATTAATTGATCCTGAAATTTTTAATGACACCTCAATTGAACTTAACTCTACATTTATAACTAAATCACTTGAAGCTAAAAAAAAAGGTGAACCAGTTGTTGGCAAGGAATGGATGATTGTCACAGCAAATGCATATGCATCAAAAGCAGGAGCTGAGGTTTTAAGCCTAGGTGGCACAGCAGCAGATGCTATGATTGCAGCTCAAGCCGTTTTGGGACTTGTTGAGCCAGAGTCATCGGGCCTTGGTGGTGGCAGTTTTCTAGTTTGGTTTGATAACAAAACCAAAATGGTAACTACTTTAGATGGAAGAGAAACAGCTCCACAAAGTTCAGAAACGACACAATTTCAAAATACTAACGGAGATCCGAAGAAGTTCTTTGATGCAGTAATTGGCGGCCTATCAGTTGGGACACCTGGAACACCTGCATTAATGAAAGAGGCGCATAATAAGTGGGGGCAATTGGACTGGTCATTTTTGTTTAAAGATGCAATCAAACTTGCGAAAAATGGTTTTTCTGTTTCGAAAAAATTAGAAGCATCAATCAAACGTGACGCGGATAGACTGAAGAAAGTAGAAATGACTAAAAATTATTTTTTTCCTAACGGTGAAGGTCTTCTGCATCAACAGATCGTTGTGAACAATGCTTATGCTCAAACACTGCAAACAATTGCAGAAGAAGGACTTAGCGATTTCTATTTAGGCAATATTGCTAATGACATTATTAGTACTGTTCAGGATTATAAGAGCAACCCAGGATTTCTCAGTAAAACTGATCTTAAGAACTATCAAATTATCGAGAGAAAGCCTGCATGCGTAATGTATAAAAATTATGAAGTTTGTGGCATGGGACCTCCGTCCTCGGGCGGTGTAGCTGTTGGTCAGACCTTAAAATTGGTCGAACCATTTGACTTAAAATCGCTTGGATATGAAAACCCTTTATCCTGGCAATTGATCGGAGATGCCAGTCGTCTTGCTTTTGCTGACCGAGATAGATACCTGGCTGATAGTGATTTTGTTAATGTTCCAATTGCAGGCTTACTTGATGATGAATACCTAAGATTAAGATCGAATAAAATTAAAGTGGGCTCAAAAACAGAAGAAATCAAGCCTGGTAATCCCTCAAACAGTTTTGCATATGATTACAGTGATGATAATTCTCTAGAACTAAATTCAACCACACATATTTCAATATATGATAAATATGGAAATGCATTATCGATGACGTCGTCAATTGAAAACGCGTTTGGTTCTAGACTATTCACTAAAAGTGGCTTCTTGCTAAATAATCAACTTACTGATTTTTCATTTAAACACAAAATTGATGGAAAATTAGTTTCAAACAGATTAGAGCCAGGAAAACGACCAAGATCCTCTATGTCACCTACCATCGTACTTCAGAATGGAAAACCCATATACATAACTGGATCCCCTGGGGGAAGTTACATTATTGGGTTTGTAACAAACTCCTTAATATCACTAATTGAGTGGGATATGAATGTACAACAGTCTGTTTCTTTCCCGCATGCCATTAATCGATGGGGCAGATACGATATTGAAGATACGCCAAATGCTGAGGAACTCAGAGAAGGTTTGTCATCTATGGGATACGATACCAAGATAAAGAATTATTACTCTGGTTTAAATACCATTTATATTGGAGATAATTTAGAAGGAGGATCTGATCCGCGACGTGAAGGAATAGCTATAGGTGGACAATAACATATCAATGCGTATGATTTAGGAATAAACATGAAGGCATTGGAATTTATCAACCGTTATTTAGAATATTTTAATAATGATGATTTTGAGTCATTAAAGACCTTTTTTGCATATCCATTATACATGAACGTAAATGGTAATATCCTCATGGTTAATGAGTCACCAGTAGAAGAAATGAAGAAAAATTCAAATTTAGGAAAAACTAAAGATATTGAAGTAGAAGTCATTAAAGAGACAGAAGATCAAGCGCATGTAATTCTAAGGAATGCAACTAGATATGATAAAAGTGAAAAATATGTTGAGTCAGTTACTGCATTTTATGCTCTAAGAAAAAAAGAAAATGACTGGCAAATTATTTTTTTATCTGGCATTACTTTTAAGAATCAAAATATCTAGTAGATATAGCTACAAAAGCTTTACACCTATGACAAAAAAATACTTCTCGGTATTAAACACCATGTTTATTAACGATATGCTTGAAGATAGATCAGATCCTCGCATGAAAGTGACTGTAATTGGAGGATAATTAGTAAAATAATATTAATCTCACGACAATATTTTTTTATTATAGTAGAATTTTTGATGGTGCAAGATGGATATACATGAATACCAGGCAAAGAAAATTTTATCTGACTTTGGAATTGGAATCCCAAGGGGAGGTATTGCCTATAGTCCAGAAAACGCAGAATATAAAGCAAAAGAAGTTGGTGGTTCACGTTGGGTTGTAAAAGCACAGGTTCATTCTGGAGCAAGAGGTAAAGCTGGAGGCATAATCGTCTGCAACGATGCGCTAGAAGTTGCCCGAGCTGCAGATAAGTTACTAGGAAAAAAACTTGTTACCAATCAAACTGGTCCGTCAGGAAAAATAATTAATAGAGTTTATATAGAAGAAGCTTCTGATATTGAAAGAGAACTTTACTTGGGTCTCGTTTTTGACAGAGGCTCTGAATGTATTATGGTTGTTGCATCAACAGAAGGTGGAATGAGTGTTGAAGAAATATCAAATAAAAAACCAGAAACAATAATTAGATCAAAAATAGAAGCTGCGGTTGGTATTCAGGAATTTCAAGCAAGGGAAATCGCGTTCAATCTTGGTATTGAGACTGATCTAATCTCAAGAACAGCTGAAGTCATTGAAGGTTGTTATAGAGCTTTTAGTGAACTAGATGCAACTATGGTAGAAGTAAACCCTTTGGTAATTACAAAAGATAAGCATGTTTTAGCGCTAGATTGTAAAATGAGTTTTGATAATAATGCATTGTTTAGAAGAAATGATGTTGCTGAATTAAGAGATAAATCTCAAGAAAACCCAAGTGAAGTATATGCAAGTGACAGAGGTCTTAATTACGTAGGGCTAGAGGGAAATATTGGAAATATTATCAACGGAGCAGGATTAGCAATGGCATCAATGGATATGATTAAGTCTGCTGGAGGAGAGCCAGCAAACTTTCTTGATATTGGAGGAGGGGCAACGCCAGAAAAAATTGTTAAAGCTTTTAAGCTTGTTTCATCTGATGAAAAAGTAAAAGTTATTCTAGTTAATATATTTGCTGGCATTAATAGATGTGACTGGGTTGCTGAGGGAATAGTTCAAGCACTTGAAACAATAAAAATTAGTATACCGCTTGTAATAAGATTGGCTGGCACAAATGTTGAAAAGGGAAATAAGATTTTAAAAGAAAGTGGAATTGATTACATTGAAGCTCATTCACTAAAGGAAGCTGCTACTAAAGCTGTTGAGGAGTTAAAAAAGATTGAAATAAAGTAATGTCTATATTGATTGATGAAAATACCAAAATAATTGTCCAGGGCTTCACTGGTAAGATAGGAAGTTTTCATGCACAAGAAATGATTGATTATGGATCTAAGGTTGTTGGCGGTGTTACACCTGGTAAAGGAGGTTCAACACATCTTGGCCTTCCTGTTTTCAATACTGTTAAGGATGCAGTCAAAGAAACTAATGCAGAAGCAAGTATCTTATTTGTTCCACCAAGTTATGCTGCGGACTCTGCTATGGAAGCTGCTGATGCAGGCATCAAAGTGTGTGTTGCTATAACAGACGGAATACCCTCTCATGATATGATTAAAGTAAAGAGATACATGCGAAGATACGCTAAATCTGAGAAAATGACGATGATTGGACCTAATTGTGCTGGTATAATTAGCCCTGGCAAATCAATGTTGGGTATAATGCCAGGACACATTTATAAAAAAGGAAATGTTGGCATTGTTGGTCGATCAGGAACACTGGGATATGAAGCTGCGTCACAAATGAAAGAGCTTGATATTGGTGTTTCAACAAGCGTGGGCATCGGTGGAGATCCAATTAATGGAAGTTCGTTTCGAGATGTACTAGCTCGGTTTGAAGAAGATCCAGATACAGATATTATATTAATGATCGGCGAAATAGGGGGACCACAAGAAGTAGATGCTGGTAAATTTGCAAAGGAAAATATGAAGAAACCAGTAGTCGCATATATTGCTGGATTAACAGCTCCTAAAGGTAGAGTAATGGGTCATGCTGGCGCTATTGTCTCGGCATATGGAGAGAGTGCGGTTGAGAAAGTTGAACTTTTAAAAGAGTCCGGTGTTACTATATCAAAAAATCCATCAGTAATTGGGGATACGATAAAGTCTGTTTTAAATGGATAACTCTTTTTAACTATTATATTTTGCCCCTATCGCTTAATAGTAAAGCAGGTCATTGGTAATTAATATATAAATGGTTTCTGCCTTTTTACTTTGCTTGACTAAAAAATTAAATTGATACTTTATTTTTAAACGACAGTTTATCCAGGCTCTCTTTCTTTGATTCAGTAATAATTTTTCCTCTTTTCATAACATAGATATAATCTGCTAAATCAAATGCAAAATCAAAATATTGCTCAACCAATAGTATGGTCATTCTTTGCTCATCTTTTAAATATTTTATAACTTCTCCAATTTGCTGGATGATGTTTGGCTGTATTCCCTCGGTTGGTTCATCCATAAGTAATAGTTTTGGTTTTGAAATCAAGGCTCTTGCAATTGCTAATTGCTGTTGTTGACCTCCTGATAAATCTCCACCCCTTCTATTTATCATTTGTTTCAATACAGGAAAAAGATTAAAAATTTCATCAGGTATGAAGTGTTCATCACTTTCTAAACATGCAAAACCAGTTTCTAAATTTTCTCTTACAGATAATAATGGAAATATAAAACGGCCTTGAGGAACATACCCTACTCCTCTTTTAGCAAGTTGGTGTGAGCTTAAGTTAGTCACATTATTACCGTCAAAATAATAATTTCCTGACTTTGACGGATAAATTCCTGATAAAAACTTTAATAAAGATGTTTTACCGACTCCATTTGAACCCATTAAACAAGTAATTTCTCTATTTTTCGCTTTGAGTGAAACGTCAAATAAGATTTGAGAAGAGCCATAGTAAAAATTTAGATTACTTATATCAATCATGACTATCTTCCAAGATATACCTCAATTACTTCATTATTAGAGGATACGTGTTCTATAGAGCCCTCCGAAAGAATTGAACCTTCATGCAATACAGTAACCTCACATTCAAGATCTTTTACAAATTCCATATCATGCTCAACAACAATAACTGATTTATCTTCTGATAATTTCTTAAGAATCTCAACTGTCTGTCTCCTTTCATTAGAAGTCATTCCAGCTGCTGGTTCATCAATTAATAATAGCTTTGGTTCTTGAGTTAAAAGCATGCCTATTTCCAACCACTGCTTTTGGCCATGTGATAACTCACCAGCAATTCTATCTTGTTCATTTGTAAGACTAATTTCATCTAGTATGTTTTCTATTAGATTTTTCTCATCTTTATTTAATTTTTGGAATAAAACGCTGAAGGGATTTCTATTTTTCTTCATAGATATAAACAAATTTTCGAATACTGTTTTTAGCTCGAATACAGTAGGACGTTGAAATTTCCTACCTATACCCAGTAATGCTATTTGAGATTCACTTTTCATTAGAAGATTTTCATCCCAAACGACTTGATATTTTTGATCACTTTCAAGCCATACGTTTCGTTCACCAAATAATACTTTACCTTCATCTGGTTTAGTTTGGCCTGTAATTATATCCATAAAGGTAGTCTTTCCAGCGCCATTAGGTCCAATAATCGCTTTGAGTTCATTTTTACCAATGCTGTAACTCAAATTGTTAATAGCTTTAAAGCCATCAAATGAAACCGAGATTTTTTCAACTTTTAATAAAGTATTCATTTTTCCTTAACAAATATATTTCTTAAAAAACCAATTATTCCATTTTCACTGAAAATCGTGATTATTACAAATCCAAAGCCCAGCAAAACTGTCCACCAATTCACCCATTCTATAGTAAATATACCCAAAGGAATATCGGGTGCCTGTCCACCAGTAAACCATGACGAAAATAATGAAACAAAAGCTGCGCCAATGATTGCTCCATACAACTTGCCTCTTCCTCCAATAGCGACCCATACAGCGAGATAGATCGATGCGATAGGTGCAAGCTCTGCGGGATTAATAATACCTGCTTGTGGGTAATATAGAGCACCAGCAATACTTGAGATTATGGCAGTTAATACAAATATAAATAATTTATATATTTCAACATTATAGCCCAAGAATCTTACTCGTGTTTCATTGTCTCTGATTGATGTAATAATTAATCCAAACTTACTTTTCATGAGTGAATGAAAAATTAAGAAAATAATTATTAAAAAAATACAACTTGCCCAAAAAAACCCTATAGATATGACCTCTTGTCCCAAATACTCAATGCCAGGAATGTTTTGCAAACCAGAGAGTCCATTATTTCCCCTAAGACCACTATCATTTTGAAATAAGTATAGTGACAAAGCTAAAGTTAATGCTTGAGTTAAAATTGAGAGATAAACTCCTGTTACTCTCGACCTGAATGCTAGCCACCCAAATATAAATGCAAGAATGCCCGGTACAGCAATAACTAAAATCAATTGTAAACCAAGACTATCTGCAAACATCCATATGGATGGTATGTCATAGCCGCCAACAACTCCAAAGATCTGATTTCCAATTGCATTTGATAATTCAGTTTCGGTTAATGGAAGCAACTCATTAGTGGCAGCTTCTTGAACAATAATTGCTGTTCGCTCATACATTAGCCACATTCCAATCATGTAGCCACCAAGTCCAAAAAAGGCGAAATGGCCAAGAGAAAGAATGCCGCAATAACCCCATACCACATCCATCGCCAGAGCAATTATGCAAAGACAAACAGTTTTGCCTAAAGTTTTGACAAAACTAGTAGATATTAATCCATTTCCGTAAGGTTCACTAAAAAAAGTTATGAATAACGAAAATATAACAATAACAATTGTAAAAATTAATGTATGTCGAGCAAGTAAATCATTTATTGAATTAGTCATCAGCTGCTCTTCCTTTAAGGGCAACTATCCCTTTTGGTCTAAATTGTATAAATAAAATAATAAAGATGATCATATAAGTTTGTGCTGCGAGAGTATTAGATGGATTAAACCACTCAATAAATTTTTGAAGAAAACCGATTAGTGAGGCTCCTGCCAATGTGCCCCATATGTTGCCCACTCCACCAACAACCACTGTCATAAAGCTCTGAACAATATATTCAGACCCTAGCTCAGATGTAACTTTTGAAAAAAGTCCAATAGCAATTCCAGCAATTCCAGCAATTCCTGAACCAAAGCCAAAAGTTAACATATTTATTCTTTCAGGATTAATTCCCATATTAGCGGCCATTACTGGATTTTGGGTCACGGCACGCGTCTCCAACCCAAGTCTGGTACGATTCATGACAAAGAGCAATAGAGCCAGAAATATTAAACTCAAAATAAATATCGCAATTCTTATATAACTGATTGATAGATCGTCACTCAGACTGAGCGATCCATCAAGCCACGATGGAGATGTAAGCGGTCTGGCTTGTGTTCCAAAAATATTCTTTGCAATTTGTTGTAATGCAATACTGATCCCGAAAGTGGCCAGTAATGTATCAAGTGGTTTACGATACAAATGACGTATCACGAGTCTTTCCATGATCACCCCAGCAGTAAAAGTAATTATAAATGCGAGGGGAAGTGCAACTAAAAGTGATAGTGTATGGTTACTTATAAATTGTTGAACAACATACCCCGTATAAGCTCCCATCATGATAAATTCACCATGAGCCATATTAATTACTCTCATTACACCAAAAGTAATCGCTAAACCAATTGCTCCAAGAAAATAGATTGATGCAAGACTTAAACCGTCAATAAATAAGTCAATATATTTATAGATCTGAACTCTAAAATTTATACTAGCTAAAGTATCTAGGGCAGCATTTGTTACTTCAGGGGAAGTTTCATTATAAACTGAATAAAATATAAATTTGTTTACTTCTTCTATAATTTTACTCTCAGAAACAAAAAGAGGCGCTAAATTATTCACAACCAATTCATTATATGCAGCAATTCGAGTTTGTTCATTGTCTAGTGAACTTATAAAATATCCTCCAATGGTATCTCCGATGATATTTTGTTCTAATATTTTCTTTAGTTCTTCTGGGGTAATCCTTTTTTTATAAACTAGATTTTCAGCATATAATTTGTCATATGCATCAATAATTGACATCTCAACATCTTCATTAAAAAAATTAGTTTTACCCGATGTTCCATTACTATTTTTGATAGTAAAACCTGGCACAATTATCCTGGCAATGTTTTTATTATCAGGAAGAGAGATGCCGACTTTCACTTCAGAAGAATTAAGAAGTTGATTAAGAGAGGCCCTTATCTCGATCGCAGTATCGCCTTTAAAAGACTCAATTATTTCTAATTTTTTATCATTCGAGTCAGAATACTTAATAATTGCAAATTTTAGCAATCGATCAATAGCAGTTTTTAGTTCTGCATCTGACTCATTTATGTAAGCATCTTGTAAGACTGCCAAATGTTCCGGCTGGATGTTTCTTTTTAAGCTATTTAAGCTTTTTTGGCGCACATTGATATCTGAATTAGATATTTGGTATTTTACTAAAAGAGAGTCTATTTTTGCTCTTACTCCACTATTGGGTTTAATTTTTTTGATTTCTTTTTTACTGTAATTGCCGATCCAAGTTAGACCATCTATTTCTAAGGCATCAAATGACTCGTCATTTTCATAAACTATAACTAATTGTTTGGTATCTTTTATATAGTAGAGACTTTTCGATTTCCACAGTTCTAGAAATCTTGAAACAATTTCATCATCAAAGCTTTGTATGTCTCTTAGTATAGGGTCAACTGTTTTTGCTGAACTCTTAATTATATTTTCTGAATTTTCTATTAAGAAAATGTTGAATTCGTCGTGATGAGCTATTGCTGGTAGATTTAAAAAAATAGCATACAAAAGTATTATATAAAATTTTATTTTCATAATTTAAAAACGCCATAAAGAATATTAACTATTCTTTACAGCGTTTTATTTGCGTTAAAATTAGTAGTTAGACTTTAACTGAACACAACTGCTGGTCGAAGTATTATACATTCCACAACCTAAGCTTTGCCAATCTGAAGTTAAAACAGCTGACTCTGCTAAGTGATCTGTCCACGCATCTCCCGGAACCTCGGTCGTTTGGCTAATTATATCAAATTGACCATCTTCAAGGATCTCGCCTATTAAAACAGGTTTAGAGAGATGATGATTTGGGAGCATTTCAGCGGTCCCACCCGTGAGATTTGGAACTGTAATTCCGTACATAGCTTCTCTAACTGCATCTACATCAGTAGTTCCAGCTTTTTCCACTGCTTTAACATACATGTTAAATCCAATCACGTGTGCTTCCATCGGGTCATTGGTAACTCTTTCTGAACCCATAGTGCTTTTCCAGTTTTTGATAAATGCTGTATTTAAGTCGGACTCAGCTGATTGAAAATAATTCCACGCAGCTAGATGGCCAACCAAATTTGTTGTATCAAGTCCAGATAATTCCTCTTCACCAACTGAGAATGCGACAACTGGTATGTCTTCAGCATTCACACCTGCAGCTGCAAGCTCTTTATAAAATCCAATATTTGCATCACCGTTAATAGTTGAAATAACACCTACCTTTTTTCCATCAGCCCCAAGTGCTACAACGTCAGCAACAATTTTTGACCAATCCGAGTGACCAAAAGGTGTGTAATTTACAAAAATATCAGACTCAGGTATTCCTTTATCAATTAAATATTGATTTAGAATTTTGTTTGTTGTTCTAGGATAAACATAGTCAGTTCCAAGTAATGCAAACTTTTCAATGCCTAGTTCTTCTAGATAGTAATCAGTAGCTGGTATCGCTTGTTGGTTTGGAGCAGCTCCGGTATAAAATACATTTTTTGAGCTTTCTTCACCTTCATATTGAACCGGGTAAAAAAGTAATCCGTTAAGTTCTTCAATTACAGGTAATACAGACTTTCTAGACACAGAAGTCCAGCAGCCAAACATTACATCAACATCATTGACAGTTATTAACTCTCGAGCTTTTTCGGCAAAAAGTGGCCAATCTGAAGCAGG